>CABVRQ010000175.1 GCA_902500695.1 uncultured Nitrospira sp. | reverse complement strand
CGGATGCGCTTGAGTTTTTATCACAAGTGGCCATGCAAATCGCCTATGCGATTGATCATGTTCAGGCCTATGAGGAAATTAATCTACTGCGTCAGCAGTTGGCACGAGAAAATACCTATCTGGTCGAGGAACTCAAACTGACCAAGCACTTCGGGGCTATGGTCGGACGGAGTCAGGTTTTTCAGCATGTATTAGAACTCGCCCGCGAGGTGGCTCCCACGACCGCGACCGTCTTGATCACCGGGGAGACGGGAACCGGGAAAGAGCTACTTGCCCAAGCCATACATGATTGGAGTCTTCGTGCTGGCAAACCGTTCATTCGGGTTAATTGTGCAGCGCTTCCGATGGGACTGGTAGAAAGTGAGCTGTTTGGGCATGAACGAGGAGCATTTACCGGAGCCGATTCGAGGCGGGAGGGAAGGTTTGAATTAGCCCATGGCGGGACCCTGTTGCTGGATGAAATCGGGGAAATTCCCATGGAGACGCAAGCGAAATTGTTGCGAGTGATCCAGGACGGGATGGTTGATCGTGTGGGTGGCAAGCAGTCTATTCCGGTGGATATTCGGTTGATGGCCTCGACCAATGCCGATCTGCCTTTGGCAATTGAGCAAGGTCGATTTCGGGCTGACCTTTTCTATCGACTTCATGTGTTTCCGATTACCATCCCTCCACTCCGTGCTCGGCCTGAAGATATTCCAGAACTCGCCCAGCATTTTCTTGAGCACTATGCCATTAAACTCAATCGGCCCTGTGAAACGATTGAACCGGATTCTCTCCAGCGGCTTATCCGGTATTCCTGGCCGGGCAACATTCGAGAATTGGAAAATGTCATTGAACGGGCGGTGATTCTCTCCCACCAAAAAGTTCTGCGCATTGATGAACGGCTTTTGATTCTTCAGAGTACGACGCATGAATCAAAGGTTCCGGCTGGATTAGTTGATTTTGAACGGCAACATATTCTCCAAACCCTGGCCTCCAGTAAATGGCAGATCGAAGGGGACGGCGGAGCCGCAGAACAACTCCGCTTGGCGCCCAGTACACTCCGTAGCCGGATCAAAAAATTAGGTCTTCAACGACCGACTTGAATCGACGTATTTCAACTCCGCACTCTTTCGCCATTACTGATCGCACTCTTTTTTCAGAAATCTTAGGCGATGAATCCACGTAAGATTGTGGTATAGCCTCCGATGCCACCACGATCTGTCATAGGGTAGCGATGACATTTCATCAACCTGCATATTTATTAATCGCATTTGTGCCATGTTTCAAGATCTTTCATCTCAGGCCTTCTCAATCCAGCTATGGCTTGTCGTATGCATACCACAAACGGAGCCGGTTACTTTTTTAACAATACGAAAGATGCGAAACCTTCAGTCCGGCTTTGCCTGGTGACTCTGAAGCGAGGGTCGTAGGTCATCGTTGTGGCAGAGGCTTCAGCTCCTTGTAGGTTAATCCCTGTTCATGAGGAATGACGGTTCATGAAATTTTATCTCGATACGGTGAGTCTCACAGAGATTGAGGAGATTGGCAGGCTGGGGATGCTGGATGGGATAGCCATGAACGCCACGTTGGTCACTGAGCCGGGTCTGGAATTTTATCAAGGAATTCGGGAAATCTGTCGTTATGTGGACAGTCCGATCAGTGTGAGCGTGTTGAGTATTGAAGAAGAAGCATTCGTCAAGTAAGGCAATGCATTAGAGAAAATTCATAGCAATGTCTTGTGAAGTATCCTTTGACA
>CABVRQ010000174.1 GCA_902500695.1 uncultured Nitrospira sp. | reverse complement strand
CCAATGACTTCACTCACCCGGTCAAACATCATATTAAACGATTCACTGGTTCGACCGATTTCATCCTGACTGTTCACGCTGGCCCGACCGGTGAGATCTCCTTCCTTGGCTCGCTCCGCCATGGACTCCAGACTCTTCATCGGCTTGACCACCAACTTCGCAATCATCAGATACAACAGCCCCATCATCAACACACCCACTGCCAAAATCCCCATATACATATTACTGAGATTCCCTTGTAATTGTGCAGCGGGACCATCCATGGGAATCTGTACCGACACAGCTCCCAGCATTTCCCCGATTTTTTTGCCCTCATGACAACCTATGCAGGCTTGGACCGTCGCCAAATCCGGGGTCGCACGGCGGAACATCATTTTCCCATTCACGGTATCGTTTCTGGTAAAATCTTTTTGGCCGGCAGCTAGGGCAGCAAGGGCTTCTTTCTCAAAGGAATCTTGCGGAGCATTTTTCGCATTTAGAGGCGAGAGACTCACGATCCTGGCATTAAAGACGCCTTCCTCAGCCAATAGTTCAGAGGTTTCACGAGCAAATGTGGCCGGAAAGGGAACCGTATCGGAAGCACTATGATCAATGCCGGTATTCATCCCAGCCGCCTTGGCTTTCACCACAAACTCTTTGGTCACATAGGCACGAGTAACCTCAATTTGCTTTTGAACAATAAACGCCTGATCGGACAAGACCCGTTCAAGATCCGAATGCAATTGCTGTCCGAGCAAATACGCTCCCCCTGCCAGTAAACTTGCAAAGACCACCATAATAGTCATCACCACTTTTGGACCAATGCCTATTGAGTTCCATACTTTACCCATGCGACCTCCTATCTTATTTGATAAATAAACAAACTGGCCTGATTCAAAGTTCCGCGTAAGGGGTGAAACGTGAGGCGTAGGATGGCCCCCCTACCAACCGGCCGCGATGCCGGAATAGGCAACGCCATTAGCCTTCTACATTTCTGCCTATTCGTTGTTCCCGACATTTTCAATCGGGATTCCATGTTCCGTCTCACCCCTCACCATTGACCCGTCACGTCTACTAAAACTCTTCAAAAAAATCATCCTGGCGTTGACGGCGGTCATGGCCATTCGAGCTACCCACGCCAGCCGGTTGAGCCTGAGTCGTGGCCTTTGAAGGGGAGACAGCCTTCCCTGAGGGTAAAGGCTTACTCACAGCGGAAGACTTGTTGCCACTTGAAAGGGCAACCTTGGTTCCCGATCCGCGTTGTGTCGCTGCAAATCGTCTTTGTTCTGTATCTTCTAATTTAAAAAAAGCGACTTGATTCAACAGTTCAGTCGCTTGCTGTTTCATGGACTGGGAAGCCGACGTGGCTTCCTCCACCAAGGCCGCATTCTGCTGCGTGCCCTGATCCATCTGCATCACCGACTTGTTCACCTGATCGATCCCCGCAGCCTGCTCCTGGGAGGCCGCACTGATTTCCGAAATAATATCCGTCACCCGTTTGACCGAGTTCACAATCTCGGCCAGCGTCTGGCCCGAGCGATTCACTAACTCGCTGCCGTCACCCACCTTTTGCACCGATTCATTGATCAGTGTCTTGATCTCCTTGGCAGCCGAGGCCGAACGTTGAGCCAGATTCCGCACTTCCGAGGCCACCACCGCAAAACCGCGACCTTGTTCACCTGCCCGCGCCGCTTCCACCGCCGCGTTGAGTGCTAAGAGATTCGTCTGAAACGCGATTTCGTCGATCACATTAATAATATCCGCGAT
>CABVRQ010000173.1 GCA_902500695.1 uncultured Nitrospira sp. | reverse complement strand
TTTAACATCCCAACTGGCCAAAGAATGGGGGCAGGTCACACTCGCAACCCTTCTTTCCCAAACAATTTCAAGTTTGCCAGGGCAGCAAGCACTCCCCCCACCCGATCGCGATGTCTCCAAAGTATACAGGCCTGGCCGCTGTTCACCAAATTGATAAAGATAGAGCATTTGTTCTGGCTAACGTTGTAGCAGATCAGGATCTTCTTTGTGTTGAACGAGAATTAAGCTTGAAATATAGGGGACAAACCCTGGCTTATGAAAATTAATTCCAATCGAATCTGCCCGAAAAAGGTGTCGATTTTTTTGTAGGCCCCAGCCAAAGCCCGCACAGTCCGAAGACGGCACCCTAACAGATTTACTCCAAAAGGATAGTCGGTCAAGACGGACCATACCCATCCAATTAATGCACCCGCAGGAATATGGGAACAATAGGACAGAGAAAAATCTCTGGACGAGTTCATTCCACAACATCACCATACCTTGGAGATCATTTAGCCCGAATGCATCTGTTGTCCCCTGTATGGCAATCATACCGACCACCTCCCCCCAGCCGATGAATTTATTCATCACACGCCAAATTCGGATTATAGAATGAGGCGAGCAACACACCAATTAAAGAAGAGATCGTGACGGGGGGGGACAACATTTTGCTGTGTCCGCAGGTGCCCCCATACTGTGAGCCCAGAACAATACCGAACTAACTCTTGAGTGACAGTCTCTACACTGCTGCCTTTTTCAGCTAACCGGCTTAGCCTGGCCGTGTGATAATCCAATTCACCACGCTCACTGAG
The DNA here is from genome assembly GCA_902500695.1 of uncultured Nitrospira sp. Lineage (GTDB taxonomy): Bacteria > Nitrospirota > Nitrospiria > Nitrospirales > UBA8639 > Nitrospira_E. The sequence continues at coordinate 1,234 of CABVRQ010000173.1, read as the reverse complement.
GATAGGTCGCTCACTCTTCAGGGCATCCACTGTTACAACGGCCCTCATGATGCTATGAACAAAATAGGAATCATGAACTCGGTCGGACACCGGATGAGGAAAGGCCATTCAAATCTGCTCTAATACGTTTCTATATAGAACTCCCATGCCTCCAGACTCCTCTCAATCCGTTGCTGGCCTCGTATGGTGATCGTCATCTCCGCAGGCCAATTTCATGTAAAGCCCTTGACTCCTCCTGAAACAAGCTTCAATATTGCCCCGTTTTTTTTTAACGTCATTCTAGCCGAATACCAATAGGGACTCCATGTCCAATCACATTCGCTCGGATCTTCCCGCCCTCAATCCCCACCAAACAGTATCAATTCAGCGCGTTGAACTGGGACACCATCAGGTCGTGATCGTGGATGATTTCTATCAATACCCTGAGGAAATCCTCAAAATCGCATTGAGGCTCCCCTATACCAACCGGCGTAAAATCGTGGGAAATTGTCCAGGCGTTCGAGCCCGCCTTGATCAAGAACATCGGAAACTGGTGGAAACCATGACCGTCATTTGGGGATGTGCCCTCTATACATTTTTCTCACCCCAAACCAGTCGTCTTTCAAGGCATCAAGACTGACAACTATCGACTACACGTTGGACAACGACAACCTCACATCGATCAGGATATCACGACGAGGGTCTACCTGAATCCTGCAGATTCTTGTTCAGGTGAAACTGGGTTATACCGCCATCGACCGACAGAACTCGAATGCGTGCCACCGATACCTGACGCGACAAACGCACAGCTTGCGAACCAGCTGGAACTAAGCAGTGAATTTTTCACCATACCGGAAGGATATGAAAACTTCCCAAACAGCATGATTTTTAATTTACTCTTGGCTTGTCGAGGCAATCGGTATATCAACGAGGGAAATGAATATTGGGAATTACTGAAACTCATCGAAATCCGCCCAAATAGATTGCTGGCGTTTGATGGACGGTGCTTTCATTCTCAATATATCCAATCCGGCCACTACAGCCAGGCCTTTCGAGTCAATCAAATTCTGCATCTCAGTCAAAAGAAAAAAGCGCTCTGATTCTTTAATTACTTCCCCTCCACTCCCCCCGTCACTTCTTCCGTTTTTTTAGATTTCCTACTCCACCTTGTCAATGCTTGAACATCCATCAGATCTGCATAGAATTCTTCGTCTAAATCTGATTTACAGAGTGGGAATGAATATTCATCTCCACC
>CABVRQ010000172.1 GCA_902500695.1 uncultured Nitrospira sp. | reverse complement strand
CTTATGCCACCCTGGACCAACTCACCATTCCACTCGGATCCAACCGGTATCCCGGAGCAAGACGATCCGCGATGACCAGCCCGATTTATCCTGAGGAGGGCAAGGCGCTTGAAACGCTGAGAATGGTCGCATTGAATGAGGCTTTTGACCAGGCTATCATGAAGTTATCTGGCGAGTGGCACGACGGACAGGGTAAGTCACTCTCCCAGGCCGCAAGAGAATCCTGAATCTTGGCGGGCTCTGACAAGAGCCATGGCCACATATCACGGGGGACAATTTTCTTCCCCCATGGTAGAGAGGTCTTTTTCAATATATGAAATCCGGCTTTGACCCCTTTTGGCCGGATATCTTATTTTTCTAGGCCATGTATGGATAGAACAATCCACTTGGTTTATTAAATCTCAATAAAGAGGAGGGATGATAATGCGAGTACTTGTCTATGTATTAATTGGCGTTTTGGGAGGTATGGGAATGATGAGCTTCTTCCCGGACAGGGCACATAATCCATCTCTGTTGTCACCTATGAGTATTGCTTTGGCCGCTCATGACACGGAAGAAGAGAAGCCCTGGATAGGAGAAGATCTATTGGAAATGGCTAAAATTTATGACCAGCAGGCCGATGAACTGCAAAGCGAAGCTGTTCGTTTGGAACAGCGCTCGACCTCCCTTGCTCTGAAACCGCATATGGATCCCAAGGGGTTTCGTCGGACGAGTTTAATGCATGTTGCCTCAACCCGATGGAAAGCGGCTAGAGAGATACGAGAATTAGCAGCCATGCACCGGGCAGAAGGACAACGTCTGGTGGCATTAGAAAAGTCTGGAGGTAGCTCTAGCTAGAGTTCCGACGCGAGAGGCACGACCATCGAGAATCCAGGAATGTGATTTTTAAATGAGTTTCCGAAAAAACAAAGAGTAGGATAAGCCTTTTTCGGAATTCTTGGTAGCGGATAGGGTGTCCAGATGATCCACTTTTTATCAGGAGCCAGTAGTCCGAAAAATTGTTTTTCGAGCTGAGTCCACAATGGCCAATACCCCGGGATGTTTGAGGCGACGTTCCACTGAAAGGGCATAAAACTGTTCACGAATGTCAGGCACATCACCGATTTTTTGAACCAGGTATTGCCGGCATATTTCTTTCCCTACCACGTTGGATCCGGGAAAAATTCCTTTTCCTGCCTGACCAAAAGCTTTCATGGTCGCACCATCTTCAAACTCCCCCACCAATCGGGGGGTTATCCCAACCCGTGAGAACCACTCATCCATTCCTCGCCGAAGCATAGAATTACTGGTTGGGAGGAGGAATGGTGCTCCATCAAGGGATTTCGGAAATTTTTTTTGGTACTTGGCGGCAAGTCCTTTTGATGCAAACAACGTCACGCCGGATTCTCCGAGCAAATGACTGTGTCCCAAGATCCGCACCGTAGAAGGGATGGCCGTATCAGCCAACACAATGTCCAGGGAATGGAGAGCCAATTCTCCCAACAATGCTTCCAAGCGCCCTTCCCAACACACCATCTGAAGAGGATCCGATAAAGCAAAGGCGGATTCTAAAAGTTTATACGCGACCATTTTAGGGACCACTTCGGCGATGCCCACAACCAATTTTACGGGACGATGACTGGACCGGCCTTTAAGGGTATTAGTGAATTCCTGCCCCAGAGAGAAAATCTCCTGAGCGTACCGATAGGCCATCTGTCCCACGTCGGTTAATACCAGCGTCTTCCCCACCCGATGAAACAGTTTCTCTCCCAATGTATCTTCGAGGGTTCGAAGCTGAGCGCTTAACGCCGGTTGGGATAAATTGAGTTCTTCGCAGGCCCGCTTGATGCTTCCTTCCCGGGCAATGACCCAGAAGTAGAGCAGATGATGATAATTCAGCCATTCCATGTGCATCAGCTTACATTCATAAATTTAATGGTTCAAGGAAATAAGAATAAATTATCGAAGTGCTCCCAGTGAGCCTATCAAACGCAAAGAGGGCCGCACAGCACCATTCCACTTTCCCGAAAGATAGAAGATTTATCGACAATGCAGTTTCTCGTGTCCTATTCAAATGGAGACTTCTATGGAGATCATCCAAGCCCATGAGTGATTGGATATTCCGGCTGGTATAAAGGGAAACTCAAGTATCTATGA
>CABVRQ010000171.1 GCA_902500695.1 uncultured Nitrospira sp. | reverse complement strand
AGACCGATCGAAGGGAACTGGCGAGCCAGGCCATCGAAGTTCCCATCCAAAAAAGGACAGTTCATCTTTCGGCAAGGTGATCCAGCCGACTGGTTTCACATTATCAAACAGGGAAACGTGAAATGTGTAAAGTCCTCACACGAAGGACGGGAAGTCACTCTCAAGGTCCTCATGCCCGGGGACTTGTTTTGTTGTGAAGCGTCCGCATTGGTAGGAGAAGGCCACCCCGGGTGCGCCCAATCCATGGGAGAAGGCTCCATTGTCAAAATTCACCGAAAGGTGATGCTGGACGTAATCCAAAGAAATCCTGGTGCAGCGGTCAATATCATCAATTACCTAAGCCTCCGCCTGCGCGAATCTCAAGACAATGCCAAAGCCTTTGCCTTGGACCGTGCCGAACAGCGGGTCGCCTCCATCCTCGTCAATCTAACCCAGCGATCCGGCATTCAAGAGGCAACTGGCATCCGCATGGGCGTACGACTGACCCATCAGGATTTAGCCGACATGGCAGGCCTGACGAAAGAAACCACCAGTCGCATTCTGAGCCGATTCAAAAAAAAATCCCATGATTAGTGGAACAGGAAAAAATTTGGTCATTCAAAATCTCACCAGACTTCAGCACATGGCCCCGCATGCCTTTTCTTAGTTTCTCCTGAAAATCCTACTTGCCTTTCCTGGCTCTAAGCCCACCTCAAGAAGCACCCGCGAAAATCTTTTCGCATTTATTGATCTATATCATTGTTTTCCTCCCAAATTCCTCTAGGATAAGCAAGAATACAGATGAACAGTACCAGGGGGGTTACATTTTCCAATACTTCAGAAGGAGGAAATCATCCATGATGCATGTAGCGTTCACACACACAAGTCGTCTCACAGGTTTCATCTCCCTGGCCACCATGTTGGGTGTTCTGGCCATGGGAACCGTTTTACCAGCCCCCGCCATGAGTATGCCTACTATCCAGGCTCAACTGACGACACTCCCCCAGGTTCCTACCCCAATTACCCGTAAGGAAGCCGCGCATGTTGTGGTCCATGTCGAGGCCAAAGAGTATGTGGGAACGTTAGCCGATGGGGTTCAATACAAATTTTGGAGTTTTAATGGCACGGTCCCAGGACCGATGATCCGGGTCCGCCAGGGTGATACCGTGGAAGTTCATCTCAAAAATCACGCGGATAGCATTTTTCCGCATAACATGGATCTGCATGCGGTGAATGGTCCCGGTGGAGGCGCCGGTTCCAATCTGGCTATTCCCGGAAAAGAAGGGATGTTCTCATTTAAAGCCTTGGTTCCAGGTTTATACATTTACCATTGCGCCTCGCCGGTTCCGAATATCCCGGCTCATATTGCCAACGGAATGTACGGGTTGATTCTTGTGGATCCTGCTGAAGGTCTGACTCCTGTAGATAAAGAATATGCCGTGTTGCAAAGCGAATTCTTCACGATGCCAAGCGCAGAAAATGGCATCATGGAACTCTCCATGGAGAAAGGCTTAGCGGAACACCCTGACCACGTGGTGCTGAACGGAAGAGCCGGGGCCTTAATCGGGGAAGGGCAGCTTGAAGCCAAGGCGGGAGACATCATCCGACTGTATGTCGGCAACATCGGACCGAATAGTGCTTCTTCCTTCCACATCATTGGGGAGATTTTTGACAAGGTCTATGTGGAAGGCGCCATTGGAGGAACCGTCAACAAGAACGTCCAAACCACACTGATTCCCTCCGCCGGTTCGGTCATTGTGGAATTCAAAGTGGATGTGCCCGGGGCCTACCTGTTAGTAGACCACAGCATTTTCCGGGTCGCCAAAGGCGCAGTTGGCATTCTTTCCGTCACCGGTGAGGATAATTCTTCGATCTATAATTCCATGGATCCAGCCAACTAAGCTTTCTTCTTCGTACATTCAAGGGCCTGAGTGAAAGCATTCATTCAGGCCCTTTTTCTTTTCACAATATCCCACATCCCCACCAAGTCACGGTTTTTAGTCTCTAGCCGGGATTGGGAGCCATAAAGACCAGCACCCGGAGCCGGGTGGTGGTATGATTCACCACGCCATGCTCTTCCCCAGCCGGAGCCATTGTCCCCTGCCCTTCTCCCAGAATCCGGCTTTCACTCCCGACCCGAAACGTGCCCTGCCCTTCCAAGACCAAATAGACCTTATCCTGGTC
>CABVRQ010000170.1 GCA_902500695.1 uncultured Nitrospira sp. | reverse complement strand
GGCTGCGGCGTTGTGGGCGGAACGGCAGTATAGCCGGGAGGGTGATCCCGGAGTCTGGGATCTGGCCGATGAAGTGTTTCATACCGCTCGAAAGCGGATTGACCGGATGATTCCGGAAATCATTCATAATGATGATCCCGTCACCGCATCGGTCGGAAAGCGGGCCTTCCTGGGGCAATACCCATTTCTGAATTACGGCATCATTCAACGGGGCCTCGCTGATTATCTGTCTCCAGAGCCGGCGTCAGTTCGGCCAGAGAAAGATGTCTATGAGGGGCAACACTCAGAGAAAACCGTCCTCACTCCTTAGGTCTGATAGCCTGTAGACGAGAGTGAGAGGCAACGTGTGTCCCATGGGGTCCTCATTCATACAAAATGGGCAAGGACCGAAAGGCCTCCTTTCCTGTGTCTTTACAGATAGGTCATGAACGGAGCGTGGAGAGACTGGGATAATGCGGAAGAGAGTCTGTGCCAAAAGCCCCTTTTTCGGCGGCCACAGGTGTCCGTAAATTAGTTCAGGCGAATGCGTGTTTCGAATCGAAGGACTTAGGGTTCGCCGCTCCGCCTCGGGCTCCGTTGGCCAATATGGGCCCTTGATCCAACGAGCCAAACGGCATAAGTAAATTCGTACGTAATCGATGGAGGTATCACAATGACAAGCATCACTGCCACAGAAGCCCGAAAGCAGCTCTATGCGTTGCTTGACGATGTAGCGAATTCGCATGAGCCGATTCAGATTGCCGGTAAACGCCATTCTGCTGTCCTCGTGTCGGAAGAGGATTGGCGTGCCATCCAGGAAACGCTGTATCGTAGGTCGATCCCCGGCATGCGTGAATCGATAGTCAAGGGATTAAAGACGCCGGTTGATAAGTGCAAAACGGACCTTGATTGGTGAGTTGGACGCTTGTCTATACCAATCAGCACAGGCGCGATGCGAAATAGGTCTCGCGGTCTGGTCTTATGCCCCAAGCACGAAAACTTCTCGAGGTTTTGTACAAAATTTCCTACCAAACCCCACCGCCCAATGAGAAGCTCGTCGGCGACCTTGCGGGAGCATGCTCCCGAAGAATCAATATTCAACATCGTCTCGTCTACCAAATTCTCGATGACATCAAGACCGTCAAAATCATCCGAATGTGGACACATTACGAACAAGACAGGGTAACCACTTCTTATATCGGATTGTCGTCTAAAGGCATCCCTCCGAACCAAGTCAGCGTTTGTGACCGCTTCTCAGTAGCCGGTGGTAGCCACATTGTTTCTTCCTGTTGTATTTCTTCTTTTTCTCCTCCTATTTTCTGATTCTAGCCGTGGTCGGAATCCTTTTCTGGGGTTCGCCCCGGCAGGCGAGGCCCTTTTGTTTTGTCAAAAGTGGCCAAAACCAATGACGCCCCGCCCGGCCTCATCAGATTGATCGGACGCGAAGTAAGAGGAGACGGGCTAACTCGCGGTGCTCAAACAAGCCCGTCAAGAAAAAGAGCGTCCGATCATGGGGACAGGTGGCAGGCGTCAGATCAAATGAAGGAATGGGCAGACCTCAGGATAAGGCAGGTGTGAGCATTCAGACATGGGGAGAGCAATTGTGCCGCGATTCATTTTAAAAACGTTGTCATTCTGAGCCGGTGGCGAAGAATCTGTGCCCAGCCAAAGATGGTGTTTGTATTCGAAAAGAGACGAGTTTGGATTTAAGTGTTTGGTTTCGGCCTCGAATAATTTTGGAAAAAGCATGAATCTTTCCCTGACAAATTTCCACGATTATTAAACGATATTCTGATTTGAACATATAGAGAAAGCCCTTCTTCTTTTTTACGGTTTATTTTTTGATTCTTGTCGTGGCAGTTGTCTAAAGGATTGAGTACATTCTTCTATCCTTCGTGGGTTTCTTCGGATTATGCAAAAAATATAGGGATTCTTCCTCTTTCATGTGTGTCCATGAATGGTTCTTTACCTATGGTCCAATACCGGCCGTCTGGCCCAATGGTGGGCCGCTTTCAACTGGCGGGCTTTGTTTGAGGCCAGTGCGTTGATTCACCCTTTCCCTCTAGTCTCCCCTGACCTGGTGGTATGGCCGAGCAGTGCAACCGGCACCGGAGAATAGGCGGGCAGTGTTTGAGCGAAGCGAGTTTGCCCGCCACCGGTGTCGGTGAACCGCGCAGCAACCGTGTTGAAAGTCAAGTCACGGGACCTTTCCCTAGGCTTCTTGCCCCTGCCATGGAGAACCGTCTACCTGGAGATAATA
>CABVRQ010000169.1 GCA_902500695.1 uncultured Nitrospira sp. | reverse complement strand
GTCGAGGAAGGCCACCCGGAAGAAATCGCCAATACCCCTCAGTCACTCTCCAGCCAATATCTGAAACCATTCGTTCCGTAAACCCCTTTCTACATTCGAGCATCGGCCATGCATTACGAGATACATCAGTGAATCGCAACATTCCACCCAAAAACTAGAAAAATACAACCCAAACCTTGGAATCATTGACGGAAATAAAATGGTAGGACTAAACTTACGAAAGTAGTACTTATTTCAGGAGGTGCTTCATGCTGGATTCTGTAATTACTCGCAAAGGTCAAGTAACAATCCCCAAGCCTATTCGTGATCAATTAGGGCTAGAAGAGGGAGAAAAAGTCATATTTATTCGACGGGGGGATGAAGTCCTGCTGAAAGTGCTTCGAGGATCAGTTCTTGACTTGAAAGGCTCTGTCATCCCATCTACTCGTCCAGAAGACTTCTCTCGAATCCGCCGGGCTGTCAAAAAAAACATAGGGGGAAAAGCAGTTGGTCGTGACTAAAGTGTTTGTCGACACGAATGTCTTTTTACGTTTTTTAACGAACGACGATCCGGTCAAAGCCAAACGAGCCGAAACTCTTTTTCGCCAAGCGACGAAAGGCCAAATTCAACTCATCACCAGCTTACTGGTGATCGCCGAAATTGTCTGGACCTTGGAATCCTTTTATCACTTAGGCAAGACCGACATTGCATCGAAAGTGGAGACCATTCTCAATACACCCAACCTCCTCTGTCCAGAGGCCGAGATCATTATCATGGCCTTAGATCTTTATGTCCAAGAAAACATTGATTTCATCGATGCCTTTCATGCCCATGATTTGCAAGCTCAGGGACTCACACAGATTGCGACCTATGATCACAAACATTTCAAACGAGTTCCTTGGCTTGAAATATATCCCCTGTAACCTTTCTCCTTCTCCCAAGACAAGGCTTCATACACGCCATCGGGAAAGAAAAAATTGCCCTGGTGGTCGAACATCACCTGGACGTCATCAAATGCGCAGATTGGGTCATCGACCTCGGCCTAGGCGGCAGCGAATCCGACGGCCACATCGTCGCCCAAGGCCCTCCGAAAGATACCGCCAATAACCAAACTTCCATCACGGGAAAATATTTAAAACCTCTTTTATGAAACCTTTTCTAAGCTCCACCATGAATTTCAAGATCCAGGAGACATTTTCCTATTCTCAGTGCCATCAATTACGGCTTTTCCACATGTCAGGCTCTCGATGTAGGTGCAAAACCGCCAGAACTGTTATGTGTACGGAATCTCCGATGAAATACACCCCGTAAGGAAAGTGCCGGAGGAGAGCACGACGAACTTCCCCTTCAAGCCGCAGGAATTGTCGAGGATTGTTTTTGATGCGCTGAAACACCAAATGGAGTTCGTTGAGGAACCGCATTCCTAAGCCGGCCTTCTGATCCTCGTACCAGACGGCAGCTGCCTGGATGTCGAGATCCGACTGAGGTTGGACGACAAGCTGTCGCGCCATACGTCAGATCAACGGTCTCGTAACTTGCGATCGATATCTGCGCGGACGTCTTCCCAGGGTCGACCAGCGGTAGGATTGGCGCGGTACGCCTCCAAGCGTTCGAGAAGGATCTGCCGGTGCCACTCGGGTACGGGAACTTGTTCGGGAGTGGATGCAATCCGATCCCAGAGGGATTGAACAAAATCAATTTGTTCCTCGACGGAGAGGTCGTCGAATCCTGAAGGGGGAGTGGGGATTATCTTGGACATGACCAGAGTTCCTAAGGTAAACCAGTATAGCGTACCTCAAAGACCAAAAAAAGTGTCCAGGAAGACATTAACTCGTCTTTTCGGACCGCACACTATTCTTGGTTTACTCAATTGTCTCGCTTTGCCCCTTTGCGCCAGGAGTCCGCGGGAAAATGGCCAAGTACCCGCCCTTGCCCTAAGGGACAAATTTCAATAATCGCTGTGAATTCACCTTTCATAGATTCCCCTTTTTTTGCAGAACAGTTTGCGATGAAGTGTGGGATCGCCCGTTTGTTATCAAAACAGGCGACAGTGGCTCGAATGGGATCCCCAACCGAATAGTATAACTCAATAGTCAGCTTCACAACCTTGTGTCCACCGTCACGGGTTTTCTTGGATAAGGTAGGCCAGGGTTTTTACCAGCTTTCCCATAACCAGGATTTCCTTTATAGTATTAGGAGAGATTGTTTATTTATTCAGAGCACTCTCACTCTTATGATCTTTCCTTCCTTTCAAAAACCTTCTTTAGTGAGACTGGAAGTCCTCACTCTCTGTTTCTTCGTTATCCTGGCCGTCGGCATTCAAGGATGTTCTGATTCCGAAGACAAAGCC
>CABVRQ010000168.1 GCA_902500695.1 uncultured Nitrospira sp. | reverse complement strand
TCAGGTCCTTTCAAAGCAACCAATTATACTGTCCTCCCAATTTGCCTGAATGTCGTACTCCTCAATAAGCCAGCTTCACTTAGTGAATGAGATACGGTCTGTATCGGTTTAGATACTTCGGTTTTCATGGTCAGATCGAAACTTCGCTTCTTCCATCTTTCCCGTTTCTTTCAATAAATCAATAAGTTGGTGGGTGGCGGTCTGGCGGTCCGATGCACAGGTATAAATGGCATTAAGGTTGCTCCTCCATGAACCAAGAGCAGAACCAGGACAATAGAGAAACAGGAGGACAGCTTCATGGATTGGACAACATTATGGATGATCGAAACGGTTATAGCCTTTTTGGGAGTCTTCTCCCTTCACTGGTTCCGGAGTTAGCAAAACCACTCTTTTCAACATAGAGGGGTGACCAACAAGACCAATTTATTGAGAAAGGGTTTGTACGCAATGATCTCTAACACAGTATCCTGGTCTCCAATAGAAACGGTGAATTGGGGAAAGCTCTCCCCCACTTATCCTTTTCGATTCAATGGGCCAGGGTATCTCTACTGCATGTGGTGTGCACATTACATTCGAGTGGTATCGGTCTCAAAAGAAGGAGCCAAGTGTTCCGATTGTCGCCGTGATTTGGCCGTGGCCATTAGTTAACTAGGGCCGAACTTCAAAGTGGTTTCTAGCACTTCAACAGTTTTTTGGTAGCAGAAAATTTCAGGAATATAGAAACATCTATTTCACGAGAATCCAGTCAAATGGCTTCTTGATAGGGGAAAAACCGGGGACCTGCATATTGATGGGAGAAAATGAAAAACCACACAACGAAAGCACACCAGGAAAGTAATTGGAGAATGATACAATTTAAAGGATTAGACTCAATGAGAAACACGACTCTGTCATCCTCAAATCCTTACTCAAGCCTCCCCCACCCCTGAAGATATTTGCCTTCGATGGCAATCACCTTCGGAGTCAGTTACGGAGCTTTCACCAGGATTTGTTTCAGACTAATGCCAGGATTTACATGGAATTAAGTTAGGCGAAAGGCGATATATTCCCTGAAAAATAGAGAGTTTGATGACCGTTGATCATATAAACCGGGATTAGTGGATCAAGGAACAGACGATCATGCTGATGCCCGAACGATGAAGCAAAGGCCATCTAACAGTAGATTTCCTGTCGGATTGCCTCGTGCTCAGAGGCATAGACTGGAATGCAGTCGGGAAGGTGACAGCTTTCCAGGGCAGCTTGGACATTAGGAGAAGGCCCCACAATACTTAGCCCAATGTGTTGAGGTTGTAGTTTATGGTACCAAAGATACAAGAGCCCGAGACCCACCGAATCAATCCCGGTGATGCCCATGAAATCCAGAATGATGTGCTGACACCTCATGTCCTTGGAGCCGAGGATCAGGTCCCCGATACCAATGGTTGATTGTCGATCAAACCGTCCTGTGAAGATGATGACGGTGGATTGGTTATTCAGTTTTTCGCGGACTTGGAGCATGGAATCTACCTCTTAATTTGTAAAGAACCAAAATGGGATGTTTAATACATAGAGCTATATTCAATCTTTTCCAGGTAGACCGAACAATTACTCGTTAAGACTAGATGTATGTGTAAGCTTCCCCGTCAAGCAGACAGTTCATAAGTAGAGTTTTCCATCGTTGGTTTGTGATAGAGACGTGGGGCCGCGCCCTGTAAGGCCTTGTGGGGTCGGAGTTCATTGTAAGTCCTTATCCAATGGGACGTGATCTCCCGCACTTCGTCTAAACTGCGAAACAGATAGAGATTGAGCACTTCATTCCGATACGTGCGATTGAACCGCTCGATAAAGGCATTCTGCGTCGGGCGACCGGGTTGTATGTGGAAAATCAACACCCGATTCGCCTTTCCCCAGTCTTGAAGGCTCTGTGCGAGAAACTCTGGCCCGTTATCCACCCGGATCATGTGCGGAAGTTCGCGTTCAGCCTTTAATCGGTCAAGTACTCGGATAATCCGTTCTGCCCGAAGAGACGTATCAATCTCAATCGCCAACGCTTCCCGATTAAAGTCATCGATCAGCTTGAACGTCCGAAACCGGCTGCCATGATACAAGGCATCGCTCATGAAGTCCGCTGACCAGACTTCATGGGGCCCTTCCGGTACAAACACCGGCAAAGAAGGTCGTGTGGGTACCCGGCGCTTGGTTCGCCGTGGCTGATTGTGTCCCAATTGCCGCTAGATCCGATAAATGCGTTGGTGATTCCAGGGATGGCCTAAGGCGTGGAGTCGGTTGATATATTTCCACACGCCCCAGCGCGGATGCGCCTCCACCAACTGATTCAGGGCGTCAATAATTTTCTTGTCCCGGGTTTGCCAATCAAAAGG
>CABVRQ010000167.1 GCA_902500695.1 uncultured Nitrospira sp. | reverse complement strand
ATTGCCGTCGTCAATCACCTTCCTCTTCATTCACCCGTCGGCTCTTGAGCCGCACCCCGACCCACGGAGCTAATACTCCACCTTCACCGAGCCCATAAACATTCTTGGAGTTCCCACGTCTATACGCGTACGATCAAAACCGGCACTGCTCGGGAAATATTCCTTATCCAGGACATTGTTGATATTCAACTGGGCCGTCACCCTGGATGGCCCTACAGGGAAGGCATAGCCCGCCACCAGATTCACCAATACATAGCCCGGCATTTGCGCGTCATTTTCCTCATTGACTTCACGTTCACCTCTGGCGACGATGCCTCCTCCCACTTTGATCCCTCGGAGTATTTTTTGCTGAAAATCATAGGTGGTCCATACACTGCCGCCGTGCTTCGGCACGTTGGGGAACCGATTGCCTTGCGTGCCATCGTTGTTTTTGGTGATTTCGGAATCGATATAGGCATAATTGGCAAAGACTTGCCACCCTGGCAGGATTTCACCGGTCACATCCAGCTCTATCCCTTCGTTTCGCGCTTCTCCGGTTTGCGCGGAGAACCCTAAGGCGGCTAAGGCCGGGTCGGGATGGCCGGTCGCGATATTCTGTTTGGTGAGTCGGAACCAGGCGACCGTCGCACTGAACCGTCCATCGAAGAGCTCTGATTTGATTCCGGCTTCCCATTGCTGGGCCGTTTCGGCCTTGAGAGGATTACCGCCCGTTCCCGCTGAAAATAGATTTGGGACGCCAAAGTTCTCGACATAATTGCCATAGAATGACAATTCCTTGATCGGTTGCCAGACCAACCCGACTCGTGGTTTGATTTTTTCCTGTTTGCTTTTGGTGTTTGAAGTCACACCTCCAAACGTATCCGTTCTTTTGATCTTGTCATGATCCTACCGAAATTCGGACAAGAGGTGCAGATGAAAGGGCAAGGCAATTTGATCCTGGGCATACAAGCCAAACCACTCTTCTTTGAGATCATACTCATAATCATCAGCCGGATCACGAATGGGGCTGCCGGCATGGGTAGGATTGAAGATATCAATGGATGGAAAGGCAAAATTATCAATGATGGTTCCCGTGAGATTGAAATGATAATAGTCGCCGCCGAACAATAGGGAATGGTTGAGGCCAAATGTCTCCACGCGGCCGGTGAGATCGAGGCTGGAGGTATATACATCCACCTTATTATCCCTGAACCCGGCATAAAATCGATCTAACGTCCGGTTATCCGCCTGAAGGGCCAATGGCAACACGACATCATCGTGTTCATCGGTAAATTTCGCATTGAACCGGTGTTGAACTTTCCAGTCGGGATTGAAGGCATGCGACCAGTTCAATCCGGCAAGAATTTCTTCGTAGTTGGCCTCGGCAAAGGATTCCCCGAGATTTCGCTCAACCGGTAAGTTGGCAGGACGATCGCCAATCGCTATCGTGCCATAATCCGGGCTGGCCTTCCCTGACTTGTATTCCATATCCACGGTAATTTGTGTGCGGTCGCTCAGCTTCCATTGGAGCACCGGCGCCACAAAGACTCGGTCGCTCTCGACAAACTCCCGAAATGATCCGGCGTTTTCGTAGGCAAAGTTGATTCGATATAACAACGAATTATTTTGATTGAGCCCGCCTGTCGCATCCAGCGTCGTCCGATAGAAATCATAGGAGCCGAACTGCTGTTGCACGGAATAATAGGGTTGAGCCTGTGGCTGTTTGGTGACTAAATTGATGAGGCCTCCCGGCTGGATTCTGCCATATAACAAGGAGGCGGGGCCTTTCAAGACCTCAATTCTTTCCAGATTCGCCACCTCTCGGGGTCCGGTTTGCGTCAGGGCTGATTGGAAACGCACACCATTGCGATAATAATCGAAGGTTTGGAAGCCTCGTATATTAAAGTTCTCGACCAATCCAAACCCTTGCCCCACATACACTCCGCTGACGTTCTTTAATGCCTGATCGATGGTGACGGCCTGTTGATCTTTCATTACTTCCTGGGGCACGACTTTCACCGACACCGGTGTCTCCATCAGCGGCGTGTCGGTCTTCATACCCGTCGTGGCGTGGGTGACGTTGTACGTGTCGCGTTGCGCCACGATATGCACCGGCTTGGCCTCGACCACCGGCATCTGTTCCCTATCCTGAGCTATGGTAGGTTGGCCCAAGCCGATCGGGGGGAGCGGCAGGACAGGGGCGCGTGGTTCGGGGATGGTAGACGGAGCCGGTTCAAGTGCCTGGGGCGCCTCGGCCGTCTCCGTTGATGAAGATGGCTGTTCCGCCTGACTCTGTGGTGTCGGCGCCGGCTTAACCGGCCCGATGCAGCCGGTTATCCCCATAAGCAGGACACAACCCAGTGCGACCAGCCCGCGTCCAAGACAGACGACGCGGGAAATATTCGAATACGCAAGGAATATTCTTTCAAAAAATTTTGTACCATTCATCAACAACACATCCTTTTCTGTTCACCCAGGCCCACGGTGTGGCAGGTCCCTCTAGAGGCAGATCAACTAACCGCGGTGAGTAATCGACTTGCAAACATAGGTTTGAAGCGTCTACT
>CABVRQ010000166.1 GCA_902500695.1 uncultured Nitrospira sp. | reverse complement strand
TGCTTTAGGGCGTAGACGTGAAGCCGCTACGGCGAAGGCAGGGAACGCCGCTGGCGGCCTTTTTCAACTCTCCCTTTTAGGGAAGAGGAGCGTCCAGAGTAAGCAGCTCCCTTAACTGGTCAAGGAGCATCTGTTTGCCTTCCCCGGTGTAGGCCGACAGGAAAAGCGGATCCTCCTCCATGCCCAAACCCTCACGTAATTCCCGTAGCGCCGCCTGACGATTTCCCCTCGTGACCTTATCAGCCTTGGTGGCCACCACCATCACGGGAATCTTCAGTCGCATCAACCACTCGACCATCGCCCGATCTGATTCCTGCACCCGACGGGAATCCACCAGCACCACCACACCCTGTAAATTCTTGCGTGTCCGTAAAAATTCTTCAATCAGTGGCCCCCAGAGTTCTCGAATCCGTTCAGGCACTTTGGCAAATCCGTATCCGGGAAGATCGACCA
Organism: uncultured Nitrospira sp.; assembly: GCA_902500695.1. Classification (GTDB taxonomy): domain Bacteria; phylum Nitrospirota; class Nitrospiria; order Nitrospirales; family UBA8639; genus Nitrospira_E. The sequence goes on along the minus strand of CABVRQ010000166.1, from coordinate 2,185 downwards.
GCATAAACCGGGGGCCGTTCGTGGCAATCTCAAAAAAATTAATGGTTTGTGTTTTTCCAGGAGTCTTCCCGACCTTGGCCAATCCTTTGTGATTCACCAGGCAATTGATCGCCGATGATTTCCCGACATTGGACCGGCCGACGATGGCCACTTCCGGAAGCGTCGGTTTCAGAAATTGCTCAACCGTCCCGCAACTCGCCTTGAATTCCGCAGAAAATATTTTAAAGGCTCCCACGATCAGTTCCTCTTTTTCATTTATAGACTAACAAAGCAGTTGACGCCCATCCTGCATGGCTCATCAAGAGGCCATTGGCCATCTTATCTTAGAACGCCACTGTTTCCCTATACCATTCGTTGAACAACCGGCTCCCTGCTGAAAGTGTGGCTGCTTCATCCCGAATCCAACGACCGATTAACCCCAATGCACACAGCGTATCCGCAACAGGCTTGATCGTCGGCAGCCCAACGGCCCGTGCCACCTCCTTTGGATTTACTGGTTTCCCAGCTTCAATCACACAGGCCAGCACCTGATGTTCGAGAGGTTCCCGCATTTGATTCACACAGTCTTGAAAAAAAGAAGAGAGAGATTTTTTGACATCCTTCACAACCTGTTCCGTCCGAACAGAGGGTCCTGCTCGTAATAATTCAGCCTGCAAGACCTTCAAGATATAGGGATGAGTCCCTGCATAGATTAGGACAGAGGCTTGTTGTTCTGTGGAAAGCTCCGGACTGAATAGCTGCTGGGCTTCTTTTTCCAAAAAGACCGCCAAGGGAATAGACTTCAGTGTGTGTGGCAACCCACCACCTCTCACAACCTCCCGCCAGGCTCGTGCTCCGGCAAAGACCGTAGACCCTCCTGGCAAAAGATCAATGTCTGAAAGAGAACGAGTCTCCCCTTCAGCCAGTCGGTCACAGTTATCAAGGAAAACAATGGTGTCAGGATTGGGCGGGCGGGAATGGAATCGTTTCCAATCAGCCTCGTTGGCAACATCAACATACAACGCTGCAGGTCCGGTGGACTTGGGGGAAGGGCCTGCATGATTCAGTTGCCAGGCAAGATGGAGCAGCAAAGAGGTTTTTCCTAATTTGGGTCCACCAACAAGGCTTAAAGATTCCCCTCGTTCCAACCGCCACAACACATTCCGAACTAATCCCTCACGCCCTTTGAACTCTCCAGGCCGAAAGACCGGCGCCGCCGGATCTGGGAAATGATGAAGATCATTGGGAACCCACATAACTGGGAGTGTAGAAGCTCACTCTATGGTTGGCAACGAAAGGGTCTAGCAGATGATTTACATTGTTGATTCGGTATCCGTAGGCGAGCAAAAGACTTGCGGCGAAATAATATGCATAATATACTATGCACATGGAGAGAAAGAACCAATAAGTGGGACAACCTAATACACCGAAAAAGGTCCTTGTGTATGAAGATGAACAGGGGAATGAGCCATTTTCAGAATGGTTTAAGGGGTTAAAAGACTTAAAAGGGAAAGAACGGATCGGGACAAGGATTCGTCGGCTCAGTGAAGGACTCTATGGAGATAGTGAGCCGGTAGGTGAAGGGGTGAGTGAACTACGATTGTTTTTTGGTCCCGGGTACCGTGTGTATTTTGGTGAGGAGGCCAACAATATTGTGATTCTGCTGTGTGGCGGGGATAAAAGTAGCCAAAAACGAGATATCCAAACCGCAAAAGGATATTGGAAGGAGTACAAAAAGCATGGCTAAACGAAAGTTACGAACCTTTGATCAAGTGGAGGAGGAATATTATCGCGAACATCCTGATGAGATTGAAAGCTATTTGAAAGTGTGCTTTGAAGAATACTCGAAAGATGGGGCGACCTCGGCCTTGCTTTCTTCCCTTAGGATGATTGCCCGTGTGAAAGGGATTTCCACGTTGGCGGAAGAAACCGGAATGACCCGGAATGGTGTTCAAAAAGCTTTATCAGAAGACGGCAATCCGCGATTTGAGAACATCAACGCAATTATGCAAGCCATGGGATATCGCTTGATCCCCGAAAAAATTGAAGTGCCTGCGGGTCGTTAAAAAACCCACTAGTATATTCATAAATAATTTTATGAGTCACTAATGGTGAAATCGTTGGTTCTACGCACGAGATTATAGAGAGACTGGCTGACGCCCCAAGAGCGTCCTTCACGCTCCGTTCACCTTGTCGGATGGTTGCG
>CABVRQ010000165.1 GCA_902500695.1 uncultured Nitrospira sp. | reverse complement strand
ACGTCTATTCCGGATACAGGGAGTAATGACGTGACAACGATTCCAGGATTAATTACGACCGACTCCCAACAGAATTCTTTCGGGGTAATCGATTTATTCCGAGGTCAACCCTATCGCGGCCAATAACTATAAGTCTTGTTTTAAGGCATTTCGGATTGCTAGCCTTCCGTTTTCTGTGCCTGCTCTAATAAGAATTTCCCGGTCACATCCGTATGCTAAAGAGATTCCGCATGCTTCGGATTGCACAACCTTTTTAAGTTCCCGTAAGGTAGAGACTTGAAATCCTACTTTTATAGCTTACATGTGCGGACATGAAGAGACTCTCTCTGGCAATACATTGCTTGGTGTGGTGTCTTATAGGATTATATCCCCCTCACCTTTGGGCTGCGTCTCCCAATATACTCTTGAGTCGCACACTCCATTTTTCTTCCCCCGACGGCACATCCGTCTCATTAGGTCCGGGAAAATATTACATTGAACAATTCGGAACTTCGGAATTACGACTCACTCCGGAAGGAGACAAACCCACCGTCACCATTCTGGCAGAATCTCTCACGCACGAACAATACGAACTATTTTCGGCCATGGCCCTCACTCGTCCTCAAAAAAATGATGAATTCCTGATTGAACTTTTGCTCCCAGGAGGTATTCGCCTGGAAGCCCGAGGATCGACAAAAGCTCCGCCTGATCACACAAAAATCGCCACGACGGCAACTCCTGCTTCTCCCCCTCCCATTGTTCAGGAAGAGGAAGCCCCGATAAACGGCACAATTCCCGCAGTCATCTCACCCCAAACTCATCTGGAAAACAGCGGGGCTTCTGCGCCACATTCCCCGGAATCCCCAAGCCTGGAGAACACCCTGCTCTATCATGCTCCCGACTCACCCTCTCCGGCCACCAGGGTCGTGGTGAATGAGTCCCAACCCGGACGAGAAACGGTATATCTTTCCGTTCTATCTCCCGACCATATTGGATTGACCATGTTCGAACAGCCTGCCCTCTTTTGGTTTATTGCCTACCCCACTTCCCAACCCGTCGATGTGATGATTACGGATGAAAGCCATACCCAAAGGCTTCTGGACGTCCGCATGCTTCCTCCTATTCAACCTGGCATTCATAAGGTAGACCTGAGAGATTATGGGATCAGACTCCAACTCAATACGACCTACCAGTGGAAAATCGTTCTTCAGGGCTTAAATCCAGGAGAAAGCCATACAACCAGCGGGTGGATCATGCGGGTCACTCCTCCGGACAATGTAACAACCTTTGCCAATCTCCAACCCATTAATACGACTCCTACTGAACCACTACTGGAAGCAGGTCTCTGGTATGACGCCATCTGGGCCTTATCAGAACGCCTTCACACCAATCCTGCCGACACCCAGGCTCTCACCCAGCGAGCCCATCTTTTTGAGCAAGTTGGTCTCCTCCCGCCGGCCAAACAGGATCGTGCCCACCTTCCTCTTCCCTAGAAAAAAATGGTCAACAAAAGCCCGTCTTGAGTATGATTTTAGGGATTTCCATTTCCCCTTACTGGAAAAAGTGCTCAAGGAAAATTCCGTATGGACAACAATTCTGAGATGCTTCACCTGTCTTCAAAGGGTAGACTTTTGACACCAAGGAGGTCTTTCATGCGAAAAACGTTATTGACCCTCGCAACCATTATGTTGATTTCTCAATTTTCGTTGGCTATGGCGGCCGATCCAAATCTCCAGCAGATTCAACCCCGTCAAATGCCCCAGCAAGGAAGCGGAAATATTCCACAACTTCAACTCACCCCGGATCTTCTCTACAAACAGATCACGGCACTACAACAACAAATTGCCAACCTTCAAGGGCAAGTCAATGCACTCCGATCGGTGATTCAAGTTTCCCAAAATGGCACAACCATTCAGGCGGAAAACCTTGTCGTGACTGCTGGAAACACGCTGACCCTGTTGTCTGGCAAGGGGACCAATCTGAACGCTGGAGATAATTTGACCCTCAGAAGCGGGAAAGACCTGTCCTTACAAAGCCAGAAAGATGTCATGGCTGAAGGCGCCGCAAGAATAAAGCTTAAAGCCCCACAAATAAATTTCAATGACGGCACCCAGCCTCTTGCCATGGTCGGAAGCACAGTTTCCGGAGGGAAAGTCATCAACGGAAGTGTCAGCGTCTTTGCCAAATAATGAGTCTAGCCATTCCTCCAGGTTCAATTGGCAGGCAGAATAAAAAATGTGTCGCCTCAAGGTGAGATGATCTCGCTTTGCACGTTACAGGTAATACAGGAAGACGGAGGGAGTAGGAGATAAACAAAACGCTCACGGAATAGTTTCTGCGGAAAATGACCGAAAGCTCAGGAACCGCGATCCCTTCGAAAGAGTGGACCACTGAATGGCTGACCCTAGAGAGAGAAAAGATGGCTCCATCTAAAGGTGGTAGCTGGCTTTTGGAGGAATCCGCCGTTAGGGCATCGCCGAATGAAACAAATGAATGACCCATAGAACGACCCACACAGAAGAAACAAAATGGATTTTATACCTTCGGACCAGTGGGAAGCAGCGCTCGCAGTTCGCCTTGTCCGACGGGTCAAGTTGTACAAGGAATTGTTGTGCGATCAGGTCCATTTGTTGATGGCGGGAAGTTTTTGGGGCCGAGACGAGATTGGTTCACCGTCCAACAACAGGCTCGATATCCTAATAACGCTTATACCAAATCCTGGATTGCGGAAATTCTGCAGATGGATATTAAGAAGAACCACGCTATTCTAGACAGCAGCTTAATCACCCATTTG
>CABVRQ010000164.1 GCA_902500695.1 uncultured Nitrospira sp. | reverse complement strand
GCTGAAAGCATGTCAACGTTACCATCTTTCTCAAACCTCTCTGACTCTGCAGGATCCCCCTTACGCGCCAGCGATGGCTTCCTCCGTCGCCGCGCCCTATGGGGCTCTTTAGCCGGCGGGTGCCTTTTGGTCGCAGCCGCGACCTCGGTGTTTGTTACGTTGGGGATCGTGTATGTTCTGGTTACGGAATCCATGGGGTTCTTTGCCCAGGTATCTCTCCTGGACTTTCTAACAGACACCCAGTGGACTCCCGTTTTTGAGAATGCCCACTTCGGGGTGATGACTCTGGTCTCGGCGACGGTCACCGTGGCGGGGATCGCGTTGGCCGTCTCTATTCCGGCGGGATTGGCCTTGGCTATTTACCTCAGTGAATATGCTCGAAGGGAAGTTCGCGAGACGGTCAAACCTTTTCTCGAGTTGCTCGAAGGAGTGCCGACCGTAGTCTATGGCTATTTTACCCTTCTCTTTTTTACCCCGCTCCTACAAACCTTCATCCCCGGCTTGGAAGGGTTCAACATGCTCGGTCCCGGCATCGTCATGGGAATCATGATTCTTCCCTACACAGCCTCGGTCAGTGAAGACGCCATGCGGGCAGTCCCGCCTGGCCTGCGCGAGGCCGGATATGCTCTGGGCTATTCCCGCTTCCGGGTCGCCATGCGCGTTGTGGTCCCTGCCGCCTTCTCCGGCATCACAGCGGCATTTATTCTTGGCATGTCACGAGCCGTGGGCGAAACCATGGTCGTCGCCATCGCGGCCGGGCAAAATCCCAATTTTTCTTTCAATCCCACGGAAGGAGCAGCAACTATCACGGCCTACATCGTACAAATGGCCATGGGGGATTTGCCTCATGACTCCATCGCCTACCAATCCGTGTTTGCGGCTGGAATCGTGTTGTTTGTCATCACACTGACCTTCAATTTGATCGGTTTCTTTCTTCGGCGGCGGTTTAAGGAGGTGTACTAATGATGAAAGCCGACGTGTCCCAGGCGATTATTCCCGATTTGGCCCGCATTGTTGATGCCAACCGCCGAAGCGACCTGGTCATGGCCGGCATCGGCATTTCAGTACTGATCGTCGCGATGAGCTTATTGGCGGCTGTGGTCATCGACCTGATCACGAGCGGATGGCCCAGACTCATGAACCCCGACTTTTACCTCAACTTCCCCTCGCGCCATCCACTGCAAGCAGGGATCCTTTCCGCCTGGGTCGGCACCATCCTGGTCACGCTCGTCACTGCCGGCATTGCGATCCCGCTTGGGGTTGGAGCAGGGGTGTATTTGGAAGAATATGCTGCGCACAACTGGATCACGGATTTCATTGAAATCAACGTGAGTAATCTGGCCGGGGTGCCTTCCATTATCTACGGATTATTAGCCCTTGGCCTGTTCATCCATGGATTCGGGCTGGGAGAGACGATCCTGACGGCAGGTTTGGTGCTCGCATTACTGATTTTGCCGGTCATTATCGTGTCCACCCGTGAAGCCATTCGTGGGATTCCCCTCGATTTGCGGGAAGCAGCCTATGGGCTGGGTGCCGACAAATGGCAGACCGTTCGTCTTTATGTGCTGCCCGCTGCGCGGGCTGGCATTTTGACCGGAACCATCGTAGGTTTGGCTCGAGCGATTGGAGAAGCCGCACCGGTCATCACCATCGGGGCCTTGACCTTTATCGCCTTTTTACCCACCTCCCCTTTTCAGGCCAGCCCGCCTTTTATCAATTTTGAATGGCTGGAAAGCCCGTTTACCATCATGCCTATTCAGATGTTCAATTGGGTCTCACGACCGCAGGCAGAATTTCATATCAATGCCGCGGCGGCCGGAGTCATTCTGATGGTGATGACACTGGCGATGAATGGAGTGGCGATCTGGTTGCGCTATCACTTGCGCCGCCAGGTTCGGTAGCCATTTCTAATGACCTCATAGCTTATTCAAGGAACCACGCATATGACACAGAAGAGTTTTCATAACCAGAAAGTCACGCCCATATCGTTTAAGTCCTCCTCCACAACCGACACCAAGCAGGACATACAGGCAGCGGAAGTTCGGAAACTCAGCTTTTGGTATGGGGAAACCCAGGCCTTGAAGGAAATCACCTTATCGATTGCCGATCGCAAAGTGACCGCACTGATCGGTCCATCCGGGTGTGGGAAAAGCACCCTTCTGCGATCGTTTAATCGTATGCATGATCTGTATCCCGGCAATCGTTATAGTGGCGAGATCTGCCTTTTTCCCGAAAATCAGAATCTCATCGCCCTTGACCCCTTTATGGTCCGACTTCGAATCGGAATGGTCTTCCAAAAACCCAATCCGTTTCCCAAATCCATTTTTGAAAACGTGGCGGCCGGGCTCCGGATTCAGGGAATCCAGAACAAAAAAGTGTTGGGCGAACGGGTTGAACAATCCTTGCGAGATGCGGCCTTGTGGGAGGAAGTGAAGGATCGCCTCCCGCAATCGGCCTACGGTCTCTCAGGAGGCCAACAACAACGATTGTGTATAGCCCGGGCACTGGCCCCACAACCTGAAATTCTCTTACTGGATGAACCCACCTCGGCATTAGATCCCATCGCCACGGCCAAGGTCGAAGATCTGATTACGGAAATCCGCCATCGGTTTACGGTGATCATCGTCACCCATAACATGCAGCAGGCGGCGCGAATTTCTGATTTTACGGCCTACATGCATCTGGGCAAACTGATCGAATTCGCTCCAACAGGGGAACTATTTTCCACCCCGCGAGAAACGCTGACGCGGGATTATATCACCGGCCGGTTTGGATAAACTGGGAAGACACAGGTTTCGAAAGGACCCTCATGAACAATCAACACACTCTACGCATCTTTGACGAAGATCTGAATACTCTGCGCCAGGAGATTGTGGCTCTTTCAAACCACGTGTCGGAGCAACTGCACAGAGCACTGACAGCGTTGGTGGAGAACGATGCCATTATGGCGGAGGAGGTCATTGCCAATGACCGTATTGCAGATGCCCTGCAAGAAAAAATCAATACCCACACAAA
>CABVRQ010000163.1 GCA_902500695.1 uncultured Nitrospira sp. | reverse complement strand
TATTTCCTCATACACGTATACATCCGGGATCTCTCCCCTTATCTTTTTCTGTCGTTTTGAAAACAACTCAAAAATGCCCATATTATTTCCTTTACAAATACCAATGTTTACAGATCCGCATAAGATGGGAATCGTCGATTTTCTGTCTGTATAATTTCTCTCCAGTTTTCCCCTAGGGCTTACCCATCCTTTTCCCTTGCCTAAAACCCCATTACCCATGACTAAAATAGGCCAGTCAAATTCTTGGTCAATTAACGAATTAAGTCAAGTGGGAAATCTGCGAAAAAGGAAACAGGGTTCTCGAAAGTCTTTCAAGACAAATATCAAACCCCTCATACTCCTCGTTGTTCTCCTTGTCCGACGCCTGCTGCCCAGGCCCAGAGTCTGATGCTCTCATTGATCGGCGGCCCTGGTGTAAGCGTAGCGAATTGACCCGCCATCAGAAAGGGACACATTGTTTCGGCAGCCTCCTTTGGCCTTGTGGTGTGGCCGAGCAGTGCAGCCGGCACCGGAGACAAGGCGCACATTGTTCGAGCGCAGCGAGTTTGTGCGCCGCCGGGGTCGGCGAACCGGGAAGGGAACCCCAAGGGCCACGCCACGGCCACCATGGTTTTGGGTCCTTTTGCCGAATCAAAAAGCCTGTCCTGAGCCCTGCGAAGGAGACCTCGCCTGCCGGGCCGACCCCCCCGGCAAGAAAATTCATTTGAGCATACAACCACTTTTCTCTAGGACATTGAGACTGTGAACCCGCAACCGACACCCCATTTAGCCAAAGTTCCACCGAGAGGCAACACTCTCAACAAAAGATTTGATCTAAATTCTCCAACCTCTGCAGTCAAGAACAACTCCCGCCACCGTTAACGTATTAAGCCATTCACCAACCAGAAATCGACAAAAATAGATCCGGTCTGATTTTCTTTCTCTTAACTCTTCAGTACGAAACTCCCTACTACAAACTTAACCCAGAACTTGGGCGTAGTGATCTTGAAGTTCTGTGGCGGTCGCCCACAAGAGAATAGGTATCTGATTCGATACGACCTGTATCGTCATTGATACGCGCAACGCATTTGTAGGCGAGAGCAGAATTACCAGGAAGAATGTGAAGCCCAGTGCCAGTGCGGGTTTTCAAGCAGATACCAGAAGTGGCTCTGTCGCATATCGGGTTTGTGAGTGGGAACGGGTCTTGCTTTTATAGATTCGAGGAATGCTGAGTATGTTTGGGAGTGAGGAACTGAGCGAAATGTACGCAATCAATAAGTCTGTGAAGAAAGGGATCACGCCATGAGAACGTCACGTGAAATTTTGCTGTCAACCGTCTGCGGAATGCTTATCGCGGTGAGTTTCTGTGGGCCAGTGGACGTTGGGGCTCAGTTGACTGGTTCAGGAAAACTGGTGCCGGTGGTATGGAATAACGGCAAGGTCTATTTCTTCCAGGGAAGTGAGTATGCCCGATACGACATCGCCCAAGATATGGCGGACAGTGCCGATGGCAGTGGCAATGCGTACCCTCGCCCTATCCAGAACAATTGGCCTGGACTTTTTGAGGAGAACATGGACGCGGCCGTCTTCTGGCCTGCGCCACCTCCGGGAGGGGCAGAAGTAAAGACGGTCGCCTACTTCTTTAAAGGCAATCAGTTCATGAGGTATGACGTGGATGCTGATCGTGCGGATGCGGCGGATGGCGCTGGCCGGGCCTACCCCCAGCCGATCTCGTTGAAGTGGCCTGGGATCTGGACAGATCGGGTGGATGCCGTGGTGGTGTGGCCGGTCCCAAGGAGTGGCAGGACCGTCGCGTACTTTTTCCGGGATGATCAGTATATCCGCTTTGATGTAAAGAGACATCGGGCTGACCCGGGCTACCCGAAGCCCATTGCGGGCAATTGGCCAAATTTCAAGTTTCCAGGTGGAGTCGATGGTGCAGTGGCCTGGCCTACGAAGTTTGAGGGAAAAACGGTTGTCTATTTCTTTAAGGGCAATGAGTATATGCGATATGACGTTGATGCTGATCGAGCCGATGATCAAAGTGATGGAGGACTCGCATATCCTGCGCAAGTTGCCGGGAATTGGGCAGGCCTTCTCATAGCCAATGCACCGGGAGGAACGGATGCCCTCGCAGCCTTTGCACAAGAATGCGATCAGGCCATCGGCGTGTCGGTTCCCGACTTCGACGTCGACAGCCCTTTGGGGACTACGGTTCCCACCGATCATCTCACTCCGGCTAATGCGACTTATCCAAATGGCATCTGTGATCGTCCGAACGTGCTGAACGGAAAATGCGATCAGGGGAGTCGTTTTCGGGTGCTGATCAATACTCCAGACGCATATGTGGTGGCACATGCCCGAAAAATGGGCCTATCCCAAGGGCAGTATGGCGATGTGGCCATCATCCAGCACAATAAAGTTAATGGCAAAACCTGTTTCTATCAGGGGGCGCTAGAGGAAGGCTTTGGCTTAAGCCACGATGGCAAGGTCAAGGCGCCCTCCAAGGGAGTGGGCAATCCACCTTTCTGGATGACACCTTCACAAATTGTAAACAGTTCATTCCCCTGTGTCAGTTGTCATGACAATGGGCCAATCGTCCGATCACCGTATCTCGCACAAGTATCCGGCTCCAACCAGCTGCCCGGTGCGGGTGATATCACTTTCAACAGCGACCCGGAGCCCTATTCCTTTGTCGGCGCTGATTTTGCCTCATGGAAGGCCTACAAAGTCGAGGTCAACGACAATCTATGCAACAGCTGTCATCGCATGGGAGTCAACAACGTGAGTAACACTGGCGGCGTCGGGAGCAATGGCACGGCGCTCGATTTAGGCATCAAAGCCACAGCCCGTTCACAGGTGAGTAAGCATCCACACTCAGTCACATCGCCGATCTGGATGACGCCCGGGCAAGGCACCTTTGACCAAGTGACTGCTGATGCCGCGCTCGCAATCAAGCAATGCGCCGAACAGTTCCATGCAGGATCGCCACTGCCCAATTCGCCAAGCTGTAAGATTACGCAGTTTACAACACCGTAGGAACCATCTCGTTGACGATCGAACGGAGAACAAGAGTAAGGTCGGGGAAGATCCAAATAAATCTCTTGGCCTGTCCAGCGCGGTATATATTTGAGGTCA
>CABVRQ010000162.1 GCA_902500695.1 uncultured Nitrospira sp. | reverse complement strand
TTGGATACGCAAACTTGTCAGGGATCTGCTACACTTCCTCGAAGTTCGGATATCTCATTTTCACAGACAAAGGCATTTCCCATGAATTTTGATCCAGCCATCGCTGCCATGCGCGCCCTTCAACAAGCTGAGGAACAAGGAGAACTTGGGGATCTTGAATCGGACATTTTGGAAACGGAAGCGATATTTTCCACCGATCAAGGGCCACAAGCCAAGCGTGCGTTTGATACCCTTCAGGAATTGGGAGCACAGCTTCCACAGGCTCAGCACCTGCAGGAGTTCCTCATTTACATTACCTGGCAACAAGTCACGGAAGGCCCCCTGCCCCGATATTTTCAACTTGGGCTGGACCTCTGCGATCGATTCCTCGAACAATTCGGGAAAAAGATTGAAGGCACTCCATCGCATCAACACGTGGTCGCCATCCGGGAATCGTTCCAAGGCGGATTAGGCATCGAGGAAGAAGAGGATCTCATGCCGGAACATGATGAGGATGCGTTCCTCGGCGGTGATTGATCTTGATGTATTCTCTGTAAACTCGCCGGTGGCTCTACCAATGATCAGACCCATTGCCGGTTCAGCCGATCGACCGAATCACTTTCGCCGGAAAACAGATACCGTCTCTCCCTTCGCTTCATCTTTCCTGCATCCTTGCCTCACCAACTTCGCATTTTGTACAGTTCCCGGATTTTCATTTCCCTAGAAATTTTTCAACGTATTGTTGTCATCTGCACATGCCCCCAACGACTAAAGCTTCGAACTGCAAAACCAGATGGCCCGTTCCGATGGAAGTTAAACCTAGTGCCATTGAAGGCCGTGGCCTATTCACTAAGGTGACATTGCGACCCAGACAAAAAATCGGTGAGTATGAAGGGGAACGCATCACCCAACGAGAGGGGCGAAGGCGCGCCAAAACACAAAAGTGGATTGCCATTGTCGAAGTGAATAATGGGAAGTCGATCGATGGAGCTGAAGAGACAACAGGATTCCGGTTCATTAACCATTCCTGCACACCCAATACCTTTATGAGAATTATTGGAGAACGGGCAGAATTTTATGCCTTGCACCCCATAAAGGCTGGAACCGAACTCACGCTCGACTATGGCGACTCACACCACAACGGGGAATTGCCCTGTTCCTGTCAGAGCACCAACTGTAGGCGTTTCATTTAAGAATCGCGTCTGCTTTCCCTCCGAAAAGATCTTAAACAGTCAAATGAGGAGTTCCACCAAACAATTTAACAAACCAGCTTTAAGGATTTTTCCTTACTCTTTGCTTTCTATAGGGTCAGGCAAAGCAGGGACACTCTTTCATTTGATATACTAGTAGACTAACCCATTCAATTACTGGTTTTCACACAGGAGGTAGAAATGAATCGGACAAGTCAACGCCGCATGATCCATGGTGGAACAATCCAAACGGTCTCGCGCATGATGGGGCTTTTCATGCTGACCGTCGCATTGAGTCTGTCTGGCGCAGCAGCCTGGGCGGATGGAGACGGCCATGGTTACGGGCATGATCCCAAAGCCCATCTGGAGAAACTCACGAAGAAGCTGGATCTTACGAAAGAGCAGCAAGACAAGATCCTCCCCATCATTGAGGAAAAGCACCAGAAGATGGAGGGGCTTCACCAAGAAATGAAAGGGATGCGCCAACAGGCCATGGCCAAAATTGAAGCCGAACTAACTCCTGAACAAAAGGAAAAATGGAAGGAAATGCAGGAAGAACGAGAGGAAAAGATGAAGGAATACAAAGAAAAGCATGGCAAAGATTGTGACAAAAAAGGCAAACATGGCAAGGACGAAAAAGACGATTAAGTTCTAAATGAGAGTGGGGGGCGGATCTGTTCACGACCAGGTGCATATCCGTCCCTCGTTCGCTATCCCTCCGGCATACTCCTGCTTCCTATCCTGCTCCGGGAAAAGTTCCAGCATGCCTCAAACGGTCCCATCCTCCGTCGACCCCAAAGATGGTTATGTAACAGAGCCTTCCGGCATCACCGCCTTTAGTATATGGGGATTCATTTGTAAATGACGTTAGCTATTAGGGACTCAAGTGGAGAAACAGAAATCAAGATGGATGCCCGATAATAACAGTCTGACATAACGGGTACGGAGAGGTACAAGGCAAAGCATATCTGGCAACACAGAAGCGGAAGAACTCTCGATGATTTCCCGCAATTTCCCAATAGCCGACATAATTGTTAGGGTAGGACCGTTCAAAAGAAGAAACGCACTCCATAGGGGATTCAAAACATGCTTGAAGTGGTAGAGATCAGGGTCAGTTATCGATATGTGAAAGAACATTCCTGGGTCATACAGGGCATCACAGGATTTCTTTCTGCCTATTTCATGGAAAAACCAGGGTTTACTCTGAAACGACACTTTGAAGAATTAGAAACCGGCATGCATGTCTGGCTGTGCGATATTCCTCCCAAGATGAAAGTTCCCACCCTCCTGAGACGACTGAAGGACGATATTCCTCCCTGCCAATATAGACAGCTCGAAACCAGTCCCCCGGCGCGGCCGCAATTTCTCATCGATTCACTGGAGCCTGAATCCGCAGCCTCCTAACAGATTTCCAAACAAGGAGTGTTGAATAATAATAATTTCCAAGGGCATATTGACCCACAGGCACGTTGCATATCAGAGGCCTCGGGGCGGTTCAAAAAAGTTCGTCCAGCAAGGCCGCAGTCATTTTTGCGCGCAGAGCGTACCTCCAGTACGTGAGCACGGAAAAATGATGAGAACGCCGCTGGCGGCTTTTTTCAACAGCCCCAAACAAGGATTTCGAAGGGACAGAAGGCGAAAGGACAACAGGGGATCACGGAAACCTCTGTGAGGTGAGCTAAAAATTTGACTGAGAAGGCTGAGAAGACTAGACAGGTTGGTTGGGATTGATGCGCAAAGCCGACCGAAGAAGGTGAACCCGTTCGGCCAGTTCTTCAGCGGGAAGCCGTTCAGGCTCATGCGGCACACACCACACCGGTTTCAATGGATCAGGATCCGTCTTGAGCCTTGGAATCAGATGCCAGTGTATATGAGGAACCTGATTGCCGAGCAGTTCATAGTTGATCTTCTTCGCGTCAAACACCTGCGCCAGTGTCTGCGCCACGTGGGTGACTTCCTCCATCAACATGCCGCGCGCCACACTGGACAAATCAAACAGTTCGGAAACATGCTCCTTCAACACCAACACCGTCCAGCCGGCAAAAAACTGGTC
>CABVRQ010000161.1 GCA_902500695.1 uncultured Nitrospira sp. | reverse complement strand
GAACGTGTGGTATCAGTCCAAGATTTGCTGTTGTCATTGGGGGTAAATTCCATCAATGATTGGCTAAAGGCGGCTGAGAGGCCATAACTAAGCTTTAATAAAAGCGCAGGCCCGGCCTTCGCAGTCTTATCTACGGGAAACTTACGAATGGCTGCGAAGGACGACTAAGAAACGGTCAGGCTACCTAGTCTGGATTTCCGTTCATGGCCGAAAGCGGTCGCTGGATGATGTAATAAAATTACTTCCGAAAACAATCCTTGATTTTCACGCAGGCACATAGGGCGCGATCTTGATCTTCCCCGCGTGCTTTCTCATCTCTGTGGCGTCGAACCAGGCCTGCATCCTCAGCAGCATATCCATGCTAAGCTGAAACGCTTTTTCTAACCGCAGTGCCATTTCCGGCGTGAGCGACGATTTTTCATTCAGCAAGTCCGACAACGTCGCCCGGCGCACGCCCAGCACTTCGGCGGCTTTGGTTACGCTCAAGCCCAACTCGTCAATGACTTCGGTCTTGATAAAGGCCCCCGGATGGGCAGGCTTCATCCCGATTTTGATCCCTTTCTTTGCCATCAGTGATAGTCCTCCAAATCTAATAAATCTAAATACCCGTCTTCTTCCTCAAATGTGATCCGCGAGTTCCCTGACGCGGACACGCTCCATGTATCCTTCCGATCCCCCGAGAGCTGATGCACCCGCCATCCAGGAGAGCCGAATTTCGAAACCCGCCCATATCTTCCGCCAGGATGAGCTCAGTCAAGACATTCCGTATCCGGCTCACCAGGTCTGGCGCAAGCCTCTGGTCTGATTCTCTCCTATGAGGCGCTTCAAACCCCGGTGTCGAACGGGTCGGATAATCATCTCCTTTTATTGTGCGGTGTAGCCGTGCATATCGCAAGCTTTTTGTCACCGTTTCAGCTCGGATATCCGCCTTCTTAATCCCTTGTAAGCCGTTGAGGGTCGCAAGTTTGCGTGTGCGACGGCTACCGGGCTTTTATAAACCTTCGGTCCCCCACAGGCCGCGCTATCGCCAAGGCTCTGCTGTCACGGGTAATCCTGTGCAATCCGGTCCCTGCAGCACGCTCGATATCCGTTTCGCGCCATCCTCCTTTTTCCTTCGGGTTGGTTTTGCTCTCCGCTCCTCGTGAGAGAGCAAACACCAACTTCAAAAAGGAGGACAAGGTGAAAACCTGCACCACCAACCACAACACCCACAAGAGAGAAACATCCCGCCAGGACATTTACACCCGCGTCCCGGAGCGCATTGTTGCTGATCTTAAGCAAGGCGTCCGGCCATGGGCCAAACCGTGGAACGCTGAACCAGCCGCCGGAAAGATTACCCGGCCCTTGCGTCACAACGGCACGCCTTATTCCGGTATCCATATCCTGATGCTTTGATCCTCTGCGATGGCCGGAGGCTTAGCCGCCCCGATCTGGATGACGTTTCGCCAATCCATGAAGTTGGGCGGGCATGTGCGCAAAGGCGAAAAAGGCTCTCTGGTCGTATTCGCCAATTCCATCACCTGCAAGGAGACCGATGAGTAAACCGGGGATGATTCGGAGCGTGCAATACACTTCATGAACGGCTACAACGTATTTAACGTTGAGCAGATTGAAGGCCTATCCGCACATTAGGAGGCCGCCTGATGGCGGCCTGTCTTCCGCTTCCCTCTAACCCCTGATCGTCATCGGTGGTTAGGGGTTTTTATGTTCCTGCAGAACAAAGAATCCAGCTTGGGCATTCCTATATCTTGTGGGACTGACGAGGCGACATACTTTAATCTGTACATGGATTTTTTGAAGAATTTTGCTAGACTTCTCATCCTGTCTTAGGTCTTCGTTTCAGGGTGCCTTTGTGGAACTGGATTCCAAAAAACGCCATCTTCTCACTCGCCAACGCGATGAGCGGGGTGAGTTGCTCTACGCTCTGGAACTGCTCAACGCCAATTTTCAAAAGCAATGTGAAGAGGTTCGCAGGCAGGTGCGGAAAAGCGCCTTTAACCGGGAGATCACCCGCGCAGGCCGGTATAGGGAAGAAAAACGCTTCTGGGAATACGTGAACAATATCATCGAAGATATCCACTTACTGACCTGGAAAAGAGCCGCCATCTCGGTCTGTCAGGCTCAATATGCCAGAAAGCTCAAGGTCCTGGAAGAAGAACTCCGGGAGCTGGAAACCACCCATCGCAAAGAACGCATCAATTTGCGCTATGCCGGTCAGCCGTCCCAGGAACATCCTTCTGACTTTGACACCAGCATCACGCCTCCCTTTTATTTTCCGCTTTGACCTTCACCCTCTTTTTCCAGACTTTTCACGCCGCTCCGTACCATGTTCCCTGTCTTCTCTACAAAGGAACTTCCATTGTAAGGTCTGAAGGTTACCTCCTTTGTAGACTTTATTTTGGTGTTCCGCATAGTGGTTATGGCAGGGCTTTGAAGAACGTCTTTCTTCGCTTGTTGTGTTCTCACCATTCACATCAGTCAGGTGTAAATTTCCCCGTCAAGCGGACAGTTGGTACGTAGGGTTTTCCAGTTCTCGTTGGTCCAGTTTTGCGGGCGAACGTTCGAGTTCGTCCTCCCAAAACACTGAATCAGAGGAAGGACGTTTTCAACATTTCCTCCCTAGGATATTTCTTCGTTTTCCTGTATTTCCTCTGCCGATAGTGGGTTTTAAAGCCAAGTCGTTAAGGTTGCTGTAATTGGATACCGAAAATGCATTGGGAGCGGTGGTCGAAATTTTTCGGGAGAGTAATGTTGAAATTTCTTCAAATTTTCCTGTTTGCCATATTGCTTGGCAACCTGGCATGTGCTGCCGGCCCGATACCGTTGACGATTGAACAAAAGGACAACACCTTGGTGGTGTTTCGGGATCAACAACCCATCATGGTGATTCAGGATATCATGCTGGATTTTCACCACTGGGAGGATGTCCAGCTCAACAGGAAAAGTAACAGTTTTTATCGTTTGCACCTGACGTACCGTGATGTGGCGAACGAGGAAGAGATCGAATCCATGAAGGATTCAAAAGTTATCATTGATATTGAAGCCGATCAGGCAGGGCTGCATTTCTCCAGTGATGCTGACTGGTTTTCCCATGTCACTATTTTCATGGAAGACCTCGGCGGACATATGTTTGGCGTGAAACAAACCACCGAGCCCTACAATCAAAAAAGCCCGGATTTGCGGGGTTTGGTTCAAGATGTCAATGCGATTGGCGAACACAATCGGTTTGGTTCCGACTATGCCACTGCGGTTTCGCCCCTGTTTTTTAATACGAAAGGGTATGTGAGCTTTTTCAACACGTTCGCTGAGGGCCGTTATCAATTTGCGATGAATGGCCGGACCGAGTTGT
>CABVRQ010000160.1 GCA_902500695.1 uncultured Nitrospira sp. | reverse complement strand
ATATCAGACCACAACTGAAGATGTCGGTCACGAATCGTTTCTTTGTCAGTGACGAGGGTGGAAGAATCGCGATTTACCAGCCTAACGAGATAATGCCATTTCCATTCCCAGTACCTTTTCCCCATTTCCCATAGAAGGAAATGACTAAAAAGTGATTTTAGGGCAAAAGGGTGAGGAGGGGGCGTCTCATGGGGTTTTGGCAGTACTATTGAAAAGTACCGTTAATCACAAAGCAGCCTAGTCCCCTTTCGAACCGACTATAAAAAAAAGTCCGGAAAAGGGTGTGTTGCGAGGACCCATAGCCGGATTATGACTTTCCCCATAACTCTTCCAAACGCTGAGAACGACCGCAATTCCATTTATAAAATTTGTACCGGACTGGATTCTTTTTATAAAAATCCTGATGATAGTCTTCGGCAGAGAAGAAGATCGAAGCCGGAACAATCTCGGTCACGATTGGTTGCGGAAAAGATTTGGAACTCTCTACCACCTTTTTGGATGCGTCGATTAACATTTTTTGCTTTTCATCATGGTAGAAGATCGCGGTTCGATATTGGTTGCCATGATCACAGAACTGGGCATTCAGCGTCGTAGGATCAACATTACGCCAAAACACTTCCAACAGACGTTGATACGTGACCTTGGTAGGATCATAGGTCACTTCAACCGATTCAGTATGACCGGTTCCTCCGGCCGAAACTTGCTCATAGGTTGGATTAGACAGCTGTCCTCCCGTAAAACCTGAGACAACGGATACCACGCCATCAACTTTTTCATACACCTCTTCCATGCACCAGAAGCAACCGCCTGCAAATGTAGCCTGGGCATATTGACCCTCTTCGGCTGCAAGATTGCCTTGAGGTATGACTGTCATTCCCCCTATCAACAGTGCCACCAATCCTAAGCTGATTAAAAGATACAGTATCCGCTTCATCAATACCTCCGGATTATCACCCATTCGTTTAAGAACTCTGGGCCTTTTAGTTAAAAAATATCTTCATTCCCATAAAGATAGGCTTACTGCCTAGTCTTAAGAAACTCAATTGCGTTACGTGACCTGATTCCTAATCAATGGCGATAGTCGTCACTTGTATCGTTTTGGGCATCCTTTGTGACTTTTGGATACTGATATTCGATTATTTCAAGATTTGCAAATGCGAGATAGGCACGAGATTCAATGATTTTGGAGTGGGTCCGCTGTCTGCCAACATTACATTTAGTTCCAGTTGCACCACAATTCCTCTGTGGTGATAAACGCACAGGGAGCCTGTGTCTGGAATCACGCAGATTCACTCAAGTTTTCCCCCACATAGGAAAATTTCTCCAGCTCCTGAGATTGTTACAATCGGGAATATTAGTAAGGAGATCAACTCTTTTCTTTTTCTTCTGAAAGAAATCAATAATTAGGAGGAAATTTCTGCCCATTTTGCACTACGGCATCTGGGTTGCTTACCGATAAGGAATAGGAGAAAAAATCATAAATAAGGGGGCAGGTGATGGTGCGGACTGTTCTCTGGTTGGTTATTGGAAGTTTGCTTCTCCCATTCGTGAGTGATTCAGCCTTTTCTGCGGATTTAATCCCGCTGGTTGATCGCCTAGGTCTGCGAACCGGCTCAGATTCCCATGCATGTGGCTCTCCGACCTCTTCCTCTTCAGGACGTTCTTCCCCTTTCTACTCTCAAAGCACTCCATGTAATGAATCTACAGGTGAATATTCTCTCACTCGTTTCAACTTTACCCAAAAACGTGAACCTTTCAACCTTCAGGGCGCTCGGGATATGCCTTCCCTGATGAAACAAGGTGGGAGCAGTTTGTATGAGGCGTCAAATGACATTTCTCTTTTTCAAGAAGGCCTGACCGCTGGAGTCCAGATGGTATATCGGGAACCATTGATAACAGACAACTCGGCGACACCATCTGCCAATCGCATGGGAGCTCAATTCGTCCTCAAAGGGACAACAGGGAGAATGAAATACCGAGCTCAGTATGGCTACTCTGGGCAAGAAACCGGGAACACTTCATTTACGACACCCAATGATCGTGTGGGAGGAAAACTGGCATGGGAATGGAATCTTCCGTTCGTCACTCCCCAAATTGAACTCAGCCGATTCACTAGTAATGTTGAGGGAGATCTGTCTCGTTCTCAAACCGTCGCTAACCAACAAAAATTTTCTTTGCTCTTGGCCCCTCCAAATTTGCCCAGTCTATCACTTGGGTATGTCCGTCAGCAGACAAACATCTTTACTCGACCTGAAGGCCCTCTCGCCGATGCCATTACAACAGAATCCGTTTCGGCGAATCTCTCGTTTCTACACGGCGCGGGCAAAGGGGATTGGTCCTCGTACTATAAAACCTCTCAAAGTGAGTTTGTAGAGAATGGGTCGGTAGAAGAAATTGGAACAAAAATGAGCGGGACCCTGAATCTTTTAGAACCGGTAGATCTCACGCCACAGTGGGGTTTTACTCGGCGAGTCAATTCCCGTGGGACTATGGCAAACGATCGCTTCTTTGCCAAGCTTGGTTCGAATTTTCGTGTTTCCCCGACTTCAACTCTTAAACCGGGAGTTGAATTCGCGCGGGACCTGAATCGATTTGCTGCACTTCACACTGATACCCTTGCGGCTAAACTTGGGTACGCCTACCTTGCTGCAGATGACTCCCTGGATGTTTCCATTCTCGGGCAATATATTCTCAGCCAACGCTCCAACACCCCTGCCAATCCTCAAATCTACGACGTTTCGCTGTTATTTAAAAAAGACGTGCGTGACTATTTACATCTAAACCATCGCCAGCAAACCCTCAGCCTCAAAATCACACACAACCAGCAAATGAACACCACTTCTTCTCAAACCCAATACGGCCAGACTTCTGCAATGTTGCTCGTGAGCATCATTCCCTGAAAACTCAGAATTCCCCTCCTTTCCTCTAACCATCTTTGCCCATGACTTTCGGCAGAACGTCTCTTAAATTCAACCCAGAAGAGAAATAGGGAGCGTTCAAAATGGCAAGTCCAGCAAGACTAGGTCTGGTGGCACAAGCTGAGAATTCTGAGGAGTGCGTGAGCAGGTCTAGGTGGGCCGAGCACTAGAAGCCGAATTTCCAAGACTCCTTTAAAATAAATTCTCATTCAAGAACGGTCGAGCAGGCTAAGAGAAAAGGGAGTAGGCCCAGAGCAACACGACCTCATACTCAAGACCAGAATTTCGACATGGCAGGAGGAGAAAGCAGACTCTGCGTTTAGCCATTCGTTATTTCCAATAGGAGAGGTGGCTCTATTCCTTATGAGTCAATCCCTGAATTATAACGAACTTACGGCTAAAGACTCTTGTGTATGAGTTCTGCCTATTCTCC
>CABVRQ010000159.1 GCA_902500695.1 uncultured Nitrospira sp. | reverse complement strand
ACTTTCCTTATTTTACAGACCGCTGGGCGACCACCTTTCCGCTTGTGCAAATACGAATCGCCGGATTTCAACTGCAGGAATAGCATTTTGCCTGTGGCTTCGTAGTTGTCATCTTTAAACTCAATCTCCATATCGATATCGTGATCGCTAACAGATTTCTCACCACAGATCTGTCCAGCGAGTGCCACCGTGGAGATTTCTTCCCCTACCAACGCCCTCTGCTTGCTTTCGTTATCGAGGTTAATTTCGGTTTTATTCTGAAGCGCACGAACACGCTGCTGTGCTTCAGGGCTAGCGAAGTACTGCTCCATTTGATCCCAAAGAGGAAATCTATCCTCACACGCAGCACAGATCATGGTTGGAACATCTCCGCCGCGGTCTCCTTCCAACCAGTTCGTCAATCGCTTCATGGCCACTTCGCGATTTCCTATTTCCGTACCGCAATGGGGACAAACATAGTGACGAAGTCGAACGACGTCTATTCCCTTCTGCATCACATGCTCATGGATGTACTTACTGAAGAGGATCTTCTCCTCGACCGGGATCAAGGGATCGAAATACACCTCAAGCTCGCCGGCCCCCTCGCCCAAACGCTTCAGCTTGACCCCAAGCTTTTTCCCTGTAAGCGTCATGAAGTCTGCCGCGTAACGCCAGAGCTCATCCTTTTCAATCGTCTTAGCGTGGTGTAGTTGGACTACCAGCGTGGCATAGATGTCATCCAAGAAGCCGTGAAAGCGATAACTGACCTGGACCGCCGGATGCCCGGTCAGTTCCGGACGTTCTCGCCGATAGTAGCTGGGGAAGATCAGCAGGGTTCCTTCCGGAGTATGTTCGCGTAGGCATAAAGCCCGTTCCACTAAAGCTTGGTGCATGGTCAATAAAACAATTCGTTCTTCGTCCACTGACAACCACGGAGCGGACAACTCATACTTTAAAGTTCCGGCAAGTACCTTTTCTTCCTGAATACATCCGCGTTCGAACCGATCTTCACGGAGGGTCCTGATAACTGCTTGGGCATAGGAATTGATCCGCTCGGGCTGTAATAACACCCAGCTCCCAAAATTTAATTGCCATACTGCGCCGGGGCCGGCCAACAAACTTATCACCGTCTTCAATTCCTCGTCGCTAAATTTCATGTCCTCGCCGGACATCCGCAGTTGGAGGCTATCCCGGAGCTCGTTGAACCGTATCAGCACACGATCCTCGTCCTTGAACCGAATGATCTCTTTTTTCAATTGCTTGAAAAGAAGAGGTGAAGTCCGCCATGGAATATTTTCCCAGCGAATACTGTCCAGAATGGCCTGTTTCAAATCCTCGCAGCCCGTACCGACCTTAGCGCTGGTTGCCAGAAATGGCGGGTAACCGCGTTCTTTTGCAAAGGCTTCAATTTGTTTCATACTGCAACGCAGCCCGCCGGCATCAACCCGCCCAGCAACTAGCAGTTTGCCAATTTCCGTGCGCGAGGCGCGGGTAATATCCCGGTCCCACTGACTGAGCGTCTCAAAAAGGTCTTCTTTCTGGCCATCGAAAACGAGCACCGCCAGGGCAGTTTCATCCATATAGAGCTGGTGGATCAATCGTTGGTCCGCCTGCCCACCAAAATCCCAGAGCCAGATTTCCCTTTCGACGCCATTCTCAGGTGCTACAGGTAGAGGCCAGTGCGTGGCCCATGCACCGACCGTCGACTCGCTAGGCTGCCAATCATTCAAAGCCAACCTTCTGGAGATCCCCGTTTTTCCCGCCCCACTTTCGCCAACAAGTAAAACTTTGGCATTTGTATATTGGACCTGATCCGGAATGGCCGACAACTCAGTTCCAGTATTTTTTTTCATTCCTACTTTGGTTCCAAATTCCGACAGGTCCCATACGTGAATAATTCCATTTTGATCGCCGGAAAATGCACGGCTTTCATCATCACTCCACCCCACCATTTGAGAAGGACCTTCGGGGCCTTTTAACACACATAGGCAAATTCCGCTCTCGGTATCCCACAGGCGCACAGTTCGGTCATAAGACGAGGAAAGGGCAAAACGTCGATCATGATTGAACTTCACAACATGTACCTGTTCGAAGTGGCCCTCAAGCACGCGAAGGCAATGCCCCATCTCCACATCCCATAGCCTCACAGTCTGATCATCACCAGCGGAGATGGCAAAACGTAGATCCGAATTTGAATCGACCGAAAGCAGGAAGCTCGTATGGCCGGGAAGTACACGCAAGCATTTTCCCGTCTCAATTTCCCATAGGCGCAATGTTTGGTCCCCGGACCCTGAAAGGGCATGCCGTTGGTCTTTACTCATCCTCACTTCAGCGACTGGGCCTTTCTGGCCCACGAAAATCCGCAAGCAAGCCCCCGTGACTAAATCCCACAGCCGCAGGGTCCCATCATTGGAACCAGAGAGGGCATGAAGTTGATCGGTTCCCCATACCACGCTTCTAACGACATCGTCGTGGCCCTTGAAAATCCGGTCGCATTTTCCCGCCTGTAAATCCCACAAACGCAGGGTATGGTCAACGGAACCTGAAAGAATGCGGTGTGATCGGTACTCCACGCCAGACTATGAACGATAGCTGTGTGGCCTTCGAAAATCCGCAGACAGCGACCAATCTCTAAATCCCACAGCCGTATTTTATAGTCACCGTGACTTGTAAGTGCGTTCTTACCATCAGGGCTAAATGCGTAGATGTTGATTCCTCGCTTGGCGTCATTGAGTTTAATAACCTTTTCGGCGAAATGCTCTTGCGCAATATCCACATTCCCCAAGGGAGAATCGACTAGCGGACGGCAGGCTTGAAGAAGCCTCGAATACTCCAGATCCCCCTCTTTCGATAGCCAGTTGATACACAAGAATTGCGCCAAAGATCCTTTAATGGGGGCATCGTCGAGCCGAATGGGGATGAAGCGGCGTTCTTGGTTCAGAGGATCTCGAAAACGGAATGTTCCTGATTCCAACTGCGCCCAATCGGAGCCAAAAGCATGCTTCGAAATGCAGAGCACAAGCACGCGAGATTTTTCTAACCCTTCTTCAATCTTGAGGGATACTGTCCCCAGCTTGAGGACCCATTCATCGAACCACACCCGCAGCCCATCGCTCTTGAGTCGCTTCGCAATCTCTAAAACCACCTTTTTATCTTTCGAGCTATGGCTTAAAAACACGTCAAAAGAAAATTGCTCACTTATATGCTGCATATATTCTCCTGCGTCCTAACTCGAAATGGAAACCGTTAAGAGGAGTCGTATGTGAGTTATAAAACATCGGACATTAACCACAATGTCTTAAAATATCTATAAATTCCCTCACACATCTCTGGGAATGGAACACTGCAATATTCAACGCACGAATTTTATTCCTCGGCATATATTTTGACCAGCAGACATTAGCGTCCGACT
>CABVRQ010000158.1 GCA_902500695.1 uncultured Nitrospira sp. | reverse complement strand
TAGTTCTCTAAAGAGTGAGTTCAAACGGTAGGACTCGAAATAATGCAAGAGTTTAAAGCCCAGGTCAGTCGAGTCAAGGACCTGACCCACGACGTCCGGGAGTTGAAAATCAGCCTTACCGCTCCGGATTCAATCGACTTCAAGGCCGGGCAGTGGATCTCTCTGGACGTCTGGAATCCGAGATTGAAACAGCACGTGCCGCGTCAGTATTCGATTGCCTCGCCACCGAGTCAGTGCCAACATATCACCCTTCTCTTTAACCGGGTCCCCGAAGGCCCGGGCTCCAGCTATTTGTTTAGTCTTCATGAGGGAGACTCCTTGAAATTTCGTGGGCCCAATGGGTCGTTTTATCTTCAAGAGAAACCGGGGCGGGACCTTGTCTTTGTGGCCACGGGCACCGGTATTGCTCCGTTTCGTTCAATGATCTCTAGCTTTTTGGAACAGCCGGAAGTTGGAACCCTGACCCTATATTGGGGGTTGCGGAGCCAGCGGGACCTGTACTATCAACGTAACTTGGCAACCCTTTCACAGGGGAATCCAAATTTCAGTTTTATTACCACCCTCTCAAGGCCAGAGAGTGGCTGGAAAGGTTCGGTTGGACGAGTGACCACATTAGTGGAGAACAACATTTCATCAGTGAGCAATGTCACCATTTTTCTGTGCGGAAACGGAAGTATGATTCGAGAGACGACGGAAATTGTGAAAAAAAAAGGCCTCTGTCCCATTCGCACCGAACAATACTACGATGAAGCCGGCACCGGACCAGACGAATGAATCTGCCTCGACTCTACCGATAAAAACGGTCATTCGAATGCTCGTAGAGTCAAACAACTCATAGCCGGGAACTTAGGGATCTATTTCGGAGTGTCGGCGGCTTCAGTTGTGGTTAGTTGAGGTTGGGAGAAAAGGCGGAAGCTCACCGCAAATTAATTCGAAAACGTATAGCCCAGGGCCCAGATGAACGCCTCATCCGATTTCTTTTTCCCCGGCTCCGGGTCACTGTTATACCGGTATTCGAACGCCACCTTAAAAAACAAATTCCCATACACTTCTATGCGAGCTCCTTGCTCCGCTGTCAAACGTAGAGCAGTACTTCCTCCTACCCCCAGGTCGCGAAATCCTTTTTGGCGGTGATACACTCGTAATCGATCCGAAATCAGATCATAATCCCAATCCACTCCCCACGCAGCGGTAGCGGTTTTGGTCGTCCCTGTCTCTCGAAATTTTTCGTAAACAAACGCCGGACCGATCGCCCCACTTAAACTATGGCTTGGGGTATCGAGAAATTGATACCCGAGACCCAGACCGGTCGTACTCCGGACATCCAATCCCTGAAATTTATCATATTCGAGGAATTCGTAATTGTGGGCAAACAACTTTTTGGTGAAAAAATAATCATAGCCTATGGTGCCTCTGGCATTTTTGGCTGTGTTCTCTCCATCGGCCTCGGCAAAGGCATACTTGCCGGACATGAGGCCGCGATGTCGTTCTGTCCAAACCGTATTGTCGGTTGAGGCGTTCACAGCCGTGGTGTCCGTATTGCCCCTAGTCTGGTTACCTCCAAAGTCGAAGTTCCCTTTATAGCGAAGATCTGGAATATTGATGGTCTTCACACGGGCCGGCGGTATGCCTTCACTTCCGCCTAACGCAGTCACAGTCGTACGGGAAGTTTGATAAAAGCCATCTCCGTCAGAATCTTCTTCCTCCTCAATGACCTGAACGGAAAGCGGTGTTCGGGACTGCAGTTGTCCCACTTCTTCCCAATGAACGGATATATCCCCCGCATAAGCAGTTTTGATAGTAAGAGTTTTCTCTTCCATCGAGACGATCGTCCCAATGAGGTGCACGCCATTCTTGAGAGTGATCTCATCTAACTCTTCACTCTCTTGAATCTTTTCACCCGCCACGGCTTCCTCTTTTGAGCTGTTAATGGCCTTTACGGAATTGAGGGCTATCCTCACAGGAGGCGAGTCCTGGTCCTTCAGCACGTGGATTGAACCAGACTCAGCCAATTGGATCCGGCCTTCATAGGTCTCGCCGGTATCCAGAACGAGAGTGACCGGCTCTTCAGTCGCCAACCCCGTCACCTCTTCCCAACGAAGCGGAATAGGATTGCGCATACTCGCCGACGCTCTCACCCGCAGGACACCATTCATCATGCCAAATATTTTGCCTTTGAGAACGGTGCCATCCTTGAGCGCAATATGTCCAGGGACTGCGGCATAAAGAGGACCTCCCCCACTGATCAGCAGAATACCAAGAAAGACCATGAAGCGCTTCAATCTCAATGGAATGATTCTCCTTGGTAGAGAAGTGATCCTTGTGCGTGATAAATCGGATGCTTCATCACAAATCACGGACAATCAAGAATCACTCCTATGAAAAAATGGATTCGGCAAACTTTACGAAACACTGTGTAAAAATTAGGTCTGCAACTGAAAGATGAAGTGTAAGGGGGCGATTGAGAAGACTCACTCGGTTAACATGGTGGATCAGCCAAAAAAT
This sequence comes from uncultured Nitrospira sp., assembly GCA_902500695.1. GTDB lineage: Bacteria > Nitrospirota > Nitrospiria > Nitrospirales > UBA8639 > Nitrospira_E. Next base: position 966 of record CABVRQ010000158.1, on the reverse strand, counting down.
GGAATTATACCCACAGACAAACCTCAAAGCTACCCCAATATGGTGCTAAATAAGATAAATTGTGAAACTTTCGGAAATGGGACGTTTCACTTTTGTTCATATACAAAAAGGGAAAGATCCGCTGACGACGCGCAAGGATAACAGAAGGGAAAGGGGCCTGATGTATTTTTTGGGAGAAATAAAAGGGAAGCGTTCCTTGTGGAAAATAGCTTTTCTTAGTCAGGATGAATCCGAGTATTTTGGGAGCCCTTGAACCCACATCCTGCCATCGATCCTTTATGATCGAAAAAGAATGTGTAGATGGCATCTTTGGCTGTGGTGCTCGTGAGTAAATCTGCACAACCCGTATCCACCACGACAAGTCTCGGGCCTACCTGATTTCCGGGCTTTACTCTTGTCATTATTCATCTGACGAAAAATTATAGCGTAATGGTTCTTTGTGTGGTGTGGATGATGTCGATCATGTCCGGCTGCGCCGTGGTGCTTCTCGGTGCAGGTGCGGGGGCTGGTGTTGCAGGCGCAACCTATGTGATGGGCAAGCTGGAAGATGAGGTCAATGCTCCTGTCCCAGAAGTCCAGCAAGCTTCCGTGGCGGCATTGAAATCGTTTGAACTTCCCGTCGACAAGCAAGGAGGTGATAAATTAGCGTCAGAGTTGGAGTCAGAAACGGCTGATCAAAAGAAGATATGGATCTCGATCACTTCGCCCACTTCCTCCCGATCGGGAATCGTGATTCGAGTTGGTCTTATGAGAGATGAAGTCCGCTCCCGTCAGATCTTACAAGGCATACATGGGCGATTATATCCTTTTCGAACCTACCCGATTAGCCCCAAAATTCGATGTTTCTCAGACTTGTTATTTTTTAATAGATATGAGTTGTCCTGCCACTTCCGCTTTGGACGGAGATTAAGCCTCAACTTTTAAATCTGATTTTATAACGATATGCAGGCTATAGGCGGAACCCAA
>CABVRQ010000157.1 GCA_902500695.1 uncultured Nitrospira sp. | reverse complement strand
GCTAACATGAAATGATTCATCCCTCCCACGCCGGCTTCTGGATCTCGCAGACACACTGAGATACAGGAACCTAATACCGTATAGACGACTTTGGGCTCCCGGCTTACAAAATATTCACCTGGGAGAATGACGGCCACTTCGTAGGGGAAGCGGGTATCCTGCATTCGCCGAATATGCCCAAATTCCATCAATCCTGTAGATGACATAATTTCCTTAAAGTAAGGAGTGAACAGTCAGGAGCATGAGAAAAGTGATGAGTGCTTCCGATCCTCCACGCCTAACCACTCTCCCCTTTGCCCTCTCCCCTACGCCTCACTTTTCACGCTGATCGGTTTTTGATAAATGGTCGGGCGCAGATATGTAAATTGATGGTCGATCCACTGCAAACTTTCTGAATGTCCGATAAACAAATATCCACCAGGGCGGAGATATCGGAAAAACTTCTCCATGAGTTTGGCTTGCGTGGGACGATCAAAATAAATCATAACATTCCGACAAAAGATTACATCCAATTGACTCCGTATAGGAAAGGTCGGGTCCATCAAATTTATCCGTCGAAAGGCCACAAGACGCGCGATCTGAGGGCGCACCTGCAGCTTTCCCGCTTGCGGGCCTTTCCCACGGAGAAAATGTCGTTTCACCAAATCAATGGGAAGTTGACTCACCCGCTCTTCCTCATAGATACCCGAGGAGGCCTTTGCCAATACCCGCGTAGAAATATCGGAGGCGAGAATTTTGATGTCCCATCGATTAATATCGGCAATGCCATCAGACAGGGTCATGGCAATCGTATAGGGTTCTTCCCCGGAAGAGGACGCGGAAGACCAAATTCTCAAGGTCTTGGCCGATTGCACCTCTGAAAGAACCTGGTCGCGGAGAAAATCAAAATGCACAGGCTCCCGATAAAAATCAGTTTTATTCGTTGACACAAGATCCAACAACTTCATCAACTCTTCTTCCCCGCCTTTCCCGCTCACACAGTCGTAATACGCCTGATACGAGGAAAGGTGAAGATCCCGAAGCCGTTTCCCCAAACGAGAAACTAAGAGCGTTTTTTTTGGGGCATCGAGCGTAATACCGACCTGCTGATAAATTAAGTGTTTAAACTGTTCAAATTCATTATCAGTCAACGTTGCCGTCATCATATTGTCCTTTATCGTCAATTGATCCAAAACAAAAAGTAAAGGGATTGATAGTGAGGAGTGAACAGGAAGGAGTCGTGAAAAAAACACCGCACATCCCCTTTACGCCTTGCTACTCACCCTTCCTGGAACCAATAGAAACCACAACCCATAGACTACATAGGACGTCAAAGGGAAAGACCATAGGCCGTGGTCATTCCGACAAAAACCCACTCCCATAAAATATTTTCGATAGCCATATTTCCGCTGGAAGATTTCCGTTCCAGGGGCTCAATGAAGTGAAAAAATCCGGAATGGATGCAAGAAACAGATTTCTTCGTGAGGCGTGAAACGATGGACTATTCGCTTTACCACTCACCCTTCAGCCTCAATTCTTTTTCCTTTTCCATTTCAAGTTATCGGCACACCTATGATCGAATTTAAGGACCGGAGGGAATTTTTTTAAAAAAAAGGGAAGCCCAGGGGTGGGAATAAAAAAAGGCGAGGAAGGTTGTGATACCCTCCCCGCCCTTTCTCAAGACGATTGGTCGTAAAACGAAATTATTTCAGTCTGACAACAATGGCTCCCATAAAATCACCCTTCTTCCAATCTTTTTTGGTAGTTTTGGGGTGTTTGTTATGGCAATCGGCACAATTGTCACCTTCAGGCAATATAATCCCCAAAATGATTATTCAAAACCATGAATCCATCTGATCGAACTGGGACCCATCTATTTCATAAGGAGATCCACAATCTCATTCCAGTTTTTCAGTGTGCCAATGATCGTCGGCTCTCCGAGCTGAACATTGAAGCTATCCTCCCGAACCATCCGCAACGCAATGACCAGATCATTGAATTCAATCAAACTATTTGTTTCAAAATATGTTAAAAAATCCACGTCTGAAATCCCGGTGGAATGGTACAATTTCCGTTTGACTGTTTCTAAATAGGCCACAGTGGGAATGGTATGCTCTTTCATCAGCGCCACACGTTCTTCTTTAGGCAGATTCCACCATTCGGCATTTTTCCGAACCGGGATCATAATTGCATATGTCGACGGATCTCCTTTGTATTTCGCTGCTTTCAACTTTTCCAACAATTCCGGAAAATCCGGCGCATAATTTAAACTTTTGGTCACTCCACTGACGGTGTATTCCAAATTCAAATGTCGGCCGAGGCGAGTACTCCGGAGTTGAGTCATTAATTGCTGATTGGCTTTGAGGTCGGCGGAATGCAGCCGAAGCATAAAATGAGATTCCGTTGTCAACCCATAGGTCCAATAGCCATCCACGGTGACCTGATTTTTGATTGATTCCAACAGGGCTTTCGCCTCCTCCCCTCCTTTTTGCCTTTCTTCCACCGACAAATTTCCCCAATCTTTATCCACCTCAAACAGGGCAAAGGTGCCAAAAATAGGGGCATCGGCCGCCCATGTCAAGCCAAAGGACACAACAGTCAAAACCGCAATGAACAACAGGGATGCTAAGGCGCGCATACATTTTTCTCCTTATTTATTTTCCTTATTTATTTATGGAGAGTCATGGGTTCTTTGGGGTAAGGGATTTGCTGACAATCCTTCAGAATCCCCACCTAAGAAAGATTTTTGGCTCTCATAAATTCGAAGGTGTTCCCACTTGCTTCCGGAAGCACTCAGACTTCCGGAAGCCCACAAAAAATCTTAAATTAGTTCCTCCCGGGCACTTAGGATTTAATAATAGGATTTGCTTATTTGGCGGGAAGCTTCACGCTGACTGCCCCTCCAAGGTCGCCTTCCTTGGCCCCTTCTTTTTTGTAGCCGGAAACATCCATTTCACCTTTGGGACCACCGTGGCAACCCATGCAACCTTTCCCATAGAACAAGGGCAACATCACACGCACGGCTCCGTCGGTTGTCTCGCTCGCGATCTTGTCCCCCTGGCGTGGATAAGCGGAATCGCCGAATTTTTTCATCATCCCGGACTCAAAGTCATCTGCCTTATTCTTCGGATTTCGGAGTAACGCATCTGTTGTCGTTTGTTTCATGTAAATACCGCTTTTTTCGCTGAACAAAGTAGCGGTCTGCGTCCCGAAATGGGCCGGTGTAAAGCCCTTATACGCGACACCGGGCTTATTGATTTTATCCTGGTTGTTGGCGACCGTCTTTTTTGCGGCTTCAACGAGTTCCAGCAGCAGCTTTTGCGCCATCTCGGGAACGCCGCTCCCTTTCAGATTACCCAAATCCACGCTGGCTCGGGCCTTAAATTTCTCCGCGAGTTGCTGGGCAAACACATCAGGCGTGAACCCCTTGTCTCCCTTGCTCGCATCATTGATCAGGGGCTGGTTGGCCGCGACTGCCCCACGCCCGGCGTCAAGCAGAATAGCCAGGAGGCGGCCTGTTTCAACCACATCGGCCCCTGCAAATACTA
>CABVRQ010000156.1 GCA_902500695.1 uncultured Nitrospira sp. | reverse complement strand
CCTGTCTGATCATTTCCGAGTAGACTGGGGCACTGTCCCAAATATGAATGTTCCTTTTGAATATTTCTGAACAAACGCACGTATTCACTCAACAGGGATTCGATATCAATGGTCGACGGGAATGATCAAAACAGTCGTCCAGTCCTGCCCTGAGTCATGCCGAAGGGAAGGCCGCAGTCATTTTGACGCGCGGAGCGTACTTTTAGTACGTGAGCACGGCAAAATGGCGACCTGCCTGCGCGAAGCCGCTCCGGCGAAGGCAGGGAACGCCGCTGGCGGCTTTTTTCAGCATTCCCAGAATGATCCACCCCTGTTATGCCAGATTTGATGAGAAAGAGGTATTGAAACGCCATGAAGTTTGAAAAATATCCCATTTCCGATGCGTTGAAAAATAACCTGTCCCGACTCGGGTTTGTGAAAACAACGGACATCCAATTTAAAGCCATGCCCTCGATCATGGCGGGGGAAGATGTTCTGGCCATCGCCCAAACAGGAACGGGGAAAACGGCAGCATTTGCCATCCCGATCATTAATCACATTGACAAGTGGAAAAGGAGTCAACGCTCCAATGGTATCCAATGTATTGTCATGGTGCCGACGCACGAACTGGCGATGCAGATTGGAGAGGTCTTTGCCCAGCTGTCCAAACAGACCAAGGTCAAGGCGTTTGCCATGTATGGGGGCGTTGAGCAGGACCCGCAGATACAGACACTTCAGAATGGCATCGATGTGCTCATTACGACACCCGGCCGACTCTTTGATCTGATCAGTCAGGGGTATGTTCTGCTGGACCGGGTCCAAACCCTTGTGTTGGATGAAGCTGATCACATGCTCGATCTCGGATTTATTGGAGATATTCATGCGATCAAAAAAAAGCTGCCATACCAACATCAAACGCTCTTTTTCTCAGCAACCATTAATGCCGACATCAAAAAACTGGCGTATTCTCAAGTGAGGAGTTCGGCTATCCGGATTCAAATCTCGCCGGACAATCGTGTTTCCAAAAGTGTCTCTCACTATGTGATGTTTGTCGAAATGGATGATAAACGGTTTTTCCTGGAGCGGTTCCTGACCGATAATCCTGAGAGCCGGGTGATCGTGTTTGTCCGGACGCGAGTACGCGCTGAACGGGTCGCCAAGGCGATGGGTCGTGTCGGGATAGCCACGCTGACGATTCATGGGGAAAAGGATCAGCGTGACCGGGCTGCGGTGATGAACGCATTTAAAGCCGGGGCCTGTCAGATTTTAATCGCCACAGATGTCAGCGCACGCGGCATCGACATTCCGGATGTGCATTATGTGCTGAACTATGACTTGCCGGATAAGGCAGAAAACTACGTGCATCGTGTGGGAAGAACCGGGCGGGGTGTCAAAAAGGGGATTGCGATTTCGTTCTGCAGCAAAGAAGAAAAGGTACGACTTGAGGAGATTCAGGGGTTTTTAGATCAAGAGATCGATGTCATCAAAATCACGAAAAAGGATTATGCCTTTACGGTGACACATCCCAACGGGGAACCCAGCTTGGAAGAGTTGCTCAAAGAAATAGAGGAGGAAGAGGAGGCGAAACGGAAAAAAATGAAAAAAATGAAACCGCAAAAGAAGAAAAAAAGGACCTAAGGGCTCCCGAAAGAATACGAATCAATCCCAATTTTGGTGAACGGAGGACTCGTTTCCCGCTCAGGTGGCCTTGAAATCAAATACCAACCCTCAACCAACCCCCTCAACGCCACGTTGGCTGCTCGCACCTATTGTTTCTATCACTGGGTTTCGGCCCGGCAGCCGAGGTCCTTTTGTTTCGGCAAAAGGACCCAAAACCATTGACGCCCTGTTCAGCCTCTTCAGATTAAGCGGACGCAAGAAACAAGAGGGCGGACCAACTCGCTTTGCTCAAACAAGGTCCGCCAATTCTTGAAGAGCGTCCGCCAATAAGGCCGAACAGCAGGCGTCGGGTCAAAGAAAAGGGAACGAAGAAATCTATGGGGTCTATCTGATGTTATGTCGAATCAATCCGCTTTCGACTTCCCTCAACTACCCCCAAGCGTGACTATCCACTGTCATATTGCAAGACTTAACCCATGACCCTTTTGTCTAAGGCATAGAGCCTTTCGCATTGCAACAGACGCCTTATTCAGCGGCTTGTCCGCTGCAATGCTTTGTTAGCTGTATTTTTCCTCACAATTCGCCAGAAACAACAAATTGGTTGCTGTTAAATGTAAAGTGTAACTAGCCAAATGTTCTGGAACTATCAACACTTCTGCTCCTTGGCCGTGCCCCCCTTCTTTATTCCTAACCGTGGGTATTCCGCTTTCAAGTAAGACTTAGATTCAACTTGTAAGTGCAACTCGCGCTCTTGGTTGAGCGGGGCAGCTGCGATAACATCGTGGCCTTGTCTCACCGACCAAAGTAAGAGGAGCACACATGAGCGGCTATACGCAGCTGACCCGCGAACAACGATATCAAATTCATGCCCTTATGCAAACGGGCCAGAATCAAACCCAAATGGCGACGGTGATTGGAGTACATAAAGCCACGATCAGTCGAGAGCTCCGGCGGAACCGTGGGCTGCGTGGCTATCGACCTCACCAAGCCCATCGCCTAGCCCAAGCGAGGCAGGGACCCAAACGGCGCACTCGGTTGGCTCCGACTATCTGGCAACAGGTGGAGGCGTTGGTGCGAGAGGCTTGGAGTCCCGAACAAATCCATGGCCGGTTACAGCGCGAGCACGGGCAGACGATCAGTCATGAATGGATGTATCAGTATATCTATCAGGATAAACAGGCAGGGGGTGATCTCTACCGCTCCTTGCGCTGTCAGAAAGCCCGACGGAAGCGCTATGGCACGTACCGTCGCCGTGGGCGGATCCCCAATCAAATCTCGATTGATGAGCGTCCGGCGGCGGTGAACGCTCGACAGCGAATTGGCGACTGGGAAGGGGATACCCTAATCGGGAAAGGGCATCGGGGGGTCTTAGTGACTTTGGTGGAACGGAAATCCAAGTATACGGTGCTTGAAGGCGTCCAACACAAGACGGCTGCTGCCGTCCGGAAGGCGGTCGCCCGTGGGCTCCGACCCTACCAAACTCGCGTGCAGACGATTACGTATGACAATGGCGGTGAGTTTAGTGATCATGCTGGGATGGCCAAGGATCTCGATGCGCGCATCTACTTTGCGCATCCCTATGCTTCCTGGGAACGAGGAGTGAACGAAAATACCAACGGACTTCTTCGCCAATTTTTCCCGAAAAACCGGGACCTCACCCACGTCTCCGAGCATGAACTGAAAGAAGTGATGGCCACGCTGAATCACCGACCCAGAAAGACGCTCGGCTATCGTACGCCACATGAGGTATTCTTTGACACCACCACACCATTAACTGTTGCACTTACAAGTTGAATTCAAGTCTTTCTCTGGCTCTGATCAGAAAGAAAAAATTGAAAATTTATTTTCTGAGATTTTGAATACAACTACGTGGTTTATAAAACCTTAGATTCAACTCGTAAGTGCAACAGTTAATGAAGTGGTGGTGTCAAAGAATA
>CABVRQ010000155.1:2413-3599 GCA_902500695.1 uncultured Nitrospira sp. | reverse complement strand
GCCGGGCTCAAACAAGGTCCGCCGGTTCATGAGAGCGTCCCTTCCTTGGGCCAGACGGCCGGCGTCGGACCAGGGGAAACGAATTATTCAAGGACACACATAAAAGAGCGAGGATCCCTATGTTTGATCCGAAGGAAGCCGCGAAGCCTGCCAGAGTGTGTCAATCTTCCAGACAACTGCCACGGCAAGAATCAGAAAATGAAACGAGGAAAAGATGAAATACAAACAGGAAGAAAGAGGCTGCATCTCTGCGTTGGATGGCATGATGCTTTAGGGATTCGTGAGGAGTGCTCAGGCCTATACGTTGCCTCTCACTCTCACCTAAAGGCGATTAGGCATGGGGAGTGAGGAGAGGTTTTTCAGATTGTTGCTCCTCATAGACATCCTTCTCTGCCCGAGGTGCTCCCGGCTCTAGAGACAAGTAATCGGCGAGTCCACGCTGAATAATGCCGTGATTTAGCATCGGATATTGTCCGAGGAACGCCCTTTTTCCGACAGTGTTGGTGACGGCATCATCGTTGTGAATGATTTCCGGGATCATCCGGTCAATCCGCTTTCGAGCGATATGAAAGACTTCATCGGCCAGGTCCCAGACTCCGGGATCACCCTCGCGGCTATACTGCCGTTCCGCCCACAACGCCGCAGCCGCAATCATCAGGAGATCTTCACCAACCTCTTCAATCCTATTTTGTCTGCCCTGATCATCACGAAGCCCTTCCTGGTGAATCGCCAGAATGTAGAAAACGGCCCTGGCCATACGGCGACTTGCCCGTTCGACATACGTAAGACGTTTGCGGGCTTTCGTGTGTTGCATCTCCGTGCGAGAGGGAAGTGTTTTTCGTTTCCACAAATTGACATATTGCGGAAGGTACCACTTCCCCAAATTCACGCTTTCACAAATACTTGCCCATGTGCTTCCGCTTGCCTCAAGGTATGCTTGGGCTCGTTCCAAGTGAGGGTTCAGGGCCTCACGCGCCACAAACGGTCGTAAAACATCCGTGGCTCCCTCTCCGATCCGTGACATTTCGCTATCCCGAACCAGTTGTTCAATCCCGAATGCGGGTTCTCCCCGCACCCGCATGGAATCAGCCCGTTCATATCCCATTCCTCCAAAGATAATTTGCACATCTTTGAGAAAGGTGATCGTCCTTTCCGAACACGCGATTTTGGCAATGGCGGCTTCCAT
>CABVRQ010000155.1:0-2313 GCA_902500695.1 uncultured Nitrospira sp. | reverse complement strand
TTTGCACTGGAATATGCACGTCGGTGAATGTCATGTGGGCGTTTTCAATGCCCCGACACCCTTCAAATTGGCACCGCTGCTGAATCTTCACGCCCGGACTGGACATGTCCAGGATGAATGTCGTGTGGACGGACGCTTCCGCCCCCTTCCCTTCCGGCATGGGGACCCATTCTGTTTTTCCGTTCAGGAATATCCGTTTTGCCGGCACGCGAGCCACCAATGTAATCAGGCTGGCCAGGGAGCCATTCGTGCACCAAAGTTTTTCGCCGTTGACCACAAAATGTGTCCCCAAGGTATTGAGGACGGCATTCGCTTGAATATTCGCCGCATCCGATCCGGTGTCGGGTTCCGTGAGTGCAAATGCCGAAATTTCTTTTCGCGCGACTCGTGGGAGGAATGTCTTTTTTTGTTCCTCGTTTCCGAACATAAGAATCGGCATGGCAATTCCGATGGATTGGGGAACGGCCACGGTGAGGGCCAGAGTATTACTCCAGCTGGCCATCAGCATCAGCACCCGCCCGTAATTGGTATAGGAAAATCCCAGCCCACCATATTCTTTGGGTATCTTCATCCCGAAGGCGCCAAGTTCCAGCAGGCCTTTGAGTACATTCTCCGGAATTTTTTCGGTTCGTTCAATTTCGTCCGGGTCAACATGCTTCTTCAGAAACTCTTCAATTTTCTTGCAATAGTTCTCGCCGACTTCCTTTTCCTCGACCGGTTCCTCCGGTGGAAAGAGTAGATTGAAATTTGGCGTTCCCATAAACAGGCCCGCCATAAAACTCTCCCCAGCCAGTTGCTCTCGCGCTTCTTCTATTCGCTCCATGCCTTTAAAAAGTTTGGACATGTCACAACCTCCTTACTATGAGCTCTCGGACGAACCAGCCATACACATGGCTTTTCAAGTATTTCAGGAAACTCGAAAGGTTTTTCCAGCCAGATGGTCATTCAAAGCACTCTTTAATTGACAATTCGCAAACAATGATATTAAACAATTAATACTATATCATTATGGTATAATAATTTTATATTATCAAAGCATGACAACATGGATTATGGATTCTGCCCGGACATGCAGAATAACGGATGCAGGCCTCTCAGGGGATGCTAAGGAATGAGCACGGTTACTCCCATGTGGTTCACCGAACACGTAGCAGACTCTGTCGCAACGGTGACGATCAACCATCCTCCCGCAAATGTCCTCACACCCCACGGACTTAAAGAACTCGAATCAACCTTGGACGATCTGACCAACATTGATCGAGTCAAAGTCATCGTCATCACCGGAACAGGCCGATTTTTTATTGCGGGCGCCGATATCCGGATGTTGGCGGAAGTCGGATCCCGGCAACAAGGCAAAAAAATGGCTCTCACCGGCCAAGGAATTTTTAATAAAATTGAGGCTTCACCAAAACCCATTATTGCTGCCATCAATGGCATCTGCCTGGGCGGAGGACTGGAATTGGCCTTGTGTTGTCATATTCGATTAGCTGCCGAGGAAACTCAATTCGGGCTACCCGAAGTTAATCTTGGCCTGATCCCCGGGTTCGGCGGTACCCAACGCCTGTTCCGTCTCATCGGCCAATCGAAAGCCACTGAAATGATTCTGACTGGGGACTCTCTCTCTGCACAGGAGGGCAAAACATTTGGACTGGTATCTGAGGTTTTTCCTCAAAAGGACTTAATGCCTCAGGCTATCGGACTCGCCAGTCGGATTGCCTCAAAAAGTCAAAGTGCTGTTCGAGCAGCCCTTCAGGCAATTCAAAGGGGATCGGAATTGAGGCTTCGTGAGGGATTACTGTTAGAAGCAACCTTGTTTGGAGAGCGTTGCGAATCCGAGGATAAACAAGAAGGGTTGGCGGCCTTTTTAGAAAAGCGCACTCCTCATTTTAAGAACCTCTGATCCCCCAACGGTTTTAGGGAAACAGTCAGGATACGAAGGGGAGTAGATTAATCGGTGTCGAAAGATTTCTTCTAATAAATGGCAATCACCACTTTTTTAATCTATACCTCGCTTTGGAGGTAGTGATACGCCCCTTGCACTTCATGAAAGAGAAACTCACGATCAATCAAGGACTTGAACTGGCCTTGAGCCATAGCGCCGTTCATGCCTTCAAATTTCTCATAGCTGCCAACATAGATTCCCCATTCCCGCAGAATTTCTAAGCAGAACCCGTAAAAAAAGACCTCTCCACGTATCCACCGGGAACGCCGATTAACCTGGCTGGTCCTCCCTACTGCACCACTTGAAAGGTAGCCCGATTACTTCATTGTTTTGACACGGCCATTCATTACCTATAGGCCATTCCCTGGTTA
>CABVRQ010000154.1 GCA_902500695.1 uncultured Nitrospira sp. | reverse complement strand
ATAAAGAAAGAATTGGAGCGGGAAAGGGGATTTGAACCCCCGACCCTCGCCTTGGTAAATGGAATAAATAATTTTCCACGTGGTTGATTTTATTTCTGTTTTCCCATGCATTCATAAAATCAACAGCTTAAAGTTGTCCAGTGATTCCATCCTAATTGGTTATCACAATGTAATCATCGCTAGGGGTGACTATTTTGTCATCTGTCAAAAGAAATTTCCCATGAGCCTGTTTCGGATTTACGGGAACTTACACATTACGGTTCGTGAGGGTATGAATTGGATCAATGGTAAGCTCTGTTTTATCGAGGTATTTCATTTCTAATTAATTTTCAGTGGAAATCTTTCTCTCATGATCAGTGAGACAGATTCTCCGAGTCCGCTCGTAGTCCAATTAAGTTATAACCAGGGACAGCGCTATGAATTCCTTTTAGGGAAAAATTTCCGAGTGGTTCCGTAATGATGCTTTTCTCCATTTTGTGTAGGATGGATTGAGTAATGAGAATTTGTTCATTTTTGGCTATATCGCACAATCGTGCAGCCAAATTGACCACGGGGCCAATAGCAGCATAGTCCACGCGTTCCTCTAAGCCCATGAGACCCATAGTGGCAAAGCCAGTGGCAATTCCAATCCCGGCCCCAAGCGGAATTTCTCGGTTTTTCCAATCCCTGCACAATTCTTTCACTCTTTCCCGCATGGCCAATGCTAGTTTTAGGGCCAGCTCAGTGTGATTGGGCTCAGGGAGTGGATCATTAAAAAAGACCATAATAGAATCGCCCGTGAATCTCTCCAATGTGCCATGAAATTCGAAAATCAACCTTCCCATTTCCAACTGATATTTTCGAAGTTCATTTTGCAAATCTTCCGGTTCGGCAGTTTCTGCATAGGCCGTAAATCCTCGCAAATCGATAAACAACACGGTTATTTCGCTACGGTGCCCTTTCAGGAAATTTTCGTGTTCACCCGACGTAATCATATCAGCCAGGGGAGTGGGCAGGAATCTAGCGAGTTTTTCTTTCTGTAATTTCCTGATTTCTCGTTCCTGGGCGCGGGCTCGAATCAAATTATTAACGCGGGCGAGGAGTTCTGGTTCATCGAACGGCTTGGACAGATAATCGTCGGCTCCTGCCTCCAGGCTTTCCACGCGGGCTTCCGTCCCAGCACGAGCTGTCAGAAAAATCACGGGCGTCGAATGCAGCACGGAATTTTCCCTAACAGCTTTCAAGAGATCATGCCCGCTCATTTTGGGCATCATCACATCGGTCAGAATCAATTCCGGAATAAACCGTTGCGCTTGCGTTAGAGCTTCAGCGCCGTCCTTGGCTGACACAATTCGGTACTTTTTTTGCAGTATTCTTTCGACGTAACCTCGCATGTCTGCATTGTCGTCCACCACCAGGACCAACGGAGCGTTTATCGGCGAGGCAGAAGCCATGAGCGGGGCATTCCCCTTCTGTTCATCCTTGGAAGAAATGGAGGATGGTAGTGGCGGATAGCTCGGATCATCTTCCTCGTCTTGCACGTCATACGCGGGGATCTCCGTCACATTCCCCCGAGACAAGGTGATGGTAAAAATGGATCCCCTGCCAGGCTCACTTTCTACGGCAATCTTACCTCCATGCAAGGTGACAATTTCCTTCACCAAAGCCAATCCGATCCCGCTCCCCTCGTACCGTCTTGTGGCGCTGCTTTCTACCTGTGTGAATCGATCGAAAATACAGCCTATTTGATCGCTCGGAATTCCAATTCCGTTGTCTTCCACTTCCAGTTCAATAGAATTCTCCTTGCTTGTCAGACGAATCCAGATTTGTCCCTCATGAGGATCGCTAAACTGGAATGCGTTGGAAAGCAGATTATAGAGAACCTTCTTTAACTGCCGTGGATCGGCCTCCACGGCCACCGGCTGCGAGAGTCCTTTCAAGTGTATACGACGAATCGGACTGGAATCGAAGTTAGCAACTACGCTGCGGACGAGCCCCGCGAGGTCGATGCACCGGATTTTCGGGGTTGCGCGCCCACTATCAAACTTGGCCAAATCCAACAATTCATTGATCAGAAACAAGAGTCTGGAAGCATTCCGTATGCCGGTTTGAATTATTTCTTGGGCATCTGAACTGGGTTCAGATTTCAAAAGCGTTTTGAATGCACCTATATTGAGAGTGAGAGGGGTGCGAATTTCATGACTGATGTTGGCAAAAAAATCATTTTTCAGCCGATCAAGTTCAAGGAGTTTCCGGTTGGATACTTCCAATTCTGTGGTGCGCGTTTGAACTTTTGCCTCCAATCCGACATTTAGGGCTTCAATCTCTTGATAAGCGTCGACATTTTCCAGACCAAGTGCGAGTTGATTTGCCAATGTGATCATCAAATTTAAGTCGTCCTGCTTTAGAGAATTGCCTTCCTTTCGGTCAACAGTCAGAGATCCCAAGACGCCATCCTTGCCTACTAACGGTACAGAAATAAAAGATTGGGCGAGGGTAAGGCCTACGAGCTGTTGATTAAGGGGATGCAGTCTATGCCATTCGTGGTGAATATCGTCTAGAAGCAGTGGCTTCTTTTGCAGCAAGACCTGTCCTTCTATGCTGTGGGGGTCAGTGACCGGGATTTCAAGCGAGTTGGCGAATCTTGCGACTTCCTCCGGTACATTTATAAGTTGGGCATCATAGGCAACTTGTCGTACTCGGTCGTAACGACTAATCATGGCCCGTTCATAATGAAGAATGTTAATGATCGCTTGTAATGTACTTTGAACCCAGGTCTTATAGTCACGAGCAGAGGTAAAAGCGATTCCGGCTTCATGAAGGGCCGTTAACTGTTTAACGCGATGGGCTAATGCAACGGCACTTTCTTCCAATTTGGCGGTACTGTGTTGTAGTTCAACATTGGCGGTATTTAATTCGTCATATTGCTGTTGAAAAGATTGTTTCTGCCCCTCAATTTCCTTCTTGAGAATCCACCGAGCCAGGGGTTTGGCAGGATTCCACGTTCGGCGAGGTTCGTCCCACGTAAATCTCCACTCACAAAATTCCTGGCCTTTTGCGAGACAACCATGATCCTCTATTCTCGCCGAAGGCAGATCATACACTCGTCTGGGAACACTGGCGATTCCATATTTAATGGCATTACACCAAATTTTGCCACAGGACTTACGATATTCCCCAAACTGCTCCTCAGTTCGCGGCGTGAGTTTTAGACGAATGGTGACTGATTGGGTTGAAATCTGTACCTTCTCCAGAAGATAGGAACTCTTGTTATAAAACCCCACCCATTTATCTGCACTATTATAAATTTGCTGGATGGAAAAAAATCGCATAACTCTAATAAGCCAGTCAGGGACCAGCCTTTCACCTACGTGTTTTTGAAAGTCAGGATCCTTGGATAAATCAATGCAGAACTCTACGAGATATGCGACAAATTCATTCGAATAACCCGTGGACCCGCTCACTAAAAATTCGGGGGTTACATGATAAGCCGGTTCGGATATTCTTTCGTTTAAGCGCCTTACCAATTCCTTTGCTACGAGTGTGCCGGCTTCTGCCCCGCGTTCACGACTCACAAACTCTTCCAGATATTTGACGTTCTCTCGGATGGACACCCCTGTCATATCGTTAATAGGT
>CABVRQ010000153.1 GCA_902500695.1 uncultured Nitrospira sp. | reverse complement strand
CATAGTTCCTGATACGGTGATGATTTGGACCAGGGTCGCATCCGCCTGCCATTTGATGGCAGACTCTTGTGCTTGCGTGAGCCCGGACGTTGCCTTCGCACTCGCAAGTACCCGACCTCAGGCTGGTCATCTGCCCTAACAACCAAACCTCCTCCCGAATGATGGGCAAAGATCAAGAGCGGTAGACTTCTTTTCGGTCGCCAATCTTGAGAACAAGGACAATGAGCGCCTTATCGCGGATCGTATAAATGATGCGATGGTCTCCCTCTCAAATACGGTACAGGTCATCCTCACCAACCAGTTTCTTCACACCCTGTGGGCGCGGGTTAGTTTGCAGCCTCGTGATGCGTTTAGCCAATCACTTTGCACTGCTTGGGAAAATGCTTTGAGCTGCGGTTCTGCGAGAGGAGCGAGCAGAATCGAATAGGCCATCGGAAAGGGTTAGAGCCCCAATTCCTTCAAAATCACATCAAGGGACTTCGCGCCTTTCTTCTTGGTTTCAGCCAAGGCGGCTCTGGCGTCGACGAGGTCGATTCGATCTTCCAATTCTTCTAACAACAGCAGGTCGGCAATCGGGACAACGACTGCGACTTCCTTCCCTCGCCGTCGCAACACCACGCGCTCGTTGCCGAATGCCACACGATTGATCGTATCCGCAAATCCTTCTCGTGCTTTGCCGGATGGTAAATGTGCCATGAACGACCTCATTTCCATTTTCCTCAAATGAACGGATCGTACGAATTGTACAAATGGTATTTTTGAAGAGGTGGGAAGTCAATCAGAAACATCTGAGTTTACAAGGCTATCAGAGGCCTCGCATGCCAGGAAAAGGCTCGAGGCGCGCCAAAACAATATAAGGATCACGTCTTCCTATCATACATGCCGGGTGCCGCTACGGCCCTTCTGACTTGATTCAATTTTAGATCTGGCTCTCTGAGGAACGAGACACGGCAGTATCGAGCCGGGCATCAAGCCATAGGCAAAATGGGTCAGCCACCGAGGTCTTCAGTACCCTCTACTTGTGCGCCTGATGTCGGAAGAACTTCCCGGTTTTGGCGTTGATGAGGGTGCTTCTGCCTTCCGCCTGGTCACTGACGATATTCCAATAGGCGCCCTGGCTTTTGGTGCCTCGGAGCATAACGTGGAGGGTCATCTTCGCCCGGCTTTTCCCCTTGAGCCCTTTCTTTTTTGCTTCTGTGATCGCCTGCGCACTGTCAATGAAATCTCCATCCACCGCATCGGTGAAGCTCGACGACACTTCAAGCGTCTGGGCGACCTTCCCGTCCTTCACGTCCACCTTGTATCCTTTTTTTCCCTGAGGCGAATGAAAGAGAAAGCTCCACTTCCCCGCAGTGCCATCCATAGTTCCTGATACGGTGATGATTTGGACCAGGGTCGCATCCGCCTGCCATTTGTTGGCCGATTCCTGAGCTTGTGAAAATCCGGTCTTCGCCGTCGTTTCTCCAGCAAGAACCAATGATGAACAAAGGGAAAATGCCAAGACGATCATGATCGAGAACAGGGGGAGTCGTGTCGATGTCATAGTAATTTCCCCTTTAAGGGCATTGCCGTGATGGATGTGCACGGCCGTGACCTGATTAAAACAAATGGCTCACCCACCAGAGCCGCCACGGATACTTGTGAACGGAAAGAATTCTCCATGACGCCACGACCAGCTAGAGCATCCAGGTCAGTCCTTGCGCTTCTTCCCTTCTTGCCGATCTGCCTGGGTCGTCTCGGATCCATGCACCGCTTCCCGGTATTGGGGTAGGCGAAAGCAAAAACAGGCCCCCTGCCCCTCTTCGCTTTCACACCAGATCTCCCCCCCTACCTTCTCGATCAGTTCCTTGGCGACCGCCAAGCCGTACCCTGTTGAAGGCTCTCCGCCCGTAGGTCGAGGGGTAAGTAGTATCCCGCGCTGAAAGAGTTTGGCCTGGTCCTCCTTACTCAAACCGGGGCCCTCATCTCGGACACGGCAAATCACCCAATCCTGCTGGGGTTCCACTTCGACCCAGATACGCTTCCCTGGTGGTGAGTACTTCACCGCGTTCGAGAACAGGTTATCCAGCGCGGCGGCCGTGGCCACACGATCCGTCCACACTGAAGGAACATCCGCAGGCGCTACGGAGAGACACTGAATCTGTTTTTGATCCGCAATGCGTTGATAAAAAATGCGGAACCGCTGGGCCATGATCGGCAGTTCCACTTTTTCGAAACGGAGCTGGGGATCCCGGCCCGTCTCGGCATTCACCATTTGGCTGACGGTGTGCGTCATCAAGCGAGTGGCATGCTGCAACGCCTCAAGCCCGGTGCGAACTTGTTCGTCCGGATGTTTCGCCAGCATCAACAGGAGTAATTCGACGGTGCCTCCTACCACCGTGAGAAAGTTATTCAGTGCATGTGCGGCAAAATGGACGGCACTTTCACTGACGACCGGCAATTTCTCCAGGTCATACAACACCTGCTCCAATTCCGACCTGGCTCTGAGAATGCCCGACACAATCTGATTCTTGTCCTCCTCCATGAACGCTCCTCCCTGCGATGGCCCTCGCGATCTCCCCAGAGTACATGAAGCCCAAACAATCTTGAAACTGATCCGCCTAAACTACGGACTGCTGTTTTCTTCAATATCATCAGGGACCTTGGGATCTCATGATGAATGCAGTTGAATCTCATTTGCCTGACTATGGTGCATCAATCGTTGCCGGGATGCCTGCCACATTCAATGATTGGATCGTCACCACATCCCCGGGAACCTAGGGCTTGCGGTGAATGTGCCAACCTCCTTCTCCTGCCCACATCCCGATACGCAACAGGCTACACAGCCTGTGTCGATTTTTCTTCAAACAGCGAATTAAGTCAAGAAAAAACAAGCCGCTTGGTATACGGCCCTGGAAAGGAGAAAGCCAAAGGAACGACCCTCAATTGTTTACAATTTTCGAGGCCTGCCGGGTTTGTGAGACACCCCGTCCGAATCCAGGGCTGTTTGGAAACTTCATACCAAATCTGTACGGCCCCAGTTGGTCGCTTACTATTCAAAAAAGGCCGTCATCCCCTCTCTGCACAGGCCGCTTACCATGTTTACCCTGGTTGTCAGCTCCATTCTCGATAGGAACTTCCTAAGAACGGGCCGTTCCCGGAATCTCTGGACAACGAAGTTAAGTGGATGTTCAAAAAACGAAACGCACCCTTATGCTTCCTGATACACCGGCCATTCAAACGGAGCATGCATCGCCATACACGTTGAGCATAGATTACCCCCCTAAGGTGAGTGTTTTCCGTATAGACTCAGCACCGTCAGCCATACGCTCACAGCCAAACCATTTGCCATGATAAAGGGAGGTGGGGAGTTTACGGGAGTCAGACGCTTACGTTCTCTGTCAAAAATTGAAATTGAGGCGCGTTCCTGAGAAGGCACTCACCTTCACCTCGATATAGTTATTCTGACTTCGTCCGGGGTGAGACTATCGGGCGCTCTACTGAACCATCAAAGGTCATTAACAAAGGACTTTCGCCCTTCAATCAGGGCAGGGCGAATGGAGTAGGCCGGGTAAAAAGGAAAGGGTGAGTATTGACTGTTCGACCGGCGTAAAACGAATGGAAAGTCTGGCCCTAGTGATCCATTTTCAGATTCTCATAGATTTCTCGCTAAAAATATTAATCCATTTTCGCCACTGACCAACGAG
>CABVRQ010000152.1 GCA_902500695.1 uncultured Nitrospira sp. | reverse complement strand
CGGGAAGCGTTAACGATTGACGACCGAACAGGACTTGTGTGAGGGAAATGAAAAACAGACTGCGATCCGCCTCGCGGACTAAACGCGTGCCGTAATACCCCGGCACCACAATAACCGCCGATTCGGCATTGGGAACATGATCCCGCCCGACTACATGCTGCCGACTGCACCCGGACAGCGACATGATCAGCAGCACAGCCAGCAACTCCGGGAGATACTGGAATTTTCGAGAGGTCATCGTGGTATGACGAGATCTTTTTCGCGATGGTGACGTATCAGAGTTCCTTATAATTTTTTTTGACTCGCATGATTCTAATGCCTATAGATTAATATACTTACCCATAATTTTGCGACCATCATACAAACTCGTTACCCTTCGATGGGAAAAATCAACGGGAGGGGTCGGAGACGTTCACAATGAAACGAATATAGAGTAGAAAATCCGGAAGGTGAGATGAGAATGATTCCCGCCAGAGCTTAGACAAAAACGAAGCGTGACATGAAAAGGTGGCAAGGGGAGACCGCATGGGTCAGTTTGACCTCGACGTGGATTTCATCTGAAACATTCCCGGACAGCGATTCATGTCTGGTTGGGAAAAAGCGAACTGATGGCTTCATACAGTTCTTTGACACTGCCGTTTTTCTGGAGATATTCGATTGCGCCCGCTTCGAGCATCGTTTCACGAATTTCTTTTGCATCGTTCATAGAAAGGCCAATCACTTTAATAGCCGGCAGTTCACGGCAAATTTGCCTGGTAGCTTCGATGCCATTAAGTTTCGGCATATGGTTGCCCATAACCACGACGTCCGGGATTAACTGGCTGGCCAACATCACGGCCTCTGCACCGTCACTCGCCTCCCCGACAATTTCCAATTCCTCATAACGCTCTAATAATTTCTGCATACCTTTCCGGAACATCGCATGATCATCGACCAAGAGTACACGCACACGAGGACGTGGTGAATGTTGCCTGGTGCGTATTGAATCCACGACGGCTGCATTGACGGACATCCGCTCCTGAGGGCTCGCTTTTTCCGTCAATCTCCCGCTTTTCCCGTCCGTGCCCGCATCCACGTCGCTCATCTCATAAGCAGGCAACAACAACTTCACGCATGTCCCTTCCCCTGGAACCGAGAGCACCTCTACACGACCCCCCATCGCTTCCATCCGCTCCTGCACGGCAAATAAACCCAGATGGCCGGGATCTTTGGCCCGTTGCATCGCATCGGCATCCAGGCCCGTTCCTCGATCTTCCACCGCAATGCACACTTCGCCATCCGGCTCGACCACCATCCGAACACTGGCCTTTTGGACGCCCGCATGCTTGAGCACGTTCAACAATAATTCGCGCACTGATTGAAACAACAAAATTACCCGGTTCTCGGAAAGGTGAATGGTCTGATCGCTCGTGTGGATCTCTACCCCTAGACCGTGTTTCTCCATCCGCTCCGTCAGCCACTTCAAGGCCATGGGAAGCCCGGCCTCGTGAAAATTTGGTGGACTCAACTCCGCGATTGTCGTTCGCGAGTAGCTCAATGCCTGTTGCAGAATTTCTCTCAGGTCCTGAATCGCGACCTCTGTTTCAGAAGAGAGGGTTAAAATGTTCTTCATCTGGTCCAGTTTCAGACATCCTACCACCAACAACTGCACCAGATAATCGTGTAAGTCTCTCGCCAGCTTTCGGCGCTCGTGCTCCTCAGTCAAAATGAGTTGTGAGGCCAATGAACGCAGACGATCTTGGGAAGATACCAGTTCCCTGGTTCGTTCATTTACCCGTATCTCCAACTCGTCTTTCCATCGGCGCAATTCCTCTTCAGTCTGCTTTCGTTCGGTAATGTCTTGAAACACAATGACCAACCCGATGATTTCGTCCTCATGATCCCGCAAGGGAGAGGCGGAATAGGATACCGGAAAGAAACTTCCGTCTTTTCTGATAAAGGTATCCTCGAAATTTCTCAAGATTTTGCCATGACGTCGTACCTGAAAGCCTGCACACTCTTCGATGGGAAAGGGGGTACCGTCAGGATACTTGAAATGTGTTATGTCGTGCATCATACGCCCCAGCAACTCCGAAGATTTCCATCCAAACATGCGTTCCGCTTCGGGGTTCACATAGGTCACAAGCCCTTCTGTATCGACGGTATACATTCCCTCGCCCATGTTGCCCATGATGGTCTGATTGAGTTTTAACAAGCGGCGAGCTTCAGTCTCGCTCTCCAGCAGCGCCTTCTCCGCTTGCTTCCGTTTGGTGATATCGACGGCCATTCCTCCGATCAATATCGGCCGTCCGTCAGTCCCTAAAATGGGGAATTTGTTAACGATCGCATGATGCAGCACTCCATCCCGATGCCTAAGCGTCTCGACCACCTGTACTCCCTTTTCGGTGACCAGTGCCTGCCGGTCATTTTCCCTGAAGCAGGCAGCGACTTCCTCGGGGAAAAGATCTTCGTCGGTACGTCCGTAGAGCCTCTCACATGGGGTGTGGAACACCTGTTCTGCCGTCTCATTGGCGTACACGTAGCGGCCCTGCAGATCCTTAATCCAGGCCAAACCGGGCAGGTGTTGCATAAACCTGGCGAAGCGCTCCTCGCTTTCGCGCAGCGCATCTTCCGCCCGTTTTCGCACAGTCATATCCGCCACGGTCACAACAACACGATTAAAAGCCTGATCTTCGGAGGGAAAGGCGATGGTGAATATCGCAGTGATATATTCACCACGGAGAGTTTTCAGCATCACTTCCGATTCGAAAAACTTTCTGTGTTCAGCAATGGCTACCAATTCTTCGAGGAAAATCTTGCCGGTTTCAGGGACAAAAATATGGTGAAGCGATTGCAACAGTTCCGCACGGCTGACGGCCCCAAACATGGTCACGGCGGCAGGGTTCACATCGAGAATTCTGACGAGCCCAATGGCGCGTTCCACCACTTCCGGATGTTCGGTAAAATAACCCCGAAAATCCCTCACACCCCCGGCATACAATGTTTCGATCAACGCCTTGACGTCGGTGAAATCCTCCTCCCAGATCGAAAGGGCCACTCCTTCAAAAAGGCTGCGGAAGCGGTCTTCGCTCATACGCACAACCGTTTCGTGCCAGGCAGTAACGGGAAGTATTTCATGATGGGATTTCCCATAAATGATACGTCCAGGGAAAGAATACCAGCAGGGTTTAATCGACTTTGGAAAACAGGAGGGAGGGGCTGCGTGACTTGGAGTGGCAGGAATTCCAAGAGCGTAGAATCCATGGCGACCCTTTCTACATGAATCCAGTCCAACTTCGTAGAATGACGGTCACAAGGATTTCTCCTATACACACACTCTTCAATCGAAACGGTTGGCGGGAATCTTCGAGAGAGAAATGAGAGGCCATTGTAGGAGCTTCATGGCAGAAAGACAATCCCCGCCTTATTTGCCAAACCCGAATAAAAACACCTAAAAGTGGAGCCTAAAAGGACCAAGCAGATGAAACTCATTTGCGGGAAACCGGGCCGGGACCCATTAGAAATTATGACGCCATCATTCATCCGGCAGGTAGCGACTCATCGGGATTTTGAATCTGGGAATTCACGGATTTCATCCCACCCCTTCAGCATCAGGACATACTCCATTATAACGTCTCAGCATGGGCTGAATTATTGAGGAGCCGGGCTAGGTTTCCTCATCACCCTCAAGGCAATTGGTACATTCATCCATTTTCGGGTCA
>CABVRQ010000151.1 GCA_902500695.1 uncultured Nitrospira sp. | reverse complement strand
TGTGCCCACTTTGGCCAAGGTCTCCTACCAGCAAATCAAAACAATAGCACTGGGAAAGAGAATCACCGTTAGGGAGAACACCAGTTTGTTTCCTGGAAGGCCCTACCTTCCCATGCCCTCCTCGCCACGCAATGGCACTGCAAAGAAAATCAGGCGTTCTGGCATTGGGTGATCTATTGGCAAAGTCCCAACGGACCTGCGGGCATGGATCCTCATTTCACTTTCCTGAATCACGTCCGTACCGATTTCAGAAGAATCAAACCCCGATGGTTTCTCACAATTCGTGATCGAATTTAAGGAATTCCCATAGGGAATCTTTTAACAAATTTACCTTCTTGTCTTGAAAGCATTTTCCTTGCGAATCATAAAAAAAACCGTTATTATCGCGCATTATTTCATTATTATCCTCAGTTTCCATTCATCCCGCCTTATTTTTATCATGTCGAGAGATGTCACAATCCCGATCCAATCACACAGGGAAAGGTGCATCATGATCGAGGATTCGCCAATGTACCGGCAAATTCAACATTTTCTTCAAAAATCGGCTTGATACAACAATCATTTTTCTCAGGTGCGAATTCGTCATTTCCTTGAGTCAACATTAACAAAAGGGCGAAGGATTTTGTGTTCATCTTTTGACCAGGATAAGTCCTGCGTCAGGACTCCACATTATGGCCATGCGGTGCGCCGGAGCATGAACTGTCTCGTTCAATTTCTGCGCCATACACTTCTTCCAGATGGTATGTTTGGGGGGCTCAGTTTGCCATCACACCCAGCTCCAGCAATCCTAATAGCACGAGCGACTGAAAGAGCTTTCCCCCCTGCACCGCATCCTCACTGGCTACCTGTTATGACTCCTTCATTGAATGGATTGTTAGAACAATCGAATAGATAACAGGGCATTCAATTCTATGACCATGAGGGTTCCCACCGTAACAGCCGAACAGCTTCAGGCGGATTTTCAGAAGGGTATTATTGTGGTGCTGTCTTTGGGGATTTTCGTGGCGGACTGCCTGACCCCACTGGGTATTGGAATGGGCAGCCTGTATATATTGATAGTGGTGGCCACTCTCCCGGTCCACAATGCCATGACTACCAAACTGGCAATAATCGGAGCGATTCTCTTAATTGTTCTAGGATATTGGACTTCTATTTCCAGGGTTGGATCTGAAACGGCCATCATTAACCGTTCGCTATCAATTCTCTGCGTGGTGGTGACGGGTTTTATAACTTTAAAAAAAATTTCTTCACGACTCGCACTCCAAACGGTCAAAGAGGATCTTGAGATTAAATATGGCCTCCAGACCAAAGAATTGAAGGAACAAAACCACACAATGACGGTTCTCCTCAAAGATTTGGAATTGACCAAAAATGAGGTGGAAGATAAGGAGCGTCGGCTTCGCATACTTGTTGACGCATTTCCGAGTGGCATGTTGATTGTTGACCATCTCGGCAAAGTGGTCTTTGCCAACAAATTAATTGAAACCCTGTTTGGGTATTCACAAGATGAATTAATGGGGCAATCCATCGACGCACTCGTTCCCAAAAGATTTCAGCAGGACCATGCCCGACATCGAGTTGCATTTCTCGATAACCCAAGTACCCGAGCCATGGGGGCCGGGCGGGATCTGTTTGCCAGACGAAAAAACGGAAGTGAGTTTCCGGTAGAAATCGGTCTGAATCCCATCCACACGCCAGACGGCTTCATGGTGCTCAGTTCAGTTGTAGACATTTCAGCCAGAAAACAAGACGAAGCTGAGCTCAAACGCTTAAATCAACAACTGGCCAACCAGAACCAGGAACTGGAAGCCTATAACTATGCCGTTTCACACGATTTGCGAACACCCTTGAGAGCGATTCAGAATTATGTTGATTTCCTGTCAGAAGACTTGTCCACAAAAGCTTCATTGGATCAAACCGTGTACTTGACCGGCATTACGACCGCCGTATGCGAGGCGGAAGACCTGGTCTCTGATCTCCTTGAACTCTCGCGGTTAAATGTCAAGGATTCTATTCCTCAGGTCTGCCACACCGGGAACATCATTCCCAAAGTCCTGCTCCTTCTAAATTTCGATAAAGCCGTGGAAATTCACACACCGACTGAATGGCCAACAGTCCTTGGCCATGAACATCTTCTGAAACAGATTTTCCAGAACCTCCTGGCCAATGGAGTCAAATTCAACCACTCCTCCCCAAAAGTTCTGAACATGAATTGGAGACAGGAATGCCAGGGGTTTATCACCTTTACGATTGAGGACAATGGCATCGGGATCTCTGAATCCTATCAGGATAAAATTTTCCAGGTCTTTGAACGATTGCATACGTCCCGAGAATATGAGGGAACCGGAATCGGTTTGGCCATTGTCAAAAAAGCGGTGAGCCGGCTGGGGGGAGAAATTCGCGTGAGGTCCGAATTGGGCAAAGGCAGCATATTTTCATTCACGGTACCGATGGGAGAAAATCATGATGATGCAAGAAACGCGGAACTTAACGATTTTAATGGCGGAAGATAATGCCCATGATGTCCTGGCCACCAAACGTGCCTGGGAACAATTTGGCTTTGGAAATCATCTGCACATCGTGTCGGACGGCGAAGAATGCCTGGAATACCTGTTTCACCAAGGCAAATATTTGGAATCGAACATTTTTCCTGACCCTGATCTCATTCTTTTGGACCTCAAACTTCCGAAACTGGATGGACATCAGGTTCTCCAAACCATTCGGGCAAAGGAGCAGTTCCGGTTTTTACCTGTCATCATTCTCACGAATTCCACCCTCGAGAGGGACCGGAATAAAGGATATGAATATGGATGTACGGCGTTCCTCAAAAAACCGGTCGGGTACGCCAACTTTGCCAATCTCTTAAAATCCCTCCGGACGTTCTGGAGTTGCGTAGAACCCTACGCGAAGCCATTATCAGCCCAAACGAACGGTTAACCACATGTCCCTGGTCCAGGAACTCGGATTATCAGCTCTCCTCATCGAGGACAACTCCCATGAGCGAATCGCAATCCGTCGTTCGCTTAAGAAGGACGTTCACACCCTTCTTGAATGTGAAAGTGCGGAGGAAGCCATTCGTCATGTGGAACAATCCCCTTCCGAATTTGACGTCATCATCGCGGATTTCAAACTCCCGGGCATGGATGGCCTCACGCTGTTTCACACCTTGCGTCAGATGAAATGCTTATCTCCGTTTATTCTCCTAACAGGCAATGGGTCCGAACAGATTGCCATTGAAGCCTTTAAAGCTGGAGTGAATGACTATTTGGTCAAAGCGTCCCAAAGCGGATACTTGGATTTATTGCCGGCGCTGGTAGCAGAAGTCATCCAGCATCATCGCTTGAAACTCAGAAATGAATTACTGGAATTGTCACTCAAAGAAGCCCATGAACGGTTTCACCAATTCATGGAGCACTATCAGGGAATTTTTTGGCTGACCGACTTTCAGGAACCAAGAACATTATTATATGTCAGCCCGACCTATGAGAGGATTTGGGATCGCACGGCTCTTCAGCTCGCTCGTAACCCCTTGGATTGGCTCGAAGCCCTTCATCCCAAAGACCAGAATCGGATCAGGAATGCCTATCTGAAGTTGAATAGCACCGGAGGATATAACGAGATTTATCGAATCATTAAAACGGACGGGTCGTCTCGCTGGATCCATGAACGCGGACTCATCAATCACAATCAAGGGGGACACCGATAGCGGATCACCCGACTGCCAGAAGAT
>CABVRQ010000150.1 GCA_902500695.1 uncultured Nitrospira sp. | reverse complement strand
GCCCGGGTGGCGCAAGGCGGGCATGCTGTAGCGGAACCCATCGTTCGAAGAAGATTCATGGCAGGTTGGCGAAATTTTCAACAGATATATCGACCACTTGTGAACACATGGATTCTCTATGATAATGCATTGGAAAGACCGGGATATGTTGACTCTGAAGGAGGGAACAATGACCGATAAACAGATAAAAATCAAAGACCCGGATCTGGCCAAGGTGGGAGTGGCATTAAAACGTGCGGCTGCAAATGCAAGACAATTGGGGCTTGACACCAACACACCCGTGTATGTGTTTCGAAATGGCAAAATTGTCGATATCGTTGCAGAACATCGCGCGACACGATCACCCAAAAAGACCACAGCAAACAGACCACAGAGAAAAACGACCGCACCTCACCAGAAAGCTCAATCAAAAAAGACCCGTTAGCGCCACCGTCTAAATAATCCACTCATTCCCCACCCTCAGGTCGGCCACCCTGACTGAACCCCAAATCGACAGGCGGCCCGTTGATCCGACGCCTGCCGGCTGGCCCGTAGGAGGGATGCTCTTATCAGCCAGCGGACCATGTCTGAGCCCTTCAAAAACTCAGGGCTGGCTCCGTGAGTTGGTCCGCTCTCTGCAGAGTTAGCGTCCCTCACCTCCTAAAAGAGACCAGACGGGGCATCAATGGTTTTGGCCACGTTTGCCGAAACAACAGTGGCTCACCTGCCTGGCCGAAACCCGGCATCACAGAAAACCAAGAAAAGGAAGGCAGAGACCATAATTGACTGAATTTTCGGGGTGAGACTGTCCGTTTAAATTTTAGCTTGGATGGAGTGGGGGCATCGCTCATGATTTACGTGTGATGGTGGACCCATTCTACAGTCTATCCTATTGCGGGTGAGGTTGGTTTTGGTGACAATGCCATAGGTTGCTATGTGCAAGAAGCCAACACAATTCAATAGTTGGAGATGATGCTATGCTTGAAACTAATAAAGTGACGTACCTGAAAGATTACACACCACCTGATTACTGGGTCACACATGTTAATCTGACATTTGACCTACGCGATGGAGAGACGTTGGTCAGCGCCAGGCTACAGGTGAAAAAAAATGGCAGTCATGACCACCCGTTGGTCCTCGATGGCGAAAATCTGGAATTGCTGGAGGTGAAACTCAATGGCCTCGCGATACCCAAGGGGACCAATCTGAAAGAAGGCTATGTGGTTTCTCAAGCGTCCCTTTCTCTCCTCCCCCCGGATGAGTCGTTTACGGTAGACACCCTGGTCAAAATTTACCCCGAACAGAATACCGCCCTTGAAGGTCTGTATAAATCAGGGGGCAACTGGTGCACGCAATGTGAAGCCGAAGGGTTTCGACGGATCACCTTTTTCCCCGACCGCTCGGATAATATGGCGACCTACACCACGAAGATTATTGCCGATCAAATTGCTGCCCCTGTTCTCCTTTCTAACGGGAATCTCGTCGATCATGGGCCAATGGATGATCAACGTCATTATGCGGTGTGGGAGGACCCTTTCCCCAAACCGAGTTATTTATTTGCCCTTGTCGGGGGTGATCTCGCATGTATTGACGATACCTTCGTGACAGCCAGTGGGCGTCAAGTGGCGTTGTGTATTTATGCCGATGCCAAAGACCTCGATAAACTTGATCATGCCATGGCCTCACTGAAACGTTCGATGACATGGGACGAAGAGGTGTATGGTCGTGAATATGATCTGGACCTGTTCAATATTGTGGCGGTTGACGATTTCAATATGGGTGCGATGGAAAACAAGTCCCTGAATATTTTCAACACGAAGTATGTGTTGGCGCATCCTTCTACAGCGACCGATGCCGATTATGAAGGCGTGGAAGGGGTGATTGCGCACGAATATTTTCACAATTGGACCGGCAACCGGGTGACGTGCCGGGACTGGTTTCAGCTCTGTTTAAAAGAAGGCTTAACGGTCTTCAGAGATCAGGAATTTTCCGGGGATATGGGTTCACAAGCGGTGAATCGTATCGCGAACGTCAGAAACCTACGGATGAGTCAATTCCCCGAAGATGCAGGGCCCATGGCCCATCCACCGCGACCCAATCAATTTGTCACCATCAATAACTTTTACACCGCAACCGTCTACAGCAAAGGTGCGGAGCTCAATAGGATGTTGCAGACATTATTGGCCAAGGAGAGTTTTCGCAAAGCGTCGGACCTATATTTTGAACGATTCGACGGGCAAGCGGTCACGGTTGAAGATTGGGTGCACTGTATGGAGGAGGCGTCCGGTCGTGACCTCAGCCAGTTCATGCTCTGGTATACACAGGCAGGCACACCGACGGTGAAAGCCAATTGGTCGTATGAGCATGCGAAGCAATTGTTCACCCTCACGCTCGAACAGATTGTCCCAACCATACCTAATCAATCAACGGGTCACCCCAGACACATTCCTGTGAAATTCGGGTTGGTGGGGCCCGATGGTCAGGATGTCACGCAGGGGATGCTGGAGCTCACGCAAGCGAAACAGGCATTTACCTTCGAGAATATCCCCCCTGACTGTGTCCCTTCGCTCTTCCGCCATTTTTCCGCTCCGGTCAATCTGGAGGCTCCGTACACAGACGACCAATTGCGACATCTGATGGTGCATGACCGTGATGGATTCAATCAGTGGGAAGCAGGAAACCGATTCCTCACCACCAAACTCATGGCACAGATTGATCGTCATGAACGCGGAGAAGACATCGTCGTTGGCGGAGATGTGCTGGATTCGTTTCGTAGGATTGTGCAACGAACAGATATGGACCAGGAACTCATGAGCCTGGCTCTCAGCTTGCCCGTCTATCAGGAAATGGCTCCTAACCGAAAAGTGATTGATCCGCAAGCTATTCTAAGAGTACGCAAAACATATCTGGAAACAGTAGGCCGTGAGCTTCACGATGAGTTTCTTAAGATATACAACACCAATTATGATCCCGTGAAAGCGTATGATCGTGCCGATGCCGGCCGCCGCAGCCTGCAAAACACCGCGCTCGCGTATTTGTCGCATTCAGGAGACGCAGACGTGGCCAAGCTGGCCGTGAAGCAATATAGCCAGGCCAACAATATGACCGACCGCTATGCGGCGCTGACGATCATCATCAATATGGATGAGGCGCAATCATATCGAGACGGCGTAACCCAACATTTTTACTATCAGTTTGCCAATGATGCGTTAGTCGTGGATAAGTGGATCGGGGCTTTCGCGAGATCACAGACCGATGATATTCTCCAGATCGTCAAAGCCCTGACAGGACATGAAGCCTTTACACACCCCACCCCGAACAGAATGCGAGCGTTGTATGGGACCTTCTCGCAGGCCAACCCCAAAGGCTTTCATGCGGAAGACGGATCAGGGTATGCCTTTGTCGCGGACTTTCTCATGAAGCTGGATGCCAAAAATCCCCAAGTGGCCTCAAGAATGATTGGGGCATTCGAAAAATTCAGGCAGCATCGAATGGATTTACAAACCCACATGGAGGCACAACTTTTTCGTATAGCCGCCATGGAACGTCTCTCACCCGATCTCAGTGAAAAGCTGGAGCGGTATTTGGGGAAGGAAACATTTAGCCAGCTCAGGGCTGGGAAAGGGGATGCTCAAACACCATCTCCGTCACCAACATAAAAGCCGGGTTGAGGACAGACAGGGCGCAAAGTTGAGCGAGCCCTAACATCAATCAATACCCCCCCTTACTCTTGCCATGTCCTATTCGAAGCCCTTCCTCCGCCTCCTCACCCCCGACATCCGTCTTAAAGTAGTTGTCATCCTGAGCGCAGCGAAGGATCTGTGCCCAGCCACTTAAACAATGAGTCAGCAAAATTCATATCCTTCTGTTTTTTCAATCCTCCGTCCTGCGAGTTG
>CABVRQ010000149.1 GCA_902500695.1 uncultured Nitrospira sp. | reverse complement strand
AAAAAAACAGGGTTTTTCTTGATCAGGAAAAAATCTGCATATAGGTTAGACGAATTCGTAATCTCATATAATGAAAGGGGGGTGATTATGGGGGACCCGCGGGTATTCCATTGTATCCGTATTTTACAGCCTTGAAACATGCGCTAAGGATGAATCGGATGAAAATTACACGATGGTTTGGTTGGATTTTATTCTAGCCATAGGCTTTAAATTGTCTATGTTCAGAGCACCTCCTCCATTGGTGGAATAATAGAGTTTTATTGGGAGAGTGTTTAAAGCGATTTCTTCCCCGCTCCTCAACCTAACGGTTTTATGGGTAGCTTGGAGAGGACCCACTTCTTTGAATTCCATAATTGCATGGTCTTTTGAACTTTTCGACCATAAGGCCAGTCCGGTATAGTTAATTTATTAATAAAATTAGGTAAAAATCATAAGCAGTGTCGATTTTTTCTTTTTGTCATGTCTGGCTTGATAAGGAGAGGCCCTAATGATGCAATTGGCCAAATTGAAGAGTGAATTAGACGAAGCCCGGTTATGCACGGATCGTCTCTTCTCCCTTATGAGTGATGAAGCCATGTATGAGCGTCCAATCCCCGAGCGACACCGTTTGATTTTTTACTTGGGACATCTTGAGGCATTTGACTGGAATCAGATTGGTCGGTGGACATTGGGCATGCCGTCTTTTCACGAATCATTTGACCAATTATTTGAAGCAGGTATTGATCCTTCCCTAGGAAATCTTCCCGCCGATCGACCGTCGGATTGGCCAACAATAAATGAAGTGCATCGTTATAATGTGCGTGCTCGTGAAGAAGTGGATCGCCTGTTGCCAACTGTTCCAGAATGGACCATCCATATGGCGGTGGAGCATCGTCTGATGCATGCCGAGACTAATGCCTACCTGCTCCACCATTTGGATTCAAAGTACAAGCATTCACCGGCGAATTCCTCGATGGGCTTATCTTCTTCATTTTCAGAAGAAGTACCTAAGAACGAGATGATAGAAGTTCCAGAAGGCATGGCTACCTTGGGGCGGCAGCCAGAAGAGGGATTTGGCTGGGATAATGAATTCGGACAACATGAAGTTCCTGTCCCTCCGTTTTTGATCAGTAGGTATAAAGTGACGAACCAACAATATCTACGATTTGTTCAGGACGGTGGGGAGCCATCGGCGTTTTGGGTCAAACGAGGCGATTCCTGGAATGTCCGCACAATGTTCCAAGAGGTCCCGTTACCGCAATTCTGGCCGGTGTATGTGACGCATCGACAGGCGCAAGCCTACGCCAATTGGGTCGGGATGACCCTCCCGACAGAACCGCAATTTCATCGCGCCGCCTTTGGCACTCCGTCTGGTATTGAGCGCTTGTTCTCTTGGGGTGATGAGGCGCCAATGTTTCAACACGGGAATGTTGATTCTCATGCTTGGGATCCCGCTCCTGTCAATGCGCATTCTCATGGGAACAGTGCGTTCGGTTTGGCTCAGATGGTGGGAAATGGCTGGGAATGGACATCGACCGTTTTTCATCCTTTTCATGGATTTTCAGCCCTTCCCACGTATCCTGGCTATTCCGCCAGATTTTTTGATCAGGATCATTATGTGGTGAAAGGTGCCGGGCCGTTTACCTCTAGCCGGCTCTTACGCCGGTCGTTTCGAAATTGGTTTCGACAAAGTTACCCCTATGCGCATATCGGTTTTCGCTGTGTCCAATCATCGTAATGCGTGACGCTGCTTCTCCACCGTGTTGCGTTTCGAATTGAACCTTTCTATGCGACAGATCCTCCTAAGATTTGGGCAATGGGGACACCTCCTCCTCGTCCTGATTTTCTCCGGAAATCCAGCCCTCGCCGCTGACAAGTTGGTAATTCTGCATTCGAGTGAGCATCACGGGGTTGCGCTTCCGCTTGATCAAGCCGGAGAGACGAGAATTGGAGGATTGGCCAGGCGGGCCACAATTGTGGAAGAGGTTCGGCGGGAAGGCGTGCCGGTCTTGATGGCGGATTCCGGGGATATCCTCATTGGAACAGCTTTGTCCTCCTGGTTTCGCGGTGAACCGGATATTCGGGCCATGAATCTGATCCGCTATGATGCGATGGTGGCCGGAAATCATGATTTTGATTATGGAATTGACCATCTTCGCACATTGGTTGAGTTAGCCGATTTCCCAATTTTATGCACGAACCTTCAGTCCAAGGGATCCGTCCTGCCTTGCCGGCGCTCAGTGGTCACTCGGTTGGGGAATGTGAGTGTTGGAATCGTCGGAATTGTGGGAAAAAGTAATTTCCCTGATACCTTTAACCGGGAAGTTGTAAAGGAATTATCATTAGTGGATCCGATTGCCTCTCTCCAGGTGGAAGTCCAGCGGTTACGGACAGAGGCCCATGTTGACCTGGTCATTGCCCTCACGCATCAAGATAGTGATGAAGACTTGAAAATTCTGGAGACAGTTGAGGGGGTGGATGTGCTTATCGGTGGACATACCGAAGGGTTTGACGGATTGTATGCTCCTGGTTTGATGGAGCCGGTTGAATCCGTGACTCATCCTCGATCGGTGTATGTGAAGACGCATCGGCAAGGACGAACAGTCGGGCGATTAGATCTGACGATTGAGAGAGGATCGGTGATCCAGGCGCGTTCCCGGAATATTCCAGTGACCGTGGAGGTTCCAGTCGAGCCGAATGTTCAACAACTGCTGAATGAGTATCGACAACGGTTTGCCCGGCATGCCACTCAGGTAGTAGGAGAGGCGTCGGTGGGGCTCCAAGGTGATCGGCCGGTTATC
Organism: uncultured Nitrospira sp.; assembly: GCA_902500695.1. Lineage (GTDB taxonomy): Bacteria > Nitrospirota > Nitrospiria > Nitrospirales > UBA8639 > Nitrospira_E. The sequence continues at coordinate 1,103 of CABVRQ010000149.1, read as the reverse complement.
CGAACCCAAGAGGCCAATTTAGGGAATTTATTAGCCGATCGAATGCGAAGAACCTTGGACACGGAAATCGCCTTAATTAATGCCGGACAGATTCGCCGAAGTCTGGAACCCGGTCCCGTCATGCTTGGCGACGTGCTTGCGGTCCTACCCTTTGACTCCGCTCTTGTGACTTTACATGTGACGGGAGCGATGCTTCGTCAGATTTTAGAGCATAGTGTGAGCCAATGGCCGAATCATTCCGGTCGGTTCCTCCAGATATCCGGTCTCCAGGTCACGTATATGGGAAAGGCTCCGGTCGGATCTCGTGTGAAGAGCATTATGGTTGGAGGTGCCCCGTTAGATATTTCCAAAGCCTATAGTGTGGCCACCGACGCGTTTGTGGCTGACGGCGGGGATGGCTATGACATGTTGACCCACGCCACGGATCGAAGAGACCATCAAATCCCTTTGAGGGATCTGTTGCTGAATGCCTTAGTCGAAGGTCCGCTTTATGCGGAGGCAGATCACCGTATGATATTCGTGAATGGGAAGGATGAAAACTAACGCCGTACCTGCCCCGGAGCTCCGGCAGGCCGGTCGACAGCGTTCACGACCTTCGGTGGAGCGGCTTCACGTCTACCCGCTGAAGGGCTTTGCCGCGTAAGCGCCCAGGCCGGTCGCTCATTGACCGGTCTCAATTCCCGGGTATTACCCTCCTTCTGTTAACCTGATTTGGGCGTTCCCTGACTCTTTTGAAATAGGTCTTTGGGAGCCATTTTTGGATCGACAGTCTAAATATTTCATTATTCATCAACCATCTGAATACCTCACCTCTTAAGAATTTTTCATACATTCATGTCTCTTCCTCAAGACGCTCGTGATTCACGACGATGGTGGGCCGACCTGATAGCTGTCTGGCGGGATACCCGGCAGATTGTTCTGACGGCTCAGATTGCGGCAATTTATGCGGCTATTCTTATTCCTTTTAAAGCCGGCATTCCGATTGTTCCTGGTTTTGTGGAATTACGGCCGGCTAATGCCATTCCATTTGTCGCATCGCTGTTATTTGGTCCCGCTGCGGCCTGGGGCGCAGGTATTGGCAATCTCATCGGAGATTGTTTCGG
>CABVRQ010000148.1:1892-3883 GCA_902500695.1 uncultured Nitrospira sp. | reverse complement strand
GCATCACCGTCGACTTTCACCACCACAATTTCTTGCATCGCGCCATCCGGCGCCTTAGCCTCAAAGACCATTCCCGCTTCAACTGTCTCTACTCCTTCAAACGCCGCCTTTTCGATCGTCTTGATACCGTCAGGAATAACCTCCCCATAGGCCTCAGCAGCCTCAATTCTTACCTTCAGAGTATCTCCTTCTCCCTTACCTGCCAAGGCCTTTTCCAACCCGGGGATGATATTCCCTGCACCATGCAAATACACCATGGGCTTTGACCCATCTGAACTATCCAGCACCTTACCGGCATCGTCAGTAAGTTTATAATTGACGCTGACCACAGAATTCTTCCCAATCAATACAGACATAATTTCTCCTTCTTTTCTCGATTTTTCCTATGACAACTTACACACTCAAAGTGTGCCCCTTCTCTCATTCACCACCATTCCATAAACTTTGATCGCGGCCATGGCTTATCCATCCATGACGTGTCAGGCAGAGGTAATTTGGAAGCTTCTTGAACGGTCAACCATCCCCCAGGCAATTCAAAATGAGATGTGGTCCCACGTCCGGTTATCCAGCTCACCCTCTTGGCTTTTTCGCTGGCTTCGGCCACGTCCAGGGTTAACCGACAATCCTGGGCCACGTAGTCCAATACCGTTTGACATTCCCCCTCTTTCCAGAGCTTCGGGGCGACGGACCCATCAACATTCGCAGGCTTACTCACCCCTATGGCCTTCGCCGCAGCATTGAGCTTGATGGGGAAGCCTTTTCCGCAGAAGAAATGATACATCATGTCGACATGGCTCATCGCCAATTCACGGCAAGCATCAACCTGACCGCATTCTTCTGCCACAATCACGAAATCGAATCCGAGCCCGTTATGGGTAATGAGGGTATAGCCTTCCTGCAATTTGGTTTTGAGATGCTCGACAAAGGCGGCGACATCCGCCTTGGTCATTTGTGGTGCAGGAGTGCCATCGGCTTTTTTTGAGTAAAACGTCACAGCCGAGGGTTCATCGCTACACCAGGTCGCCATACAGGTAATGCCGAGTGGCCGATGATCATGTAAATCACCGAAATTTTCGGGCAAAATTTTTGCAGTTTCGATATCAAATGCCAAATATTTACGGGGCATTGGTCAACCCTCCTCACGATTGAACTGGATGGTCTGATTGAGGGGAATATCCCGCACCATCCCATGGTTGTTTCGGGTTTTCTTGAACAATGCGGAGTTTGTGCTTTTTGATCAACATACCGGTTCAGAAACGGCTTGTTGAACGATACCTTCTGAGTCTATTTCAAACGTTTTATGACACTCATACGATGTGCCATACACTTCACCCCCCAGTGGATGGCGAGTTATTCGTTGAATAAATTCCAACCGTTCTCCGCCGTCAGGCAAGGCCGTTTGCTTGGTCGGTGTCCCCATCACCCGAATGAGCTCTTCACGATGAACTCCCTTCCATCCATCCATTTGTGCCTGAGGGAAATGACCGCAGCCCATTGCCAAAATTGCTAAAAAAATTAACGACAATCTTCTCACAAGTACTTTCCAATCATTAGGTTCGACAGGTTTGTTCTATCGCACCACTCGCCATACACCGAGAAAAACTCATTGCGGCTTTTAATGAACGACACATTCCCACTGTGGATCGATATTGTCCATCTGCACTCCATCTTTAGGTCCTGATTTCTCCCATATCCATTATTAACAGGTTAAATGGCGGCAAAACCACCATACCCGAGGATACGGAGATATTTCCACTAAACGCGTTTCCGAATCCTTGGGTGTCGGGAGTTGAAATGTGATAGGAAGACCGGCTAAGTCGGGATACAGTGAAAGAACTTGGACTTTTGCGTCCTCTACATCAGTTTCCACGGAAACATCAACCAATCGAAGATACGTCGGGGGGTGAATTTTCACTTCCCATTTTCCCAGATAATTCAGTCCCCCCTACTCACCTGGAACGTCGAATTCAATTGAGCCATAGATCGAAAAG
>CABVRQ010000148.1:0-1792 GCA_902500695.1 uncultured Nitrospira sp. | reverse complement strand
AAAGGGGCCATATCCGTGGCACATCCTAGGAAAGAAAAGACCATCCCAAAGGTTAACATCAAGTTTCTTATTTTCTTCATCGCCAAACACCCTCTCGTGTTTTTCATCAAAAGGGTATCCTTTTTCCCAATGCCCAGCGATCTCAAGCCCGTTTGTAGATGAATAATTGATTTTTTCCGGAATGCCTCAGAAAATTATCTCTCACACAAACGGCTTGGGGTTTTTATTATAGAGGCCGATTACATTTTCCATCACGGCGACCTAATCCGGCAACCTCCTGAACGCATCGCCCCTGATACTCCAACCTCCTGTCCTGATCCAGACCAGCCGCAGCTTTCTCATGGAGTGAGGGTTGACCGCAACATCACGTATCCCAAAACCGCTTGGAACATCAAACGAGGACCGGAGTTGAACGGCAACATATTTTTGAACAACCCCTCGTGCGAAAACGGTTGCCAAAGCTATGAGATATGCGCCTCGACTCGTTGCAATGAGTACCGCGGCACTCACGCCTCGGCAAAAATTTCGGTTGATCCAGGCAGCAAGGCAAGAGCTGCAGAATCGAATGCCCTTCCTCACGGAAGTTTATCGAAGAGCCACGACGATTCGACCATATCTGCGAGATGGGCGTCAGGGATTAAGTGCAATCGAAATACAAACCGTCCGGGACACAATATTTGGAAGTGGCAGGAACGAATTACGGCACCCATTCGCCGGTGCGGTCGTAAAGGCAAGAGGCCTTGGTGACGGCATAAACCCGTCGTGGTCTATTGGTGCATCAGGAGACATTTCCGGAATTGCAGGATTCAGCATCGGCGCAGCACAGTCATATCCGTATAATCCGCTGACACCAGGAACATGCACATACGTTTCGGCTGCATTCGACTTTGGCGCACAAGAAGAAGCCGACGTTAGCGGCAACATCGGATTTTATTTAGGTCGCCACGATACGCTAGGCGCATCGTCTGTGCAGGGTTGGCTGGATGGTTTTGAGGTCGCTGTGAATCTTGGGGCCGCTTTGATAGCGGGTGTCGAAGTTACTCTCTTGTTCAACATACCCTCTGAAGACTTGGCTTATATTCCACTGACCGGGATTCAGTTAGGTCTTGCAGGCGGTGAGGCCGCAGAAGTCGCTGTCGCCTTTGGCTACGGCATCCGATTAGCCTGCGCATAGTACGAGCACAATGTTGCCCGCCGTGTGGCAGGATCGGCAGCCACAAAAGTATTGAGCGGCAATTTGGCCGGTTTGGCAGCAGGTTCCGGGAGACCGGCATGGTTTGAGCAAGCAAATTACCCCAACATTCGGGAGTGGCGTCGTCCTATTCCTGTCCGTCAGCGAAGCCGTTCCTGTATCTTGGTAACTCCAGACTCAAACTCGCACGCCTGCTGCTTCCAGGGCAGCCATTTTATCCGCCGCAGTACCCTTTCTTCCGGTGATAATGGCGCCGATGGCCCATCCGTCTTCAGGGAGGTGCCGTCATTCCCCATGCCTTGCAAGGGAAACCGGCCTGGTCAAAAAACCTTTCGAGACGAATACCGCGCCATACCCATATATTCAAAATTCCCTAGATCCGTTAATAACCAACCACCTTCGTCCCAAAATGGAGAAGTTCATGGAACATTCGCTTCACCATGTCACTCGACTTTTTCCTGAAATGACATGATCTTCATAGGCAATTCAGACCGTCATGCCCCTCCCCATTATTCGCAGTGTCTTGAGCCTATGACTGGATTTTTGCAATTTTGGCGAATTGGGCAGCCGCTAGTTTTTTTTTGCAGACACATTCTCCGC
>CABVRQ010000147.1 GCA_902500695.1 uncultured Nitrospira sp. | reverse complement strand
TTCGGGTCGGTTCAAAAAAGCATGCCCTGAGTCTTCCCGAAGGGTCCGTCCAGCAGGGCCACAGCCATTTTTACGCACGGAGCGTATGTGTAATACGTGAGCACGGAAAAATGGCGAGAACGCCGCTGGCGGCTTTTTTCAACAGACCCATTAGACAAACACGATACTGGCGTACGTCACCGTGGAATTAAACTGATCGGTAATCCCCCGATCATAGCGAAGCACCTGTCCTTTAAAATCCTCCCCATCACGCTTGAGCAGTTTCATCAGCGAAAAGATGACGGAAAACCCTAGAATGCGCCGCTGATTCCCCTCTTTCAAGATAAACTCTGCAAACCCTTCGGGATCTGCCTCTTCCACCTTCTTCAACATTTCCAGATCAATCTGCATACATCTGTGAAATGAAAAATCGGTGGGAGGTGTTTTGTCTCCATAGCGAATCCCGATATGGGCTAAATTGGCGCTCCCAATGACACACACCTGTTGTCCGCTGGCCTGAATCGCGCGTTTGGTAATCGTGAGAAATTGATCAATGCGGTGAAAGAGCTGTTGATACTCCCCGCCCGTGAGGGTGTCAGGAGGAAAGTCCACGAGAATAGGCACAATCGAAATCTCCCGGTCTTCACCCAGTGCATGCTTGAGAAACGGCAGTTGCAATTCCAGACTATGCTCACGGAGATGGGCAATATCTTCCACAAAAAATGTCTCCCCGGTTTCTTTGCGGATCAAGTCGATAATCGCTCGATTGACCGGCACGGTCCCAAAGGGCGTTTCAAAATCTTTATCCGTAAAGGCCACTCCCCCTTCGAGACCCGCATGGCAGGTGCCGATCAACACCAACACATCCGGGACCTGGCCTAGCCGTAATTCCTGATAGCCCCACGCGTAGATGGGCCCGGCATCTTTCAATTCAAAATTCGGGGCCACCAGGCCCTTGATGGTCTGACCGGCACATTCCGCTTTTCCTTTCTCCGGTCCCTCCTTTGAAGCATAAAACCCGTCGATCTGCGCCCGCAGTTTGGCCGGATCGGCCTCATATTGTTTCCCGGCAAACGCCATCGGCCTCGCATCAAGCTTTCGATAGGCCTCAAATGCTTGTGCCTGAACCTGTTTGAGGCGATCACCTTCCAAAAATAATTTCTCGTCCAGGTCGCTCACCAATTTTGTGAGGCGATCCGGCATCATAAATTCGCCATACTTCTTGAGGTACTCAGCGCCAACCTGTTCCAGGGAATGGTCCCCGTCAAAAAACTGGAACAGATAGAAAAAATTCAGCGGCAACACCAGCTTTTCAGAAGACAGGCCGGAAGGGTCCCACAACACAATATATTGTTCTTCCCCCTGCTTCAGCGGGGAATATTGCAAATTGCGGAGAATGGGGTAGTTTTTGGAATCTTTTTCGACGGTCTCGGTACTCATATGTAGGGTCCTATCCTGGCTGTAAGGAAAATTTTGTCTCAAACCAAAGCATTATACGGGCGCATTAATCAAGCCCGCAACCAATCAGGACAAGGGGTTTTGATGAATATCGTGAAAGGGAAAAATGAAATAGGCTCAAACAGGCCTGGATGATGAACCAGGACTCAGAGCCAAGGAAAGATTAAGGCTTTTGCCCTGCCATTCTCTTGGCCAGTCGTTGAGCAACGCGTTTCATGGCTGTGGATCGGTCCCGAGGATCAAGCAGCACATTCAGCACATGGACCTGCTTGTGATCATCAACGGCAGCAGTCAAAGCTTGGACCAAGTCCCCAAATGTGCCCACTCGATGGCCCACGCCTCCGCCCAACAAATCAACAATCTTCTCGTACTGCCACTCATGGATGTCATTGAACGGACCTTCGAGGATTTCCCGTTCCGTCCCATAACCGCGGTTATTCAACACCACCACAATGGGGGCCTGTCCGTAGCGAATGCAGGTGGACAATTCGGTGCCGGTCATTTGGAATGCCCCGTCGCCGACCAATACAAGTGGCCTCAGTCCGGGATCGGCAAACCCCGCACCGAGAGCAGCCGGGACACTAAATCCCATGGAGGTATAATAGGCCGGAGACAGGAACTCCGCACTTTTTCGGACACGCAGATCGGCAGCAGCAAACAGCGATTCCCCCACATCAGCAATCACCACCGTCTTGTCATTCAGCAAGCCATCCAGATACCCGAACACATTGCGAAGGGTCACTACTGCTTCCGGACCAGGTGGATCAAACCGGACGCTGTCGCGTGGCGGGAGCGCTCGTGCGGGAAAGGACGGCAAGGGAGACGCCGCCAACGCTCGAACAAAGTCTTCAAAGCGGACGCCGTCATAGCTGTGATGCTTGATAGCGATGGAGTCCGCCGTCGCATGAATGGTACGGCCGGCAGCAAGAAGCGTGGCATGCGCTTTGACGTCTTCAACATCAGTGAGTAATGTTCCCAAGGTCAGGAGGCAATCGGCATTTTCCACGAACTCCAGAATTTCTTCCCGTCCCACCAGTCCGCCATACACCCCGATATTCAAAGGATGGTCTTCGCGAATAACCGACTTCCCCAGCAAGGTCGTGGCGATAGGCACATTCATATGCTCGACCACATCGGTCAATTGGTCATGAAGACCGAATCGATGGATTTCGGCACCGGCTAGAATAACCGGACGTTCGGAACCTGACAGAATGCCGCGAACTTCGGCGACGGCTTCTTTGAGGGCCGCCGGGTCACTCTGGCAGGCTGTGACTTTCGGTGGGTTTGTTGAAGCCACCTGCACGGGAGTCAGCACAAGATCCCGTGGAATCTCCAGATAGATCGGCCGCTTAAATTGGATTAACGCCTTCAAGGCCCGGTCAATCTCCTGTTCCGCAGTATGAGGGTCATCCAAAACGACGGAAGCCACCGTAATCTTTTCAAAGACATCGCGTTGGGTCGAGAAATCACGGACCATGTGATGAAGGAAGGGATTATTGACTCGTTCATTCAGGCCTGGTGAACCGGAGATCAACACCACCGGCGAGCGCTCGGCATAGGCACAGGCAACGGCATTGACCATATTCAGACCGCCGACGCAATAGGTCACACAGGCTCCGCCAATCCCATGTATGCGCGCATAGGCATCTGCCGCAAAGCCCGCACAATCTTCCCGCGTCGTTCCGATGTGCCGGATAGGCGATTCTTCGATGAGCTGAAAAAGGGTCAGCACATAATCGCCGGGAATGCCGAAAATATGGTGCAGACCCAGCTTGTACAAGCGGTCTAGAAGGAGTGTGCCGATGGTGTAGGAATGATTCACTGGGATCTAACCTCTTTGTCATTATATCGGAAAATCCGGTTATAAAAAGAGACGACATGATTAATCGAGCAGACGATATTTAACTTCCACAAACCCCAAATGAAATATAAATGCCAATTTGTCTGGATGAAATCTAAAAAACGGAAAAGCTCAGGCCATTAAAAATGAAAATTCCCGATCCATGAGGGACGGAGGTGATATGCCTATACCATTTAGCTGGAATCCTGTTGGTAAGCCAGGAATTATTGAAGTTGATTTCATTCACGCAATGAGCAATGATTTTTCCGTTCAGATTTTGATCCCACCAACCCAAAACCCAAGTAGGACTAAATAATTATACAAGATGCTTCGCTCTCCTTAATGGAAGAATAAACTGACTCATGAGCGTGACAAAGAATGCGTGTTGCTCTCCACGATTTCTTCAATGTAGTGAGTGCCAAGAGGCTTTAGAAGATGGCCAATGCCGTAGAGGTCATTTGAAAAGGACTCATAATGGCCGAAGAGACGTTCACTCGCGTGAAACATCCGGAACTGATGGCGGACCTCTATCGAGCGAGGAGATTTATGGATGGGAGAAAAAAAACAGAGGTGGCTGACTAACTCCTTCTGCACACTTTCCGGCGAAACCTCAATCCCTGAAGTGAGTTCCGAAAATTGGAAATTCTGATACAGCTGCATGCAAGGATATATTCAATGTCCCTGCGAAGTGCAGGGAGATAAAAGTCCTGGCCACTTCCAATACTCAATTCCCTTAGAAAAACCATAT
>CABVRQ010000146.1 GCA_902500695.1 uncultured Nitrospira sp. | reverse complement strand
CTAGGTTTCCTCATCACCCTCAAGGCAATTGGTACATTCATCCATTTTCGGGTCACCATGACGACTACAAAAATGACGAGCGCATTGCCGGCAGGTCATAAAACTCATTCGTATTAACTCCGCATTCTCACACACATAACAATTCTTTTCTCGTTTCGCTTTTGGCATCGTTCTTCTCCTTAGTCGGCAATCTTCTCAAGTCATTTCAAGACATAGGGCGCACAAGCAAAGCCCGGAAGGCACAGATATGGCACCAACGATTTCAGTGTGTCATGGCCAAGAGAGACGTGAGACCATCCTCATGAAATTGGCGTGAACGTCAGGGAGGGCGTGCATCTCGCAACGACGCGGGGAGCGGACGCTGATCCGTAACAGGGAGGGGGAGCCTACCGCATGACCCTACCTCCTGGCAATCCTTAACTCGCCTTTGACACCGTTACCCCCTTCAATGGAATGAAGAACCGGCAAATATCAAAAGGGGCCTAGCCTCCTGCAGAAAATGGGGGTACAATCCCTTCGCCTGCGTTCGAAAGACCTCCTCAGCCCTTCTGTGGTATGTCGATAGGGAATTCGATCCGTCTGATCACTCAATTTTTAAGGCAGCACGTCATTATTCCATTGCAAAATGTCGACATTTTGGGTATGTCTATCCATGCTAAACTGGTGCCTGTTTGAAAAAGGTCTACCTTGTTCACAGACATTCACGAAAGGCAAAGACAGACATTGGTACAGATCGGGTAATTCCCCTACGGTGGCATTATAGAGTATGGCCACATGCCGGCAGAGAGTGTGACGCTGACCCATTGCTTCCGGGTTCATGCCATCAACAGTTGGATCCCTATGAGAGGGAAAACCGCTTCGCTCTCCATGTTCATTTCAGGTAGTGTTGAAAAATGCCGCCAGCGGCGTTCTCGCCACTTGGCCGTGCTCACGTACTCCTCCGTACGCTCCGCTCCTCCAAGCGGCTGCGGCCTTCCCTTCGAGAGGCCTCAGGGCAGGACTGGACGGGCATTTTTGAACACTCCACTATTTTTCTCGGGTAAGCCTCGGTGACTCCTAAGCTGATGCTGCGGCGAAATTTTTACAATATTCAACAGTCCCTATCACAATCATCGATTGAAATTCTCTCAATGGTTTACAGAGGAACGGGTAACCAGAAACCTTCCGGTACACCTGTGTCACTTTTGTCGCGGTCGCATGTTTTAAGATAAGGGTGATTCCCGGCTTCAGTCATCGGGAATACGCCGCATTAGATCAGGGAAGATCTCAGGGAAGGATTCGAACGGAACGAGGCACCCCCTGTGACAACGAATGTCTTTTTCAAGAAAGGAAGTTCTTTATGGCCTGCAAGCGATGTGGTGGACTGATTGTGAAAGAGTCCGTCTATGATAGGGAGGGCAGCAGTCAGTTAGTCCTCATGGACCGTTGCCTCCAATGTGGCAACATTGAGGATCCCGTTAGCGCACGCAATCGTTCGCAATCGCCCGTTCCTTCATCCCAGAAGGGCAAAGCCCGTCGGATCCCTGAGCATCCCAGGACTCCCCTGGAGATGGCCGAGGGGTAAGCATGGAGCTACGGCGGCACCAGAAGGAATTAGCGGACATCTGCGAGGATATTTTAGGCGGGCGAGGCCTGACAGACATTGTCTGTGCGGTCACACCCGGTGGAGGCAAAAGCTTGCTGCCTCAGATCCTGGCTTCCCGCTTGATTCCAGCCATTGCCGACGCCCTGTGCTGGATTGTCCCTCGCAGTGTCTTACAGGACCAGGGTGCGCGGGGTTTTCAGGATCCCAGCCACCGGGCGCTCTTGGGTCATCGGTTGGAGGCCATGATGACCACCAACCAGGAAAATCCAACAAGAGGGTGTGCGGCCTATGTCACCACCTATCAGGCCCTGGCAGCCGACACGCGCAAGATCAACGCCAAAGAATTCCGCCGCAAGCGGTACATCCTCGTTCTTGATGAACCACATCATCTCGAAGAGGGAGGACTGTGGCATGAGGCCATTCAGCCGCTCTACGACCGGGCAGCGCTGCGAGTATTGATGAGCGGAACGTTCGAGCGTGGTGAAGGCACACCCATCGCCTTCCTGCCGTATTCCACCACCGACCGGGGAAACCGGCTTGATTGGGACAACACGGAATCCCGGGCCGTCATTCATTACACGTTAGCCGATGCCCTGCGTGAACATGCCTGCATTGATTTGACCGTCCATTACGCCAACTGTCAGGCGACCTGGTTAGACGCTCAGGGAGCCGAGCACCATGTGGAAAGCCTGGCACATGCCGGGAAACAGACCGCAGCCGCACTCCTGACGGCGCTGAAAACGGAAGCAGCCCTGGAACTCTTAAGCACGGGCGTGAAGGATTGGCAGGTTCATCGCACCACCCATTCCCGATCGAAGCTGCTCGTGGTGGCCGCCAACATTGAGCAGGCGCAAAAATATACGGCCTGGCTTCAGGAACGAGGCGTGCCGGCCAGAATTGCCACAAGCGATGATTCCACGGCAGCCTATCAGGCGATTAAAGCCTTTAAACGACAGGGTAGCGGAGCGGTGGACTGTCTGATTACCGTGGCCATGGCCTATGAAGGCCTGGATGTGCCGGCCATTACCCATCTTATCTGTTTGACCCATATCCGGACCAAGCCATGGATCGAACAGGTCGTTCATCGAGCCACGCGCATGGATCCGCTCGCGGGACCCTATGCTGAGCAACGGGCCTACATTTACGCTCCGGACGACCGGCCATTCCGGGAATGTTTGGGATATATCCTGGCCCAACGGACCACGGCGATTGCCGACAGCCCCTCATCGACACAGGACCTCGGAGAAGGGACCTACCCCAATGCTCAGGGCCTTCTCCCGATAGCGGATCGGGCGGAATCAAGTATTCAACCCTTACGGTCCGGCGTCCTTGAAATGCGCAACCAGGGGTTGTGGGCAAACCTGGCCGTACCGGGCCAAATGGAAACCAACCAGGAGACCCCCAAAGAACGATTAGATCGTTTGCGGAAAAAAATTGAACAACATGTCCGTGCGCACGAGCAATCGAAAAAACTGTCCCATGGCACGGTGAACCGGGCTGTCTATTCGCAGTTTCGAAAATCGCGCACCGCCATGACCGAATCCGAACTCCATAAAGTCATGCAATGGGTCCACAAGATCTATCCGCTCTGAGGACATTTTTACCAGGAAGCCTCTATCACATGTCCATACAATGGTTTCCCGGCCACATGAACGTCGCACGCAAAGAAGCGGCCAAAGCGATGGAAGCCATTGATGTCCTGGTCGAAATACTGGACGCGCGCATGCCGGACGCCAGCAGCAACCCGTTGATCACGGAATTGCGGCTGCACCGCCAGCGTCCCTGCTTGAAAGTGCTCAACAAAGCCGATCTTGCCGACCCCGCCGTCACGCAAACCTGGCTGAACGAATTCAACCGGGAACCTGGCGTCAACGCCGTTGCGCTCTCCTGTAACCATGCCGGCCAGGCCGCTAAAATACCCGGCCTGTGTCAACTCCTTGCCCCCAACCGTAACAGCACCAGCAAGCCACTACGCATGCTGATCATGGGCATCCCCAACGTCGGCAAGTCCACGCTCATGAATAGCCTGCTCAAACGCCGTCTGGCCAAAGTCGGCAACGAACCAGCCGTGACCAAAGTTCAGCAACGCCACACCCTGAACGACCACATGACGCTCATCGACTCACCCGGCCTATTGTGGCCGAAAATCGAAGATCCTGGCGTAGGACTCCTGCTCGCCACCATCCACGCAGTCAGCGCCAAGGTGATGGTCGAAGAAGAAATCGCCGAGTTCCTAATCACCATCCTTCTCGCACGCTACCCTGCTCTGCTGACGAAACGCTACGGCTTTGGCGCAGACGGGCTGGATAGCATGGGCGTGCTCGAAGGCATCGCCACCAAACGCGGATGTCTGCGGAAAGGAAAGGGCGGGGAATTGGATAGGGAAAAAGCGGCAAAAATTCTGTTGACGGAATTCCGCAACGGCACGCTGGGTCGCATCAGCCTGGAGACGCCGGACACGCGAGACGCTTTCCTCTAATGTCAGACTTCGTTAACCGCTTAGTGATTGAACTTCTGTTC
>CABVRQ010000145.1 GCA_902500695.1 uncultured Nitrospira sp. | reverse complement strand
CTCAGGCATGCTTTTTCAACACTCCCTTACGGAAAGGCGGGTAGGGGTGCATAGATGAGGGGATGACCAACCAACTCCTCCAGCCATTGTTCCGTGGCTTGATGAGGAAGGGGACGTTGATTGAGTCGAATCTCCAGACGAAACTCACCATTCGTGCCCACCAGACCCACGATGGCCGCGACGTCCTTACCTTCAGGAAGGAGATAGTCGGTCTGGAATTCTGCCAGGCTGCCATAGACCCGACCTTGCGGCTCTAAGAGCTGAAGCAACTCAGGCATATCGGACAGCGTGCAGTGAATAGAACAGCGATACATGAACCGGGGATTGGGTGCGATTCCAGTAAAATCCAAGAGGGCGGGTTCGGGAAATCCTGTGAGATAGACGCGTAAATTAGCAGGTTGTCCCTGGTAGGTCGCAGCCAGTTGACTGGCCGGAACCAGAAACTCAAAAGGATCCGGCGAGTTGAGTTCGAATTGGCAGGGTCCAAACGCATCCGGCCATGAGCAAAAGAGCGGGGTATCCGTTCGGTCTGTCTGCAGCAGCACTCGAGCGCCTTTTTGCGTCACCTCAATTGGAAGATCCAGGATCTGAATGGCGGCCCGAAAGGCATTTTCCCGGTCCGTGAGCCAAAATCGGTCACGCGGCTTGTCTAGTGTTTCTCCTGGTGTGATGACTTCGGTGGTATGAACCCGGACCCGAATGAATCCATGGGTATGTCGGAATCCAAGCCACAGCCAGGCTTCCGGCAGGAGCGTCGTCAGTGGCTGAGTCATACGCCAGGGGTGCGCGATCGAGCAGTAGGTGTTCACCGATTGATGCGTTTGAAATATGGAGTGATAGTGGCCTGCCAGTAGAAAAAAGTCGCCCTGCCAGTTGTCGATGAGATGTAATAAGGTGACATCCTCGGTAGGCCAGGGCGCGAGAGTCTGGATGCGCTGGGGATGGTCCACCTCCCATTCTTCGATATAGCCTATCATCTCCTTATCCTCATGGATGGAGGTCAGGCCTAACTGCCTCAATTTGCCCGCCACCGATAAAATGTCATCGAAGGAGAGCGTCGCTTGGGTTTCCCAACGATGTTCACGCATGAGGAATATTCAGGAAGACGAAGAACAAAACTGGTGGATCATGGGTCTTACCGATACCGGATAGAGGTGGCCAGAGGAAGTGGTGAACGTTGAGGAAAGACAGCAGATCCGAAAAATTAGGAGGAAAAATATGGCGGAGAGGGCGGGATTTGAACCCGCGGTAGGCTTTTGACCTACGACGGTTTAGCAAACCGTTGCCTTCGGCCACTCGGCCACCTCTCCGCGCAAGTGTATGTCAATTGAATGTGACTACTTATAGAGTAACCGCATGGGTAACTTCAAGAGCAGATTGCGGCCGGATTGCAGAAGACCCCTTGTTGGGAAATCCAATCACCAAAGAATGTGCCGATGCTCCCCCTCAAATACCTGTCCCTATCCATCAGAATGGTGATCCTACCATGCCCAAACTGTTTTTGGATATATTTCCAGCAAGGTTTTTGTGAAATGACATGAGAGGCAGAGATATACGAACCGGTGGAGGGTTATCTCCGAATAAACTAACGGGCACATGGAATCTCCTGGGTACCTTTATCTTGAGTCCTCCGTTAAGCTCTACCGTAGACGGAAAGATTTCTGATGTGGGTCAAGAACAAGGACCAACCCTACTCGCGGGAGCATTCGCGTTATGAGCGGCTTCCTGCCGGTAGGGTATTTGGTCTAGGATTCGCCGGAGTCTGGGAAGGAGGCAGGATGAGACGCAAACCATTTCCAACGGAAGACATCAGCGGCCAAGGGGGCGCTCAGAAAAAATCCAGCGATTGAATTAGAGTAACCACCGAGACTTTTGCCCTAGATCATGAATCCTTCATCCAAAGATAAACTGTTAATTGATGGGCCTAAGGAAATGATGCGCGAGTTACTCCAGAACGATGCACTCGTCAAAGCCGATCGTTTTGCGCGACAACAGCTTTGCCCATTGGTTGACGTGGTGGTTAGACGGCGCTTCGGTAAAACGTCCGTTGAATGTAACTCCTCCACTGCTAGCGATGTCCTTCGCGAGTGCATCAAAAATATTACCAAGGAACTGGGACAATGGACGGTTGGGTACTCAGCAATGCGATGGATATGGATGCTTCGACGATTGCCGCAGTGCGTGTTTGAAGGTCAGTTATCTTCTACGTTTGGCTACGATTCGACACTCGCAGAAGTCATTTCAGGCCGGAGTCCAGCCAGTGAAAGAAGGGAACATTGGCGGGGCGAGAATACTTGGCTGGCGTACCCCCTCGAAGGTGCAGTAGTAACACGGCTTGCTCGTTTCTGCGCGGGCATTCGGATCCTGTCTCAATTCCATGTCCTTTTCCGATGGGCCGGCAAAGGAGCTAGTCTTCTGTTTCAAAGGGGTAGGTTTCCTGAGACAAGCGTAGACTCAACCATTCGGAGCTCGGTCGAAACCTACGATCGGCGATCAGCGTCGACTGGACGCCCCCTGTCACGGTTCGGTTCGGTGGTGATATCAGCAATTGAGGAAGATGAAACTGACCGGATTCTTTGGATCCAACGATGCGAACCAGCAGTTGTTCCAACCGTCATGCCAGGCATACCTATGGGTGAAGCCGAAACTAAGGACTGGGCATACACGAAAGCCAACTTCTTTTTTGAGATTCTTTCGATTCAAAAATTACAGGAACTCGTTTCAGATCGAAGATGCGACCTGAAATTGCTTTTTACCAAAGAAGCCGCCGTTCTGTTGTATCTCCTAACGTGTGCCTCGAGTCTTGTCGTTCGTCATTAAGCAGGCCTCTTTAGCATTTTGCAAACCGGATATCTAATTTCGAAAGAGCCAAGCCAACTTTATGAGAGACTGTCTCTTCTATTTGATGCCGTTCCGGATTTTGTGCGCCAAATGCTGGAAGCCGCTTCTGTTCGGAATTCATCAGAGGTATTGGCCGCTCTTGAGAGTATTGTGGGTAATGACTGGCCTTTAGCGGCTGGTCCTGTCTTGCGGCACGATGGAAGTGCTATTTGTGTCGACTTGGCCACAGCCAGCGATAGGTTTGAAGTAGCATTACAGTTTTCCGCTTTGCAAGGAGATCTCACCAACGCTCGTGCCGATCACTTCGAGGAAGAGGTCCAATCAGTTGTGGATAAAAGCAAGTGGAGACCAAGTACATCATTGGCTGCGCTAAGAGGCAGAACCTTGGTTCGGGACGGGAAGCACATAACCGATATTGATGCCATCGGTGAGACCGAAGGGACACTTCTCATTGTATCTTGTAAAAGTACCCTGTATTCTGGACTTTATGACATTGGAGATTATCGCACAATTAGAAATGTGAGTTCGAACATCGAAGATGCTATTCAGCGCTGGCGAGATGTTCTTGATGTTTTTCGAAAGAATCCTGTTGGGGGTAATTTCGATTTTTCACACTTTAAGAACATAATAGGGGTGGTCTGTACGCCCAAGATAGTTTTTGTAGATGATGAGGTTTTGAAGCAATCTGCGGCGGTCGGCCTAACAATAGCCGTCTCCATCAGCGAACTCGCCACCTGGCTTGGTACAACAGATTCATTCTGGGCGTCCTGAGTGCGGTCGGCTGGGATTTGTTGATCTATGCGTGGGGCGCTGTCCCTCAGCCAGGAATATTCATGTGCATTCTATCAGCGACGGCATCAGATTCCTTTTCTTTGATCTGGTTGCCGGGGTTCGTCCCGGAGGCCGAGGCCCTTTTGTTTCGGCAAAAGGACCCAAAACCACTGGCCCTCGGCGTGATGCGGAAGATGCCTTCAATCCTCGCCGAATCCAGCGGCGGGCAAACTCGCCTGCCTCAAACAGTGCCCGCCTGGTTACCTAATTCGGCTCCGCGTCTCGGCCACGCCGAATGGGCCGATCCAGTCCTGATCCAAGCAATGAGATTTCAAACCACCTTTCTTAACTGCTCACTGCAGCAGGCGGGTAGTTCGAAACTCAATAAGGTATTTAGTGTTTGAACTTGAAAATTCCCCGTTAGCTTGCTACGGGGTCCTCTTTCTTTGGTACGCTCTTGCAGCGTGAAACGGCAACATGAAGATAAAGTGCGAAAGAGTTCCCATTGTGCGTGGCAAATCC
>CABVRQ010000144.1 GCA_902500695.1 uncultured Nitrospira sp. | reverse complement strand
ATGGGTAGCTCGCCATGTAATATAGTTTGAATTTATGGCTTTTAGTGTTCATTAGCATTTTGTGTGGGCTGGACTTCAGATACATCCTCAAACAGAGTCCGGAAACTTGAGGGAGAACAACCTACCGCATTCTTAAAAAAATGACTAAAGGCAAACTGATCGCTAAACCCAAGGGCTGTCGCAATTTCTCTGAGGTTGGCATGCCCTTCTTGTAACAAAAATTTAGCTCGTTCTATTCGAAGTGTTTTGAGATGAAAACGGAACGATTCACCGATAACAGTGTGAAAGAGTTGCGAACAGTACTTTTCCGAATACCCCAAGAAGAGGGAAATATCTTTGAGGGTAAGCCCCTGATGCAGATGTGAGATCATGAAGGTGTGAATCTGTTGAGCTGTTGAATATGAAAATGCCCGGGTATCCTTTAACCCGGAGAGGAGATCTTGAAGGATTTTGCAAATAAATGAAGATCGTTCTTCGACTGGATTTGTGCCGATTTTAACGTGAGTCCGTTCTCGCGCCAAACAGCGTAATTCCTCTATCAGCTTTTCCAAGTGATCATGTGAATTTTGTTGGTATCGTTGGCGTGTCATGGTCTGGGCGCCTCGACAGGAAATGAATGGATGTGCTTGCATCGAGCGCATTGGAATTCAGTGTCTTTGAGTGAAACTTTGGCAATAGGCCTGCCACTGTGGCAACTCCAATCAGATTGTTGAGGGTTAGTTGGTTTGGATATTGTCCTCTTCATTATTTCCTACAAGGTCACTGGTCTGGAGAAGAATCCTAAGAGAGTTTATATTGAAAATATTCGTCGTTTTTGTGATTTGTTAGTTAATGATAATGAAAATCATTTATGTTTTCAATACTAGATTAAAATAAATACTTTGCCCATGTTCAAATAACAGAAAAGCCATGTTTTTTTGTCTGTAACCTCAATTGAATGATCCCCTTTCAGCCAGGAGGTTTTCTCTTGATGGCATCCCCGGTCTGCCTGAGGCAATTGGCATGGAGATGCCAAATCCTGGAAATAATAGGTACTTTGGCCGTGATGAACGACCATGAGACGGGTCTTCCTGCTGCGCCCATGATTTAGATAGACGGTTAGTGGAGGAGGCTATATGGCTAATGACGTTGTTGGATAGAGAGAATCGGCAAGGGTCATGGACTGGTAGTGGTCACAGGCAACACCTCGACCAAAACAACTTCCTTGAAAGTCCCAGGGAGAAAAAAAGGCGATAAAAACAACCGTGAGGATCAATTAGTGACCGTCAGCAGATATCATCGGACATGCCCAATGCGCATCTTCATCTAATCGCTGTGCCATAAGGAATTTCTTTGCCGGATCTCTTAGCCCGATTGCTTCCAGGAGGCCTCACGCCGAACCTAGGGCTCGACTTGGCCATGCTACTTTTGGTGCCCATAGACAGCCGAGGACAGATAGCAATTTTCAGTCGGCAACATCTCAAGCATCCGGTCAGGGGTGAAGCCCTTAGAATCATCTCCTCTTCCATGTCGTTCCCTCCTTCTGAGAACGACTCACTTTGTACCGCATGTTGTCTCACTATAAAAACAGGCCACTCCGAATGAGGAAAATCGGTCTGAGTCGGATTGGGAAGTGCAGCGAACCGGGATGGATTATCCTTCAAGGAAAGTTCCTCCCTTTGTATGGCTTCAGGTGATTTCTCAAATTCGCTGCTTTTGGAGGCGTGGGAGCGAAAGAACCATCCTGCAAGGTGAAGCATTCGAAAAAAAAGCCCACGGTGAATGATTCACCGTGGGCTTAAGGAAGTTCAGTTTCTTCCAGTTGTTAATATTCCATGCGTAAGGCCTTCCTTAGGCGATGTTTTAATCGGTTACTCGTAGTCTTCGTTTAAGGATCGTAAGAAAGCCGTTAAGGCCGGGATGTCTTCTGGGAGTAAGACGATGTCTTTGAGCTGGGAAGCACCATTGCGAAGTTTTCCGTTTCGCGCTAGTTCCGAATTTGTCATATACCCTTGAATCACATCTTTGAGGGTATCGGCGATACCGGCGTGACTATAGGGAGCCGAATGACTCAAATCGCGCAGGCCGGGAGTTTTAAAAGTGCCAATCGTTCTCGGTAGGAGTCGATCTGGTCGACAGGCCTGGAAGCCACGAAACACCCCAAAGTGTTCATTGAGGGCGTCCTCGCAGAGGATGGACCAAATGGGTAGCTGAGATGCGGGGAAGTCGGGATTCCAGAAAATGTTCCAAATGCCCAGATCGGTCTGTTGGGGGTTGTCCGGCGAGGGGATAGCGCGGAATGGTTCTTGAGCATGCGGATGCTTTGCCGTGGCAGGCAGGTAGGCTTCGATATTTTCATTTCGTTCATCCAATCCTGGAATTTGAAGCATGGAAAACGATTCGGGACCATGAATGCGTTCATACTCTGTTTGGGCAATTCCAGTATTGTGAAATCGAAAATCGGTGAAGTTGGGTGGGGTATGACATGCAACACAATTCCCAATTCCTCCCTGGGCCTGGTCACTGGGGCGAATCTGGTGACCTTTATGACGACGATGCCTGTGTCGGTTCTGTTGAGCGAAAAAGATTTTCAACCCTTTTAATTCCTCGGGCCCAAAGGTGAATGGTTGGTTATGAAACTGAAACTTGCCATCTGCCGTATGGGGATTTTTCTCAACGAATTGCAGGGTCGGGCTATCGGAAGAAGAGGTTGAGGGCCATCGGGAATAATTTTGCGAATCGTATGATTCGAGAAATTGAATCTGTTGTAGCAACCGACGAGTATATGAATTCGGAGACTCCCATTTATCCGGTTGGCGTGGCAAATCGTTGATCTCAAGAAAGACATCATAAGGAGAGAGATTAAAGTTCCCTTCGTCATCTTGTGAAAACAGAAGTTGGTCTGCATAGGCAGAGATGAGTTGGGAGACAGCCTGCACGAGTTGGAGATCGGTGGCTGTAGAAACCTCGACACGAAAATTTTCAGGGATCAGAAAGGCTGCAGGAATCGAGGGATCGGTTCCAGCGAAGAGAACAGGATAGGACAGTCCACCAAACTCCTGGGCCAGATCTCCGGTTCCGGAGTCCTCCCGAATGATTCGGGCAATATGTGAGATGGCGGTTTCCTGTTCACCGGGAAGCCATCCGAAGTCGCGCCCGGTGAGTGTACCTTTGACGTTTTCCAGCATCGTCGGGAATTCAGCATCGGCATGAAGAAAAAACATCGGTCGGGGAAGAGCGGCATTCACCATAGGGGGCGCGTTTCGAACAGTGGTCTGTTTTCCGTCTTCACGGGCTGGAAGAAGACTACGACGTGAAAAACCCGAATAAGTATTCATTCCGTATTTCGGAATGTCGAGTAGCTCATCCACAAAATGGCAGCTTCGACAATTCCTGGATTGACCAGCAAACGGGCCAATGGCAAATTGATCGGGTGGGAGTTGCCAATTTGTCACTTTGTCGAGGGAGGGATCACCTTGAGGCAAGGGATCATTGACATCCCCTCCGTCATCTAAAAAGACTTTAAATATTTGAGCAAACCGGGTTTCCAGAAACAATCGTTCTCCGTTGGTGACTTCCGGTGGATCAGCTTCTTCGGTTTCCTGAGCTAACACCAGGGGTACATTGGCGAGAAAGGGTAGTGTTGATGTGAGTAAAGAAATACAAAAGATCTGCGCGCAAGAGAAAGTAAGAACTCTACGGACGTTCATTGGGGCACCTCGCTTTAGAATGAATCCTTTTTCGGAGAAATCCTCTTTGATTTCTCTCTTATGGATGAATGGTGAACGTATCCTCACACGTCATGTGTTGAGGAGGAGCAAGGCGAGGGGGACAGGAGGAGACCAACCTCCTCGCCCACATGAGGATGAATGCATGAGTATATTCATACCTCGGAATAAATTAAGAATCAGAACATTGCATTCCATGGCCACAAAAAAAGCCCATGAGCGTACAATGGCAGCTCATGGGCTCTGGACTCTAAAGTCTCGGGCCTTAAGAATGTAGTGAGACGTACTTAATCGTCAGACTCTGGCATCATAAACGCGGCCTTTAGCGACCGAATTTCATTCATGGGTACGACAAACATCATGAAAAATCCAATGCCTAATTGAAAGATCCACGGCCAACAAGTGATGGCAAGCACAGGTAGATCTGGGTGAAGAGCCAGAGCAAAGGTCAGAATTTATGGCTTTTGAGCCAAAAACCAGCCCTTGCTGTTCATGCATTGCGCCAGGGCATCATCAGTTAATCCTTTGCTGAATGGGTTAAGTGAAGTCTCGGAAT
>CABVRQ010000143.1 GCA_902500695.1 uncultured Nitrospira sp. | reverse complement strand
TCTGGTTTCGCCAGGATTTACGCATCAAGGACAACCCGGCACTGTTAGCGGCCCATCAAACAGGTCACCCTATCCTTCCGTTATTTATTTTGGATGAGGAAAATAGCGGGGAATGGAAGTTAGGCGCGGCCAGCCGTTGGTGGCTGCATGAAAGTCTCAAGGCACTGAACGAAGAATTGGAGGGCAAGCTTTGCCTACAGACAGGATCGGCTCAAATGGTCCTGATGGACGTCATGCAAGAGGCAGGAGCAAGAGCGATATATTGGAACCGATGTTACGAACCCTGGCGAATTGCAAGCGATGCACGCATTCAAGAGACCTTGCAGACCCAAGGAATCGAGGTTCACACGTTTAACGGTTCCCTGCTCTTTGAACCCCAGACAGCACTTAAAAGTGACGGCACTCCCTATAAGGTGTTCACTCCCTTTTATCAAAATGGATGTCTCGGAAAGGGCAATGAACCTCGACGACCACAAAAAGCCCCAAAAGATTTACGACTTTCCACACACAGAAGTCTGGCACTGAAAGAATTGGACCTGCTACCAACCATCCCCTGGCACAAAAAACTTTCTAAGCATTGGGAGCCCGGAGAAGCTGGGGCACAAGCCCGACTGAAAGCTTTTCTCAAAAGCGGCCTCAACCACTACAAAGAAGGCCGGAACTATCCCTACAAAAAAAATGTCTCCCGATTATCGCCGCATCTGCATTTCGGAGAAATCTCACCGAATGAAGTGTGGCATGCCGCCAAACTACGCATGGGTGCCGAAGGATGGCGGAAAGACGGGGAAACGTTTCTGAGTGAGCTGGGCTGGCGGGAGTTTTCCCACAGTCTGCTCTTTCATTTCCCCGACCTCCCTCGAAAAAATCTGCAAACGAAATTTAATACCTTTCCCTGGCGTAAAGATCAGAAAGCCCTAAAAAGATGGCAACAAGGCCAAACCGGCTATCCCATCGTGGATGCCGGCATGCGTGAGCTGTGGGAAACCGGCTACATGCATAACCGCGTCCGCATGATTGTTGGATCCTTTCTGATCAAAAATCTCATGTTGCACTGGCACCTTGGAGAAGACTGGTTCTGGGATACCTTGGTGGATGCCGATCTGGCCAACAACAGTGCCAGCTGGCAATGGATCGCAGGCTGTGGGGCCGATGCGGCACCATTTTTTAGAATTTTCAACCCTGTCACGCAAGGAAAAAAGTTTGATGAAAATGGCGAGTATGTTCGGCGCTTCGTCCCAGAATTAAAAAAAATACCGGTAAAATACCTGCATAATCCATGGGAAGCGCCAGAAAACGTGTTGGCGGAGGCGGGTGTGCAACTCGGAGAAGATTATCCCCTGCCAATCGTCAAACTCGGCAGTTCCAGGGAGCGAGCGTTGGAAGTATTTTCGGGATTGACCTAATGATTACAAAAGATTCCATCAACGTAGTCAAAATGGGGCCAGGATTCCAATATTTCGATTCGTATTTTGACAAGTGCACCAAAATTATAAAGTATGAAGGTCTGATGCTACTGCAAGCCATCACCGTTGCCGACCAATGTTACGAAACGGCCTAAAGTTCGTTGGATTTCATAACCCGCTACATCTTTCGGGAGAGCTGTATTCGTTCTGTGACGGACATGAGCGGATCCTTTACTCGAGCAACAGACATGCGCATGTTGAATTTGGAAAAATTTTGGATTCATGAGGTCCGAAAACTTCTAACCTGGTCCAACAGCTTAAACAAAAACAGAAAGCAAATGGGGAATCCATGAATACATCCTTTGCACCGCAGAAAAAACCGTCATGGGGCTCTTCATCACAGAGAGGCTTTTACTTTTTCAGTTCTCAATTACCTCCGACCTAATGAACACTGAAAAGCAGCTGGATTAAATGCCCATAACAAGCGGGTGCAATCTTTTTAGGAAGTGAGAAAGACTCATCTACAAGAATCTTTTTTTAATGAAGGAATCGAGATCGGCGAACATGATTCAGGGAATAGTTGATCGAGAGTTTGATGGGATTATTGAAAAATCGCCCGTCCCTGTTTTGGTAGAATTTTGGCAGCCCGGCTGTGGCCACTGCCGAGCTCTGACCAAAGAATTAGAGCACATTCAGAATGAGCTTGGGGAACGCCTTCTTATCCTCACCATGAACGTGCAAGAGAATTTCCTCATTCCCGGTGAATTAGAGATTCAATCCCTTCCTACCTTAGCCCTATTTGTGAATGGGGAATTCGAGCAATTCATTGGTGGGATCGGGAAGAAGGACCAGATTCTCGAGCAACTCTTTCATTGGGTTAAAGGTTCCCATTAGCCCGGTTTGAGGGGTAATGTAAATTTTCACGAATTTTTACAAAACAGCTTGCCTCAAAGACCCTTCACACTTGGAGCAGCTTTGCCTGGCTTGTAAGGATTAAGATATCCCTTTTCTTCACCGCAAAATGTCCCCACCGTGCCCATCCCCCTCTGGTCACGCCATATTGTCAAAGGTTTCATCATATTCCATTGACGCCACAAGGACTGAAGTCGTTATGATAAAGATGAAGATAAAACGGCAATCAACCATATAGAAACGTTGATTGATGAATCAGGTGAACGTCCTATGGGCAAACGAATTCTGGTAGTTGATGACCAGGAAACCATATTCTGTATCTTCGCGACAGGTTGGAAAAAATTGCCTTTGAAGTGGCCACAGTCTCGAACGGGCTGGAGAGGCTTGAGGTCCTCAACACGGAATCCGTTTATGGGATTCTCCTTGATCTCGAAATGCCGATCATGGATGGCTTAGCTATGCTGAACCGGCTCCGGCAAAAATCTGAAGCAGTTCTGGTAATCGTTTTGACTACAGATCCCACCCGATCGACGATCGGTTAAGGCTATTGAAAGCGGGGGCAAGGACTATCTGGTTAAACCAATCTCGGATTAAATTTTCAAGCACAAATGTCTTCAGCTTTCCCTTAGAGCCCTATACATGTTTATGAGGAAAAAGTCCCGACACATAGTGATACGGTTGATAATTCTATCCAGGCTAATTGCCCTGACCGAAGATTCAGAATTACACTGGAGTAAACCAATGACTGGTTGTCCATCATCTTAAGGGGGATCCACCATGGCAGACCAAAATCTATTCGCTCCTCGTCATACCTTATTAGCCAGCATGTGTGCGCTGGTAATCCTTGGCGGATGCAGCCAAGACTATACAACCTCTATAGGAGAAGCAGTTGCCAATGAACCTCCGCCTCAAGGACTCTCTTCAAATCAATCGCCATCAAAACTTGATATCACAAAGGGTAGGCCTGCTTCACAAATTTACAACTTCACCATGGAAGATATCGATAATAAAGCACGCTCCCTCAACGAGTTCAAAGGACAGGTCATTATGATCGTGAATACGGCAAGCTTTTGTGGAAATACGCCGCAGTACGCCGGACTGCAAACGTTATATGAACGATACCGCGATCAGGGATTTACGATTTTAGCTTTTCCCGCGAATGACTTTGGCAAACAGGAACCTGGAGATAACAAGGAAATCGCCGAATTTTGCTATACGAAGTATTCCTTGGAATTCCCCTTGTTCAGTAAAATCACGGTGATTGGAGAACAGAAGCACCCCCTCTATCGCTATCTCACCGAAGACACCAACTTTAAAGGTGAGATCACATGGAATTTCCAGAAATTTCTTGTCAACCGCGAAGGAACTGTCATTGCTCGGTATGATCCTAAACAGAAGCCCCTGTCGCCACAGATCGTGGACGATATAGAAAACACCTTACGATCTTCCTAAACCTAGAATCGGCACTTATTTTTTGCAATTTATAAGAACTACTGATTTCCGAACAAGGTGTCTCTCATACATGAGAACACCTCCTTTGTCTGTCCCTTTCGTGGAAATGAAAGTGCAGAAACGTCCCCTTCAACGTTTCTTAAGCCAGGGGCGGGACATACAGATTTTTGGGATACTTTTACTTTTGGCAGGGACCTTGGATTTGGTGTGGATCGCCACCTACCCTCACTATGCACTCAAGGTTTTCGGCACAACTTTCAGCGGATGGGCTGGAGAATTTGTGAAATATCAACACCCCTTCATCCATTGGGTGTTGGGATATGGTTTTTTAAAAAAACACCTATGGGCATTCTGGGGTTACTTATTTTACCTCGGTCTCGGCTGCCTCAGTGAGCTGACGACCCAAGTCGTCGAAGGATTCCATACCACCCGGACAACCATGATTTTAGTCAGTCTTCTTTTTGGATGTTACATTTTCCTACGGCGGGCCGTGTTTTTGTCTTCTGATCCCTAAAAAGATTGGAGATGTTCGTCCACCCCATTAAAGTGACACCTATTCCAACTTGATCATTCTATAATCGGGAAGGGCGACTCCAACGCCAATGGCAGAAATTTGAATGCTGGAAAGGGAAGACGTCCGAATAGGACAGATCCTACT
>CABVRQ010000142.1 GCA_902500695.1 uncultured Nitrospira sp. | reverse complement strand
GGTAGTGTCGACAGCTTTGTCCCTTGCGTTGGGCACTGTGTTATTCCTTGTTGTGCGGAAACGAATTGACCGACGCTCGCGGTTGGGCTCAGGGCCTACTTGTCACGCTCAGGGCGTGCTCTCACGAGCGCCGATCAAAACCGTGACGGGACGGAGGAGTGAACGACCGCCCCGTCATCCGGTGCCCGTAGTCGTGCTGGCAGTCAGCGGACCCTCACGGTCGTGGGCACCACTAAAGGGACCAATACAAAATGCCCGCGAGAGCTGGATGGATCAAGTCCAGCAAGTAGCAGGATCAAGTGGCCCCTTCTCGTGGGCCGTCGGGGCTTACGCCTCGACGGACTCCATCTCGACGACTTCCTGGGTCCCGCCGCCCTCGCGGGCCGCACGCGCCTTCTTCGGGCGCTCGCGCTTCTCGAGCTTGCCGTCCTTGACGAGCGCCGAACGGTAATAGTTCGTGTGCTGCGCCGGGTTCTCGGCCGCCTTCGTGCCCGGGAAGTTCTCCTGGATCGCGGCGTGGATCTGACAATCCGTGATGGACGGGTCACCCTTCTGCTCGAGCAGGAGGTTGATGATGAGGCCGCTGATCGTCCGGCGGGGCGCCTTCGTCTTGGCTGCGGTGTCCTCGGTGGGCTCCGCGGAAACTTCCGCCGATGCCTTCGTCACGCGTCGCTTCTGGTTCTCGCTCATGGTAATACTCGGCTCCTTGTCGTGAATTTCGTGCCAGTCCAAATCGAGCTGGCCTTTGACCACGTCTCTCGCGGGCTTGATCGCTATGATCGGTTGAGTGTCCCCCGTAATGACGCGGTAGAGTTTGATTATCACGGAGTCATGCATGTGGTCAGCCTGCCAGATCGTGTGCATCCTCTATTACGAACGTAATGTTGTGCTGTCGAAACCACCGCGAAGCGAAGGCGGCCAACGTCTCTATGGCAGGGACCTACTCAAACGGTTGGTCTTTATCCGCCGCAGCCGGGAATTGGGTTTTTCGCTTGAGGAGATTCGGACACTGTTCAGGCTGGTTGACGGCAAGCGGTACACGTGTCAGGAAGTGAAGGGGGTGACGGAGCAACATCTTAAGAATGTCAGTAAGAAAATCGCAGATCTGCGAAGGCTTCAAAAAATACTTCGTTCGATTTCCTCTCAATGCGAAGGAGGTTGGATTTCGGACTGTCCTATTATTGAATCGCTGTTTGCAGAACAGCAACGAATCACACAGTGAAACCCAGGCACGAAGATACGCGTTCCCAAAGCTTCTCGATCACTCTGGCGCAATCGTTCCCATGATAGTCAAGACCCTAAAGACCCTTGGACAAAAACTGAAAGTCGAAATCCGCGTCTATCGGCTCGTGTTACGTGACAAAAGGACCCCACTCCTTCCTAAGGTATTGTTGGGGTTGGCCCTCGTCTCAAATGACAAAGGGAAGAACCACCTATCATCAAACAATTGGAGTTAGGCGAAACACGGAGAATCACAGCATGCAGAGCTTCCCTATTTGAGTTAGCCCTTAAACTGGCCGACATATTTTTTAAACATTGACGAGGCATAAGTCACATGATACCTTCCGAGATGCCGCGTAGCGTAAACAATTAGACAGACCATTTTGAGAAGAGCAAGGATTGCGGGCGTATGAAAGTATGGGTTTCCCTCCTTTTATTTGGGATCTTCAGTCTCCCCTTTCTTCATGACCATCGCATCCAACTGGCAGAAGCCGGATATGGAGCCCAGGGTCCTGAACAGGCAGGTCTGGTCCGCCATGTTCATCTGTCAGAGCATTCTTCTCACGTACCCCAGCCAGAATCTGGTGAGCACCAGAACCAGAACCTATGGCCAATTCTTGACCATGTTTCCCTCATCACCCTGACTTCAGGTTCGAGCACTAACCTTTTCACCATTCTGCCCATAGTCGACGCTTCGCCCAATGACTATCCGTCACCTGATCTACCTCAAAGTTTATGGGAGTCAACGTCACCTGTTCGCGGAAGTCCGCTGAACACATTCAACTCTGTCCTTTCTTCCACAAGCCTTCCTCTTCCTATCCATTCAGGAAGAGCTCCACCTCTTTTCCCTTTGTAATACATTTCCATTCCCTACAGTTTTAGCAAGTCATTGCTAGCCATTTAACGGATAGCCCAGGTGTGGGCTGGCTGCTGCACTTTTTCTGCCTCATGAGTTTGTGAAGATCCGGCTTATCGAGGCTGTGAATGTTGTTGGGACTCTTGAGTCTTGTCTATCAAAAGTAGATTGCGCGTTGAATCTGAAAGAAGGTAGACCATGAAACGAATGTTTTTCTGGGCTTTGGGTTTTATTGTGTTAGTTGTCGTGGGTGTGACGGCCATTCTCGGTGGAGGATTTCGTCTGGATTCCCTCATCGGTTCACAAGATTTAGAGGAAGGTCCAACGGAGCCGGACCCCATTTCGATTACCTTGTGGTCTGACAAGGCCGAGCTTTTCTTGGAGTATCCGCCATTTGTGGTGGGGCACGCCTCCATCTTCGCTGCGCATCTGACTGACCTTCGAAATTTTCGACCTGTCATAACTGGCAGTGTTGAAGTTCGGATGACCAGGAAGGGACAACCACCTTTATCCTTTTTGGCCTCGGCCCCCCTCAGGGCAGGGATATTTACCCCTTCCGTCACCATGCCGGAACCTGGAACCTATGCCATGGAGCTGTCACTCAAGAGCGAAGCCCTCAACGAAACCTTTCGCATTCCTAAGGTAAGGGTGTTTTCCAGCGCGACCGAGGTCGAACGGCAGACAGAAGAGCCAGAACCGCTGAACCTTCAAGAGGAAGTCACCTTTTTAAAAGAACAGCAATGGAAGGTTGAATTTGCCACGAAAGCGGCCACCAATCAGATCCTGACTTCCACCATCAGGGCCCGGGGAGGCATTATCTCCAAAATGGGGCAAGAGGTTGTGGTTACGGCACCAGCCACTGGCCTGATTGTATTGTCGGCCTCTGCCCGTCCTCCTATCATGGGCCAGATGGTAGAAAAAGGAGAGGTCCTCGTAGCGATCACACCAGGATTTTCCACGGCGAGTCGGGCTGAATTGGAGTCGGCTGTCTCACAAGCCGAATTACAACAAGCGCAGGCCCAACGGGAGCTTGATCGTGCACAACGCTTATTTGCGGAAAAGGTTCTAGCCCAAAAACAGGTCGAGCAAGCGAATACCACCTTTCTTCTGGCCAAAAATAAATACGCGGAAGCTCAAAAGCGTTTGGCGTCCTTAACGCTGACTCAACAGGTTGGTCGCGCTGACACTCGTGACCGGACTCAGGATTTCCTTCTTCGGGCCCCGATTCAAGGGGTGATCGTCAAGGCTGCCCTGACTCTGGGATCCAGAGTCGAGGCTGGAGAAGAATTGTTCACGGTCATCAATATGGATCACGTGTGGGTCGAAGCTCGGGTCTATGGGTCCGATGTTTCGAAAATTTCTCCAAACGCCAGGGCTTCCTTTCAGCCTCAAGGCATGACCGAACTGATCTTACCTGACCAAGTCAACACCCGCTTGGTCGCTATTGGCAATGTCATCGACCCTGCAACCAAAACGCTCCCGGTGATTTTTGAAGTGGAAAACCCCAACCATAGTCTGAAGGTGGGCATGCATGCGGACGTGTTTATTGAAACAGGAGACAAAGTGGAATCCGTCGCCATTCAGTCAACTGCCGTGCTGCACGAAAGCGGGAAAAAAGTGGCCTTTGTCCAAACCGGTGGGGAGACGTTCGAAAAACGGTTCATCACCACGGGCGTCACGACCAGCCTTGAAGATGAAGAGGTGGTACAGATTCTAGAAGGCATTGAAGCTGATGAACGTGTGGTCACAAAGGGGGCCTATGCTATCAGGCTGGCCGCAGCGTCAGGCGAAATTCCAACCCATGCCCATTAACGTATCGAACTGATGAGTAACAATTCATGGTGATGTTTCACGGAAAAAAACAAATGGGAATGACATGATCGCACTTATTGAATGGTCATTAAGAAACAGACTGATGGTGTTGGCGGTGTCCGTGTCCACGCTTGTGACCGGAGTCATCTTAGCCCGGAGCATGCCTGTGGACGTGTTCCCTAACCTGACCGCGCCCACCGTCACGATTCTGACTGAGGCCGCCTCACTCGCGCCGGAGGAAGTGGAAACACTGGTGACCCTGCCTATTGAAACCGTCATGAACGGGGCGACGGGTGTGCGTCGTGTGCGCTCGGCTTCTTCGATTGGCTTTTCTATTGTCTGGATCGAATTTGACTGGGGCACCGATGTGTACCGGGCACGACAAATCATCAGTGAGAAGCTTCAACTGGTGGGAGACCGTCTCCCTCCTGAAGTTCGGCAACCCGTCCTCGCGCCCATATCTTCTATTATGGGTGAGATATTGTTTCTGGGAGTACGGGGTCCGGATTTCCAACAAGCCCGAACCCTCGCCGATTGGGAGATTCGACGACGATTGCTGGCCATTCCTGGTGTTGCACAGGTGATTCCGATTGGAGGGAATGTCAAACAATATCAAGTGTTGGTTGCCCCGGAACACATTCAGATTGCCCATCTCTCGTTATCGGATATCGCGCGGGCGCTTGAACATAACAATACGAATGCGAAGGGCAGGTTT
>CABVRQ010000141.1 GCA_902500695.1 uncultured Nitrospira sp. | reverse complement strand
GATGGATATTAAGAAGAACCACGCTATTCTAGACAGCAGCTTAATCACCCATTTGAGTTTAATGCCCGACAGGCACCCTTCTGCCTCCCTCATCATTTGAATGATAAGTCGAGGCACGATTAGCTTAGACATATCTGCCACCTATGTTTACGACATGTACCCCTTTCGGTACTTGCCCACCTCACACCAGTCAAAGGTTTCTAGAACCTATAATTTCCGCCTCTTTCTATTTCCTCTTTACAATTAGTTGCTTAGTTTGCATTCCTGGATGTCCAGAAGCACCAACACGACCAACGGCATCAAGGTTGCTTTTCTTTGAATCAAGAACGGTGACAGATGGCTGACCAGATAGAAAGGCAACACCATGGAAGGTATTTTACTCATCATCATCAGTTGCGTAAGTCTGTTGGGACTGGTTTCTTTGTATTGGTTGTGGCGACCATAGGCATGAACCCTAAATTGAGAAAGACGTCCATACCATGCCTTCCCTAACGACTTCCATGCTCCCAATTAAAGCAGTCAATTGGAATGACGTATTGCCCACCAATCCCTATAGATTTCATGCTGCTGGATATTTGTTTTGCGTTCGATGTGAACATTTTATCCGACTGATGTCTTTTTCGAACAAAGAAGTTTGTTGTTCCGACTGCACCAACGTGTGAGCGAATTCTGTGAGCGACAACTTCTAAAGGAGAGAAGAAAGATGAGCGACACCATGACCATTAGTCGATCATGTGAAGAGGGAATGTTTCTTCTTCGAGAAGGCGATTATGTGTGGAGAGTGAACGAAGACGGGAAGGTGGACTGTGCCGTCCTAGGGGATCCCACTGCATTCGAACTGCTTAGCTTCATTCAGAAATGGAAAACCCCAACCCGTCGAATTTTTCAAGAATACCCATGGCAATATCCTTTGTCTGACTAAACGCAATGGCATACTCATCCTGATGATCAGCTCGAAAGGCTAAATTAACCATGTGGATCAATACCGTCTGGTCCATATTGGGTTTTCTTGGCGACACAATACCTTCAACCCTCTACCAGATTGAAAACCCGTTCGATTCCAGCCGTATGCATACGGTTTAATAAAAATGTTCTTGTTGATTTTTTATTGGCCCACTTTGGGGTAGGGAATGGGAACAGGCCCACCCGGTGTCGGGGTTTTTTGCACATCAGGAAATGCGAGGGAAGGGCAACGGGCCTTGTACAGCTTCACACTGCCCGAATAGCTTCCAGCCAGCGGATCACGGGCATACATGGCCGGAAGCGTTACCCATTTCGGATTGCTGCCGCTTTCCCCAAGATTGGTTACTTGTACCTCAAGGGGTCGGACTTTTGTATTTCGGACCCAGGCCAGGCTGGAGACCACCGGAGAAAACGTGAACGTTTGGCCGGAATTCAGGCTCTTTGTCAGCGTCTGATTGCCCGTCTTGTATTCGACAACACATTCATTCTTTGCCCATCCGGTGAAGGGGATCACAACGAGAATCAGGCTGAACAACACAACCGCGACGGCCTGCCGGTAAGGTGCAGAAGGGTTCATAGTGACCTCTTGTGTGTAGTAGGAGATAGTATTGTTCAGGCGTTCAGTTTAGATCAGAAGCCATTTTCGCTTTCCTCCAGTCAAGGGTCGGAAGTGTAGAAATGTCCTCAGTCCTTGTCAATGAATATTCAGCAGAACCGTTTCCCCCCTCTGAGTCCTGATTCCAAAGCAGGGTCGAAAAAGGAATCGCGGGAATCATTCTTCCGTCTTAGCGCACACTTGCCTCTTGCCCTGCGCACCAAAACCCGCGAGCTGCAGTTAAAACACAAAAAACTCTTCGGTAGTTCATTTAATTGTGGCTTCTGGGATCCAATTCCGGTGTACCGATTACAAAATAGTGCCGGGATTCACCAGAAAAGCATCATGCATCAAGATACGGGTAGAGCTTTACAGCTCAACCAGGGGGACAGACTTCGAACAGGAAGACTGCCCTTCGCATGGCTCTTGAAGAAACAGCCTTTTCCTTAACCCCTCTCTGATCCCCCTACTCCTTTCACCTCTCATTTTCTCACAATCTCCGATTTCCCGGTCTCTTTAGTTTTCCGCAAAAATGAACCGTAAAGAAAGCCGATGCCGTGCAAGATTCCTCCGTGAATCCTGACGGCATCGGCTACCAAGTTGACATCCCATTGAACATGGCTGGGGATCCGGCCGAGGTTCATTCCCTTATAGTGAGTCAGAAACCACAGGCAAAGTGATACCGGAATCCTTCACTTGCACATTCACCTTTTTCACTGAACCCGGATGGGAATATAAGCCCGATTGTTCGAACCATTCACTTCATTGATATCGTTGTCTTCATCAACGATGATTCCCAGCCAGTAATTTTGTCCCGCATTCAGAAAATTGGGAATGATCACCGGAATCGTGGTGGTTAACACGTCGGCAGGATGAATCGAGCCAAAGGTTCCCCCACCGATACGGGTATCGCTATAACTAATAAAGTCATTGGTAGAGACATAGAGTCCAAAGCTCACGTTGGCATGAGCCTGTTTCCCATTATTTTCGATCGTAAATTCAGGCCGTACCACACTTCCCCGATTCACTCGATATCCCGGCTCCCCGGCGATCGTAATACCGGTCAGCGTCCCGGTGTTGGCATTATTACGGACCCGCACCCGGTCATGACTTGAATACTCGCCGCTGGCTCCGGTTCTTCGCCAGTGCGAGGCGGACACATCGTTAAAGGCGGAGCCTTGTGACCCATACAGCACTCGCGCTCCGTGCGAAGCATCTTCCCCGAAATACGTGATAGCCGACCCCCCATTGGTGTGATGGTGGCGCCACGAATCACCCATGACATTGTATTCCCAATTGACATGCATCAGGCCAAGATAGTGTCCAGCCTCGTGCACGATGACCGCATCGATGGGACT
This sequence comes from uncultured Nitrospira sp., assembly GCA_902500695.1. Lineage (GTDB taxonomy): Bacteria > Nitrospirota > Nitrospiria > Nitrospirales > UBA8639 > Nitrospira_E. The sequence continues at coordinate 1,781 of CABVRQ010000141.1, read as the reverse complement.
GCTTGACCCGGTGTAGGTACTATTGGCGTTTTTGTTTTGGGAGGTAGTCCAGGACGGTCCGGTGGAATCGAGCACGATATCCACTTCGTCCAGTCCATAATGCCATCCAAATAACCAGTAGCAGTGATAGCGCATGCGGGCCTCACCTGGTGGGGAAATACTTGCGGCCCAGATTTCATTTTGCCCATTTCCACTCCCCACCCCACCAGTTTCGGTCGTATGGTTGATCGTAAACGGCGAGGGGTTCGTGTTAGTAATATTCACACCTCGTTGAGCTGCCTGCAGGACACTTCCGGCCGGGAAACTTCCCGTATTGATCCGTGCTGTGGTGGAGTTTCCTCCCCAACGCAATTTCTTGCCACTGTCTCCATTACATTCCAGCCAGGATGCCGAAAATGCGGGAGAACTACACAAGACCGCAAAAACCATAGGTACGAAAACTTTTGTCATATTCATTATCGAAGTCCCTCCTTAGCATGAATGTCATAGCGTTCTTCATCGCTTATCTTAGGTAATGCTTCATCCTTGGCTTCGAGAGCCAAGACCTCATTGTCAGGCACTTCAAACCGTTCTTTCACATTCGCCATCACTATTGGGGATCGAGGATCACCCACCTGCTTATTCCACTCGCGTATGGCATCAAAGAATACGTCGGGAGTCAGCGCATCCTCATAGACTTCCATGGGATAAGCCTCTGGTTCTTCGGTCACATCTTTTTGGATCGGCAGGTTCTGATTGCCCAGATTGACCGTCGTGACCTTCGGAGCTTCCCGGTCATAGCGGGCCTGCAGATCCTTCAAGCTCTGTCTGCTCTCCTGGCTTACCCGATCGATATAGGCCTTCATATCAGGGCGTTCCAACAAGGCTTTAAACGAAGGGCGTGGTATTTCCATCACATTGAGATCGAACCGCGGTTTACCACCAACGCGTAAGGTTTTGTGGGCTTCCACAACCGGCACTCCCCAACCATTCAACACCTGGTTATCATGTATACGAAATCTTCCCTCGACACATTCCACAAGCTGGCAGTCGTTGATCTCTCCTCCTTTGACAAACAACACATCGGTTTGTCCAAGGGCAAACGCAGGTGCCGTCGAAACCATGTAGACACCACCCTGCCCATCCGACCCACCGGGGATTCGAAGGGTGACTTTTTTGTCCGGTACTTCACCTCTCAACACTTCCAGAACCTGATAGGTCACGAACGTATGGGGAAGACCCTGGGGTTGCTCTTTCGTGGGCTCTGAGTTTCGATATTGGATATCAACCACCTGGCCGTACATAATCAGACCCGCCTCACGAACTTTAGATTGAAGACCGCCTTCGCCCGCATCGTTCGGACTGTGGCCCCATGCTGACGAATTGATGGCCACCATGCCAAGGATTACGACTATTTTTAAGAACCCATTGAGTTTCATAGAATGCCCTTTCTCTTTCATTTGCGTGAATGCGAAATTGATGGAACCGCGACGAATCCGATTTCATTTACGGATCCCCAAAGATATCGTCTGTCCATTTCCTACGTTGCATCTGAATCTTGTGCACCTGCTTTCTGACCATGCACCCTCCTTGGTGAGTTAATGTAAAAAATCTTTCTGCAGCTTGCTATAGCAACCTCAATGCCAAAATCTTCAATGGAGGAAAGTTATTTCTGCAAGCGAATAATTCACCGTATTCTTGGGAAATTTGAGTACATTTCAATCCGGATGTTGTTCGATCAACTCATCTTTACCTGGGAAAGAAAACGAGAGAAGATACGAATCGTATCCGTTCAGATACGC
>CABVRQ010000140.1 GCA_902500695.1 uncultured Nitrospira sp. | reverse complement strand
ATAACGAGGAAACCACGGACCAGTTCAATTGGTCATGCGACACACATTATAAAACCAGGAGATTCCATGAACATCACCACAGGTATCCAAATAACTTGTGTTCCGTGCCACAAAAATAAGAAGCTGGCGACGATCCGCATCAGCGCGTAGGTCTGGACGGTGAAGATTTCATAAACATCGAAAGTCCTCTTGTGTTCTAAATTAATCTGTTGATCTGGTGAATAGATGGGGTGCATCCCTCTTGCCTCTGAGACCCTTTTATTTTTTTGAAAAATTCTCAAACGCTTGCGAGGGCTGTTCGAAACGAATTCTATCCTCTACGACAACCATGTAGCTAACCATTGGGCACTTGCCTTACCCGTCCGGTGAGTCTATTCACCATCCTTCACCTTTATAATCAGGAACCAAGCAAGCACTTCTCCGGCTGGTCGCTCCCTTCATAAAATCGCGTCTCGATTACATTTCCTTCAGGGTCGGTAAAATAGATCGAGGTTCCGGATCCACGAGCGCCCCAGCGTTGGACAGGCCCTTCGCTAATGGCAATCTTATGGTCACGTAGTCGACCGTATAAGTCCTCCCAATCTTTTTTGGTGAGTGAAAGGCAAAAGTGGTTCAGGTTATTGAAGCCTTTACCTCCTGAAATGTTTTGTTCCCATAACTTTTTGGGAAATAAATCGATCACGGTATGCTGATTAATGCGGACGGATGGGAAGGGCACCTCCCCGGCACGGTAGTCTTCCAGGCGCTCGGCAGGAAGCCGGAGAACCTTTGTATAGAAGTCGATCATGGGTTCATCATCTTCAATATTTAAGACAATGTGATCCAGAAATCCTTGCATAGACATTCTCCGCTGTTGGCTACACACTATTACGTCGGGCGGGAGATTCCGAGTTTTTTCATTTTTGAGATTAACGTGGTGCGTTTCATCCCCAACCGTGCTGCGGTGCCGGCAGCACCGCCGATGACCCATTTGGTGTCTTGCAAGGCCCGGAGGATATGATCCCGTTCGGCGCCCTCTAGGGTTGCCATTGACTGAGTCCCCCGCTGAAGATCTGCTTTGAGGTCCAATAAGGGCACAGCCAGTTCGGAACCCTGGGAAAGAATAACCGCTCGCTCAATCAGGTTTTCCAGTTCGCGAATATTCCCCGGCCAGGGATAGCCCGCCAGACGTTCCATCGTTTTGCTTGGAATAGTCTCGATGGGCTTTTTCATTCTGGTGGCATAACGCTGGGCAAAATACCGAACCAGAATCGGGATATCCTCCTGCCGTTCGCGAAGGGGGGGAACCGTGATCGGAAAGACATTCAACCGGTAATACAAATCACTACGAAATTCGGCGGCTTCTACCATCTGCATTAAATCCCGATTGGTGGCCGCGACCAGTCGCACATCCACCCGGATGGTGCGCGTCCCGCCCAATCGTTCAAATTCCTGCTCCTGGAGGACCCGAAGCATCTTGGACTGCAGCTCTAATGGCACTTCCCCGATTTCATCTAAAAAAATCGTTCCACGATGCGCCAGTTCAAAGCGGCCGACCTTTTGAGAAATAGCCCCCGTAAACGCACCTTTTTCGTGGCCGAATAGTTCACTTTCCAACAGACCCGTCGGAATCGCTGCGCAGTTAATTTTGACAAACGCCCGGTCATTTCTCGTGCTGAGCTGGTGAAGGGCGCGGGCAATGAGTTCCTTCCCGGTTCCCGTCTCGCCAAGAACCAGCACCGTTGAATCGGTCGGAGCCACAATTTCAAGTTGCTGAAGAACATGCTTTAACCCACGACTCTCCCCGACAATGTCCTCAAAGTTCGCTTCGGTGCGAATCTCCTCGCGAAGATACAGATTCTCCTTTTCCAATTTTTCCTTTAATTCGGTGATCTCCTGATAGGCAAGGGCATTATCAAGTGCGATGGCCATCTGTCCGCCCACTTGCGTCAGGAGGTCGGCATCCGCCCCGGAAAAAGCCGAGGGACGGGTGCTACCGACATTCAACGTCCCCAACACTAGGTCCGGCAGCATGAGCGGGACACAGCAACCGGATTTCACGCCTTCCTCGATCAACTGCCCGGCCGTGTCGGAATGAAATTGTTGCAGGTCGGCTTTCTGCCAACAGACCGTTTTCCGTGATCGAAAGGCTTCCCCGGCTGGCGTGTCATCGAGGGCAATCGAATGCCTTCCTCCTAGCAGACCTTTCCCCGATGGAAAATCCAGCACATGTCGATGAAAGTTCTTCGCGCCGGGATTATAAAGATACAAGCTGGTGACTTCATGCGGGACCACCCGACGCATAGCGGCGACCATAGTGGTAAACAACGCGCCTAATTCCAGTTTCGAGACGACCGCATTGTTGACATCCAGCAACACTTGCAGGCGATCCCGCTCCCGGCTCAATTCCTCTTGATGCAGGACATTGTCCACCGCAACGGCCACCTGTCTGGCGACCTGAAGAAGAAACGTCAATTCGGACTCCTTGTAGGTGTCCTTTTCAACACTCGCAAAGTCGAGTGATCCCAGGCGGCGTAAGGCGGTAGTCAGCGGGACAGTACATAAAGATTGCACACCGTCTTCAAGCATTAACGGAAGAACCGTGGGAAACCGGGAGTCTTGAGTCAGGTCGGAAATAATCAATGGCTGCTGGGCTTGCCACACCCAGCCACTCGGATGGGCATCCAAGGCCCATTCTTTCCCGCCCTGAATATCCGCAGGAATGTTGGCCTGAATAATATAATCCTGGATGGTGTTTTGTTCGGGCCGATGAAGAGCCAGACCAATAAAATTTAGGGGAACGATACGGGGAAGGCGTTGGGCCAGGTCCTGTATCAGGTTAGTGAGATTCCGGTGGGCGGCGATCGCCTCGGAGACCTCGAGAAGAGACTGGTAGCGCGACGACTGATCTCCCAAAACCGACTGAGCGAGTTTATCCATAGGGCTACAGTATCGCCGATTACCCCTAACAAAAAAAAGCCACGTGGCTGTTTGCACCCCATCTCGTCAAGGGGCTTTGGGAGGCGAAGTGAATGTGATCCCGATATCCTGGACCTCCCGGTAGGGAAGGAGCCAGACCAGAGATTCATCATGCAGGTCTCCGACTTGGATCCGGTTGCCCCAGGGATCACGGAAATCACACCGAAAATCAGGATGCACCTCCAAACCATATTTCTTAGTGATTTTTTCCCGAACTTCCTTCACCTGGGCGTCATCCCGGACCATGATGCCGAAGTGTTTGGTCCGATCCGGCTGAAGGGTTTTCACTTCAAAGATCGCCAAAAACTGGTGCTCCCCCATTTTGCACCAGGCCGCACCCTCCCCGCCTCGTAACATCTCAAGATTGAAGACATCCGCATAAAACTCAACGGCTTTCTGCGCGTCGTCAACTTCAATCACCACATGATTGACACCATAGACTTGGACGGACATTTGTAATTCTCCTTCCCTTATTTCTTCGTGATAATGACTCGTTCATTTGAGGCAGGGACATCGTGCATGATGCTCTCGCCAAATCCGGCATGGCGGAACATGCGATCATATTCACTGAAGACGTAGGCATCTCCGGCAGGAGTCGTGGCTAACATAATCAAGCAGAACTCAGCCATCGGCGCAGGAGAAATACGATCTTCATTTGGAATAAATTCCAGCGTGATCACATAGCCTCCCGGCTTAAGTGAGCCATAAACCTTTTTCAAAAAGGTCTCGCAAGTGGGCACATCGAAGTGATGCAGAAAATTCGTGAGAAGGATCACGTCATAGTCTTTGCCAAATTCCACCTCAAAGGCACTCCCCGGCAATTCATGAAATCTTCTGGTGATCCCGGCTGTTTGTGCATTCTCTCGCGCGACCGTCAACACATTGGGCCAATCCTGAGCCGTAATCTCAGCCTCAGGGAGTTTTCGAGCGATCTCAACACCAAACATTCCATGGCCGGCCGCCACATCCAAAACCTTGCGAGTATTCGCGGCCTCCTGTTTCACCCAATTGGCAATCCACTCAGCCGGACCTTTCATGAGCGGAACCATTGACCGGGCAAAGGTCACCCAATCCGGATGTTCCGGCGCCAGGGTTCCTTTCTCTCCGACCACGGTTCCTCCTTTTCGAACCGCACCGGTGAGCTGTTTGAAACCTTCCACGAGGGGAAATGACAACATAAAATCCAGAGTCGGCCCTAAATAGGCCGGAGAAGTCCTGGTTAAAAATATTTGGGAATCTAAAGTTAACTGATATTCTTCCCCGGATTTGGTCAGAAAGCCACCAACGGTTAGATAGTCGGCCAACATGCGCATCCCTCGCTCGGACCCGCCGCATCGTTGAGCTAAGGCTTGAGGTGTGCTGTGACCTTCGCCAAGCGCGGTAAACAATTCCAGTTCGATGGCCGTTTTGAGCGCCGCCGTCCGCACATGCCCATTGACCGTTTGAAAAAATAATTGAGGTGAAGGTCCTTCAGTGGGTTTCGTCATTGCCATGATGTGCTCCTATCTTTGAAACTTCCTTCTTCATAATAATTCGTGAAAATTGCCACGCCCCCTCAAATGACCCTGGGTTTCAGACCTGTATGCGCCCCTTCATACGACGACGAACAACAACCCAGGGAAGGTTAGGATTAAATTGCATTAATAATTTTGGCTTTACAGCTTTACGTTCTGTATCGGGAATCCCTCTTGGGGTTTTCCAGAATAACTCGCTGGGAGGTGAACGCATCGCATTTGTGTACCCCACTTTCGTGTCAAC
>CABVRQ010000139.1:2422-4972 GCA_902500695.1 uncultured Nitrospira sp. | reverse complement strand
ATTGGCGACGATGTAATGATGGGGCCACGAGTGACAATCTATGGTCGCGACCATTGTTTTGATTCAATAGATGTTTCGATGATGGACCAGGGGATGGGAAAGTACGAACGGATTGTGATCGAAGATGATGTGTGGATCGGGGCGAATGCAATTATTCTGAAAGGTGTCAGAATTGGGAAAGGTACAATTGTGGGAGCTGGTGCTGTTGTGACAAAGGAAGTGCCTCCTTATTCCGTGGTTGTTGGTAATCCGGCGAGAGTCGTTCGGACAAGGCGTTAGTTAAAAAAATGAAAGAAGTCAGTTCAGTAAAAGAGGTAAAGATAGGTGGAAAGGCTAATGGATATATAATTGCTGTGATTTGCGTTGAAGACGAATTGATTGTTTGGATTGCGATCAATGCTATCGCATTGCCTAAACGGTTGCGATTGTTGCGAGGGACCAACCCTTGCGAACGTATCAAGCTCAATTGTCATAATCCTGCGCATTATCGGGAGTATAATAATACTGCATTACAACAGATGGAACTCACTCCCAGTCTTGATATGGTTCATCATGAGTTTGGTAACTATCGCCCTGCCCAGAGCTTTGTGCTTCCGAGAAGCAAGTCCCAGATGTTTGCTCTTCTCTGTCGAATGAACCCGGCCTTCTGCCTTGGGCAGACGGCCGTTTACCGAAAGCTGGCGGCAAGGTCATGAATGACATGACGGCTATGGGACCTTCCCTTCGCGGACAACTAGTGATGTCAGACACGGGCGCAACCAAGCCTGACGGCGTTATCCATTCAAGTTTTGGCTTGTTGGACGTGATCTTACTGTTGGCATTGTGGGGGCTGGTTTTAGGATCCTCAGTCTTGAGTCTGGGAATTGCTGCACCTGCAGCATTTCTCGTCGTGACAATGGTCCTTGTCCTTCGAAATCCAACCAATGGCCTGCTTGTTTTACTCTTAGTTTTTTATACCCCTGCCGTCACTGTGGGCGTTCCCAATATTTTTTCCGTTGTGGTGGCGTTAACCCTAGGTTTAACCGTGGTCTTGAATCCTGCTTCGCTTGGGAGGCTCTTACTCAGTTCTAGCCAGGTTCTCTTTACTGCCATGGCATTTGTGCTTTTTGGAGCCGTACAAATGGTCTTGTCGGACAATATGACTTTGGCGCTCCCCTACTTCATGAAGTATCTCGAGGGAGTGGTGTTGCTCGGGATTCTGGTTCTGACGGTAAAAACACGGGTTGATCTTGGCAGAGTCCTGATGTGGTGGGCGATTGTGGCCGGTTTAGCCACGATTGTGAAGACCATTCACATCCTGCTGGGAGACAATACGGTGCTCTATCGCATGATGGAGGCCAAGCTTTTTCATGATCAGTTTGGTCTTGAAGATCGCATCAATATTCGACATGGTGGCGAAATCGGGAGGCGATTTTTATTGCCTGGTGAAGAGCCGAACTATATCAGCACGGGTCTCGTTTTTCCTCTGGCGCTTGCCCTTGCCTTTCACCATGGCAGTAAGGGAATGGGCAAACTATTTTGGACCGGCATTGCATGCATGACGGCGATTGGATGTGTGGGAACTTACAGCCGAAGTGGCTTTCTCGCGACGGCTCTCGTGGTGGGCTTTTATCTCCTGCGTGGAAATCTTGTGAAAGGAATTGTCCCGGTTGGCGTGTTCGCCGGAGCCTTCTCCATGGCTGTCATGCTCATTCCTGCCCTGAATAAGCGTATTTTTGGTATTGGGGATGCCGTCAATGAAGGCGCAACTGGACGATTTACTTTATGGAAACAGGCGCTGGCAATGTGGTTTGACTCCCCGGTGTTCGGGAATGGCATGTCGGCCTTTTATGATCGATATCATGGCGCGGTACACAACAGCTATTTGCAGGTCCTTGCAGAGACCGGAGTCGTGGGATTTGCCCTCTACCTGTCGGTTATCATCGTGGCCATTCAAGCTGGAAGAAAATTACGGATGGGGACGGCAGTAGCCGGCGAATCAAATGATATTCATCTGAGTCGGATAGCTCTCTCGGGGCTATTCGGGTTTTGTTTCATGATTGCAACTGTCACGTACCAGGATGTGAAGCTCTTTTGGCTGGCGTTGGGTGCGTATTCCGCCATTTACTTCGTAGGGCACGCTACGAATAGAGTTGAGCCTTCGCCAGGCTCTTGTTGAAAATCGTACTGTCAATTTTCCCATTCAGAGAGATCACGATTGATTACGTCAGAAAAGAATATCTTGTTTTTTGTCCCCGAGTGGCCCGCACTGGATAGTCCGATCTTGCATGCGCAGGTTCTCTCGGTTGCCTCATTTCTGAATCAGGAAGGATTTTCCTGTCGTTTCGCCGGCGCTGAAATTTCTCCATCGCGTGCTCAGGAAGCTGTGGCAGTCATTGCCGCTCAATATCATCTAAAGGCTTATGTAGCCCCTGTTCTTTCTCCGGTCGCAGGTGCTTGGGGTTATTGGCGCACTTGCCGGGAAGTCTATGCCACTATGCGTGTCGATCTGGCCGATGCCGGCATCAGTCATGTGTATTCACGGTCGTTTATCGGATCGATGTGGGCCAG
>CABVRQ010000139.1:0-2322 GCA_902500695.1 uncultured Nitrospira sp. | reverse complement strand
GAAAATTGGCGCACAAACTCAATGCCATATCGATTTTCGATGTTCGAGGGCTGGTGGGTTTGGAGACACAACTCACAAGTGGTTTAAGCCTGAAAACCCGGGTTATTTCTGCACTTGAATTGCAGCAAGCTCGACGAGCTGATCGGCTCAGCACGGTATCAAAAAGTCTAAAAAAATATTTGGAGGAAAAGATCGGTCGTCAGGATATGACGGTGATTCCGTCATGCTTTAATGAAAACCAATTTTTCTTTGACCCGGGCGCACGGAGGGAAATCCGCCAATCGCTTGATCTGAATGAGAATAATATTCTGTTGTGTTACTCAGGTGGAATGAGTGCCTGGCAGAGGGTCGCTGACATTATCTCTCTGTTTAAGAGGGTCTGCATAGCTGATGCGAGGTGTAAGGCCCTATTCCTGACGAACAGCCAAGAGGAAGTGACTCGCAGACTTCAGCAGGCGGAGTTTCCATCCGGGCAGGCGTTTGTTCGGGGATGCGTTCATCAGGAAGTCCACCGGTATCTGTCGGCAGCCGATATTGGTTTCATCATGCGCCATAATACCACTATCAATAATGTGGCAAGTCCGGTGAAAGTTGGGGAGTATCTGGCTTGTGGGCTTCCGGTAATTCTCACGCCCGGCATCGGTGATTACAGTGATATGTTGCCGGCGGCGGGTGTTTCATTGCTTCTCGACGAAACCACGGATATAGCTGATCAGGTCCTCGAATTCATCCATCGAAACGATTTTGTGGGTCTGAGAGATAAAGCCATTCGTTTCGCTAAAGACAGGCTTACCATGTCTGCGAATCTTAATCAGTACCGTCTGCTTTATGGTGGAAGTCCAGCGAACAAGGTCCAAATATGTTGAATCCGGTTTGGCTCCACCGCACAGCTCATTTTCTGCATTGCAAGCATGTGCCTCTTTTCCCACGCCTCATAGATTATCTTATCCGAATTCTGTTCGCGTGCTGGTTGCCGCATACTGCAAACATTGGTCGTCGTGTGATCCTCGGATATGGTGGCCTCGGCATTGTTATCCATGGAGAAGCACATGTGGGCGACGATGTCCACATTGACCAATGTGTCACAATAGGCGGAAATGGCACCAAGTTTGGCGTACCGACAATTGGCAAGGGGGTCTATATCGGCGCAGGAGCCAAGATCCTTGGGCCAGTTGTTATTGGTAATAATGCGGTTATCGGAGCGAATGCTGTTGTAGTGACTGATATTCCCTCGAACAGTCTCGCAGTGGCAGTCCCTGCGCGAGTGATTCGTGAGAACCTTGACCCGGTATCATATCTCTATCATCTATCGCCGGCCGGCAAACCCGCAACATGACTATTCTTCTTATTGGCCCCCTGCCGCCACCGCTGGGAGGTGCGACCGTTTTGTTCAATCAACTCGTTGGTGACTTGACGGAACGCAATGACCTATCGGTCGAAGTTATCAACACGACGCGAACTGACCGCACCCCAGCAAAAAACCTTATGCAGGGGTTGCGAAGCCTGGTATCCCTGATGCGGCGTATCCGTCATGTCGATGTTGTGGGATTCCACGCCTCGATCCGTGGTGCCGTTCTTTTCGGGCCGGTCTTTGCCTTCGTCTGTTATGTGTTTGGGCGGCCATGGATTTTTAGAGGTTTCGGTGGATTCTATCCTGATTGGTACGGGACAGCTCCGGCCCCGATTCGTTGGATCTTTCGGAATACGGTGTTGGCGGCGGACATTGTCTTATTTGAAACCCGCCGTTCCGTTGACTTCTTCTGTGCTCTCTCTCGTCAACCCGTGTATTGGTATTCCAATAGTCGGACTTTGCCATCGGTGTTGCCGGTCAACAAAGAATCTCAACAACGAGGAGCGCGGCGGTTTCTGTATCTGGGGCACGTGACTGAGATGAAGGGCGTGGATGATTTAATCCAGGTCTCGCGCGAAATCGAAAATGCGATGGTCGACGTGTACGGCCCCCTGACCGGCACTGTCACGGAAGAAGACTTTGTCGGTAGCGGTGCGAACTATCTGGGAGAGGTTTCACCCGAAGCCGTGCCAAGATTACTGCAAGGCTATGACGTTCTGGTGCTGCCAAGCCGATGTCCCACTGAGGGATATCCATGTGTCGTTCTTGAGGCATTTATGCTTGGAATGCCGTGATTGCGTCGCACATCGGTGCGATAACGGAAATTGTGGACGAACGGAACGGGATTCTCATTGAACCGGGTTCGGCTACTCAGCTTGTGGCTGCGATGGAAAGGCTCCGGGACAATCCTAACCAGTTAACGTCCCTGCGACTCGGAGCCAGGGAAGCCGCAGAGGCCTTCTCGTCTGCAA
>CABVRQ010000138.1 GCA_902500695.1 uncultured Nitrospira sp. | reverse complement strand
TTTTTGATGCCGCGAGTGGGCGGAGCTTGAAGGGGATCGTCGGGCCAGAAGTGTTTGGGGTAGCGGCCCTTCAATTCCTTTTTAACCGCTTGATAACCGGTGGCCCAAAAGCTGGTGAGGTCCTGAGTGACCTGAACGGGCCGTCTGGCCGGAGAGAGCAGATGAATGAGAACGGGGATTTTGCCGCTCACCAGGCGGGGCGTGTCGCATTGTCCGAATATTTCCTGGAGACGGACAGCCAGAACGGGAATCTCACCTGAAAGATAATCCAAGGGAATATGCGAACCTGTCGGCACGGTGAGATGGGTGGGCGCCAGGATATCGAGTGTTCGCCGTTGTTCCGGAGAGAGGAGTGCTTGAAGCGGCCAGGCAAGATCGATGCGTTTCAGCTGATTGAGACTGGAGAGGTTGGTGAGATAGGGGCCAAGCCACTGGTCCAAAGTGTGAAGAAGTGTGTCATCCGAGACATCCGGCCAGGCAGATCCCGGTTCCGTGACGCGTCGCAGAAATTGGACGCGCGCCTGCCAGTTTCTGAGGGTGGGGGTCCAGGGCAAACAGGAGAGGCCCGTGTTTCGAAGGCCTTCGAGAAGGACGGTCAACACCAAATCAGGATCGGGATCGGGAAGGCGGCTTTCCTCCAGAATGAGTTCTCCCAATCGTCGTTGCCTGATGGACCTGACCGCTTGCGTCGATCCATCCCACATCACAGAATCCGTTGACTGTATGAGATTCCCGCAATGGGTCATCAGATCTTCACGCGAAATCGGGACAGCCATATAGATGAGTGCCGTCGCCGGCGCGCCGTTAAGGTCTGCGATGACGAGCCATTCTTCATGCTCCAATGGATCCGGGTAATGGAATCTTGTACTTCGCCCATTGGCCAGCCGGTATCGTCTGGCCTCTCCGGATTGTCGTTGAGCAATCCGGTCAGGATAGGCCAGCGCCAGGAGCACACCCATTTGATCAATCTGCTGTTTGGGGACATGTCGAGGAGTCGTGATGTGAAGCCTCCGTTGCCATGCCTGAGAGACTTGGCGAATACGTTGGATGGTTCCCCTATCCACGGATCCGGCATCCCTTTGGGCATGGGCGCCACCATAGAGCACATCAAACCTGCTGCGGAGATCGGCAAGTTCTCGTGCGGTGGATCCCTTGAAAAGATCTCGTTCGCTAAGGGATGCGGCCAGATCACAGGCCAAGGCTCCCGCTCCCAGCCCCTTTCCCTTCAGGACCATATGTGCAAGACGCGGGTGCATGGGGAGTTCGGCCATCGCCCGGCCATGATCGGTAATGTGGCCTTGGGCATCGAATGCGCCAAGGGAGTGGAGAAGCTGTCGCGCCTGAGCCATGGCCCCCAAAGGAGGAGGATCCAGCCAGAGCAATTCCTGTGGATCCTGAATCCCCCATTGCGCCAATTCCAACGCAAGAGAGGTCAGGTCCGCATCCAAAATTTCCGGTGTGGTACGCGGGGTGAGAGTACGCTGCTCGGCCTCAGACCAGAACCGCACACACAGACCCGGTTCCAGGCGTCCCGCCCGCCCGCGACGCTGTTCAGCCGATTGTTGTGAGACCGTGAGGGTGGTTAGCCGGCTCATCCCGCTGCGTGAATCAAAACGTGGCACGCGCATGAGACCGGTATCCACGACGAGACGAATGCCTTCGATGGTCAGACTGGATTCGGCAATGTTGGTGGATAAGACCACTTTGCGCCATCCGGCAGGGGGAGGCAGAATGGCGTGGTCCTGGGCCTGGGCGGACAAATCACCATACAGCGGAGCGATAAGGATTTGTGGGCCAAGCGGAAGGTTCGCCAAGGACCGCTCCACTCGTCGGATTTCTCCGGCACCCGGAAGAAAGACCAGGAGGTTACCCTGTTCGGTCATCAGCAGACGATGAATGGTTTGTGCCACCTGCATGTCGAAATTTTTATCCTCTGGTTTCCCGACGTAGCGGGTTTCGACGGGAAACATCTTTCCCTCGCAGGTAATCACTGGAGCCTGTTTCAATTGTTGGGAAATGGCTGGAATGTCCAGTGTGGCCGACATAATCAACAGTCGAAGGTCTTCTCGAAATACCTTCTGAGATTCCAGACATAAGGCCAGGCCCAGATCGGCTTGCAGGTTACGTTCATGGAATTCATCAAATATGACCAGGCCATAGTTCTGTAATGACGGGTCGTGTTGAAGTATTCTCGTGAGAATGCCTTCGGTCACCACTTCCAGTTTTGTGTTCGGACCGATTTTGGTATCCAACCGGGTCCGGTACCCGACGGTGGTGCCGATGGCTTCTCCCAGGAGGTCGGACATGCGGCGTGCGGCCGCACGCGCCGCCAACCGGCGAGGCTCCAGCATGATGATGGTCTTGGGGATCAGCCACGGCTCTTGAAGAAGGGCCAACGGGATTTGTGTCGTTTTGCCGGCGCCTGGCTGTGCGGTGAGGAGGACGATACGCTGTTGCCTCAACGTCTGTTGTAATTGCGGAACGACTGCATCAATAGGGTAGGATTGGCGTTTCATTTGAAATTAGGCGAAGGTAAGAATGTGGATCACGGTTTTCGATCAAGCAGCAAAGCTCTCCTGTTGCATAGGGAACGTACCTGAAAAGACCAAGTCGGAGCATCTCTTTCACATTTGGGTGAATAGTCTTACCATTGTACGGACATTCGCGGTACACTGAATTATTCAAATAGATTGCTCTCGTTTGTCAGTTATCGGGGATGCGATTGACTGTACATCATGGGGTGAATGTGACCAATTTAATCAGGAGGAAATAAGACAATGAGGACAGGCATGAAGGGAAAAGTTGGCGCATGTGTTTGCGGGATGATGGGACTGTTCATGATCGCTTCAACCGGGATGGGAAGTGAGTCCGGGTTAGATTCCCCAATAGGAATGATCACGGTGGATGGTCATATGGTTCCGGATATTGGCCCGCTTCCGACGGCGGTCCCCACACCACCGACAAATCTGAATTATGCCGCAAAAATTTCCTTGGGCAAGCAGCTCTATTTTGATGGACGGTTATCCAAAAACAATGCGATCTCCTGTGCTTTCTGTCATAACCCCGTCACGGGATTTGCCGATCCCAACCAAACCTCGGCAGGAGTTGGAGGACTACGGGGAGGCCGGCAATCGCCAACTGTCTACAACACGGCATTTAATCCCTTCCAATTTTGGGACGGTCGAGCCGGCTCTCTGGAAGAACAGGCCATTGGTCCTATTCATAATCCCGTTGAGATGGCCGAGACCCATGAAAGTGTGGTTCCTAAAATTGCAAAGATAAACGGCTATAAGGAAGAGTTCCAGAAAGTATTTGGAACCGGGGTGAGTTTGCAGGGAATCGCCGAAGCGATAGCTGCCTACGAACGGACAATCATCTCCACCAATTCGGCTTTTGATAAATTTGTTTTAGGTGATCCCAAAGCGATGGGCGAAGACGCCCAACGTGGGATGGACGTGTTTAAAGGAAAAGGCCGGTGCATCCTGTGTCACAACGATTCTAATTTTACGGATAATCAGTTTCACAACCTCGGAGTGCCGCAAGTAGGACCGATGAAAGAAGATCTGGGCCGGTATTATGTGACTCTTCGAGAACGCGATAAAGGAGCATTTAAAACTCCAACGCTTCGAAGTATTACTGAATCCGCCCCGTATATGCATGACGGCGCTTTTAAAACATTAGAGGAAGTTGTCGACTTTTTTGATCAAGGCGGGAAGGCGAATCCCCAGTTGAGTCCTTTGATGAAACCCCTGGGATTGACGCCGCAAGAGAAAACCGACCTTATTGCCTTCATGAAAGCATTGACCGGAGAACCGATTCCGTTTGAGTTTCCAACGTTACCAGAGTAAACCTCCCTGCCAGGATGAATGGTGAATACTCATTTATAGATCGGCATCGCGATGATCTGTATCATGTTGTCCGGAGCTATGGCATTGACGGATGATCACACAGGTCATGAGGAGCTAGGGAACGGTATCGGACATATTGCCCCAGATTTCCCTTCTAGTGATTAGGGCTTTGTTCGGAGTGAGAGGTAAAGTCTGAGCCCGTGGTCTAGACAATCCTTCTCCATGGGGTTTGCTGTCCGGATCTTAAGGTGAAATTTGGGCTGCGGGTAGTCATAGGTGGCTGTGTCACCTAGAGAACCTAAAACAGATTCGTCGTTCTGGCGACGAGGTTTTTCTTCCAGTCGTCTAAGTAAAATATCCCCACCCTGCTCGGCTCACTCAGTTAATCTTTCTGGACCACTTCTTCTCTTCTCGTCCATTGAGTACTGCATAGGTGGTATTGAACAATGGCCAAAAACGATCTAAAAGCAAAAGGATTTAAAATGAAAGTCATGAAATGTCCTAACTCAGTTATGACCCATGGTCATCGAAAAACTGAAGGAAGTGGCTGGGCTCTACCTCAATCCAATCGTCAAGAGCCTGGTCTTCTGTACGAACGAGGAGAGCCCAATCTACGTGCTGGGTCAAACTCAGCACGGCTTTGTTTTGAGGAAAGAACAGTGTGGGAACCGAACACTCAATTAAAATCGACAGGGCACGATGAACCTGTTTTCCGCCCTCAAGCCTTCTACCCCTCGAAGGCATCAGTGCCTTTCAGCCCTGGCGTTGTTGCCAGGAATCACTCCGGTTTCTAGCCTCGCTTGGTTGGAAAATTCGCGGGTCTGTTTTTTTCATCTCATCGTGGACTGCAATGCGTTTTTTAGGCATCCGGTCTGCTTCGATGGTTGAAGAGAGTCCACAGTTTCACCTTCCCTTCCATTCCTGGCTGTACCTCATTGCACGAGAGTTTTGAATCTGGCCGCCTGGCGGTTGTGTTGGGTGTCTTTGGATTAATCGGTGAATGGCTTGGTGCAAAGGAGCAGTACACGTCCCCTGTATTCAAAAGGTCAGCAGATATCTGGGTGGCCATGTTCCGCCACATCCTGATCAAAGTTGTCAGGTATGTCGGGTACTGGATGAGACGGAATTTATTTGTACAGAAACATTTTGGTTGTTAAAGGACAATCCCGCCACATGAAAAGAATAATTAACAGCTCACTGCCTTATTTGCCGCAACTTGATAGCTTGCGCGCGC
>CABVRQ010000137.1 GCA_902500695.1 uncultured Nitrospira sp. | reverse complement strand
GTATGGCCTAAGCCAGCGGTAGAAATGCACTCACGATGACCAGTTGGCAAGCTTCGACTCCAATGTTAAATCCGGCTAATGCCACAAACAGCGATGTCGTCGGTAAACGTAAATCTGTCAAGACCGATGCAAAGCCAAAACCATGAATCAAGCCAAAAACAAAGCCGACGATCCAACGGCGAATGTGAATAACCGGGAAAAGATTATGCATGGCCGCTAGGATCACCGAGCCGGCTATGACCGACTCCACCCATCGGGAAGGCAGTGTCACGAGTCCCATCGTCGCAACACTCAATGTGATGGAATGGGCTAACGTAAACGCCGTAATAATAGAGAGCACCTCGCTCAAGACCTGACGGAAGGATTCAGCCCCTTCCCATTGTCCTGACTTCCACAATAGGACTGATGGAAGAAGGAGGCTAATCAAGAAAAGAATATGATCATAGCCAATCCAAATATGCCATACGCCTTCACGGCCAAATTCAAAAAATTCTCGCCAAAAGGTCTGTGCGGTGAGATCAAATTGTACGGCTGATTGTTCCGGACTGAACACCGCGGTTTGTGTGGTCGCCTCATGATGAATTTTGAGCAGTCCACGATGGAGTGAGTCTAAATCGAAGAATAACCCATACTGTACATGAAGGTTCGTGGGTCTGGTGGGGCAGTTGGCGGAAAATTGCAGCACGGCATAGGCCCCATCACTGTGATGGTCGATCAGAAGGTTTTGTAGTTGGTTCCAACATCCTGCATCGGCCACCTTCAGTTGCAGGCGGGAAAGGGCATAACTTGAAATATTGTCCTGTTGGGTTCGTACTTCTCCCCAGGAGAGGGCACCGTTATCGTTTGCATCCAGACCCATGGCATAATCCAAGTCTCGCAGGGCAATGTCCCACTGCCCGTTAATAGCGTTCTCCTTAATTTCAAGGCGGAGATAACTATCACTCGGTTTGTGGGCCACTGTGATGTCAGGGCACAACAAAAGAAGTATTGACGAGAATAGGAATACGACCAATTGGATCATGGCAATTGTTTCGCTAAGCGTCTAATCTGTTGATCCTCAAGCTTGACGGTCTTTAACCATTTAATGACTGGTTGAGCGGCAGTGGTGTTTCCTGAAAAAAGTGCAGCCTCCAGGAGAATGCGGGCATCCCACGGTTCTCGTTGCACCTCCCAATTTTCCTGGGCCATTCGAAGTGCCCTGTCCGGCTGTTTCAATAGATGCAGCGTAAAGCGGGCTTCCTCGCGCAGATGTCGTGCGTCTCCACGAAGGCAGTTGTCGGCAAATCGTGCAGTGAGATTCGCGATGGCTTGTGGCAGCTTCGGACTGTTGAGTTGTTGATAGGCGAGGGCAGCCCGTAAGAGTAACCCATCTGCACGAAGATCCTTGCCCAGCAGCGCGTGTACCTCGTCTGGGCGGTGCTGATCTAACAGCCAGTCACCATAAGCCCCTAATAGATAGGTATCCCGTCGTCCGAGAGAAAGGGCTTGCTCAAAATGCCGCTCGGCGTGGGACGATTGTCCTAGACGCGCGGCGGTTTCTGCCAAAATCGTCAGCGTCCAGAGTTTTTGTTGAGGGTCGGCGGAAGGAGTGGAAGAGAACATATGCAAAAGGGTGCTGTAGCTTTCTTGGGCCTGTCCATTCACACTCGCAATGTTTGCGATACACGCGGTCGAAACTAAGGCATCCGCGAGCCTGAGGAGGGGCAAACAATTTCTTCGGGCTTCATCATAGTGGCCGCGCACTTGGTGAATGACCGCGCGAGTCAGCCAGGTCTGGGCATGCTTGGGTTGATTGTGAAGAATCCGGGTCAGGTCCTCCAACGCTTCGTTGAAATGATGACTGCGTTGGCGAAGCAATGCTCGAATGAATAGAACCTCAGTCGGGGGACTTGAATGGCTCCACCAAGGTTGAAGGGCCGCCTGGGCATATCCGTCATATCGAGGATCGGCTTCGGCACGGCCCAATTCAACCAATTGTCGAGCCAAGTGAATAGCCAAATTAAGTTTTCCAGGGTCTTGTGAGAGTTCCAACCGTGCTGTACGAAGTTGACGAACACGAGGATTTTCTGATTGAGGGACATACTCCAAGACTGTTGAATCGAAATCGGGAAGATAGGGAGTGGCTTGAACGCTTTCGGCGTTCCACATCATTACCAGCATGAAGCAACCCAGGAAACCGCTAACAGCCAGAGACTCTTGGGGCCGACTCGGTCGGAATTTTAATACTAATCGGGGAAAGGTCCTCATTGGTCATCCCACTGCCAGGTAGAGGTTATGTGTAAAATATCGGTGAACAAAGCAGGAGAGGCTACAGTCCTCTCCTGCTTTTCAAAAATTAATTACAGGGATTCACTCCGTTTTCCCCACAATCCCGATGTTGCCGATTACGACCGTCAAAGGGATTGGGGAGATAAGGGAATGTTTTGGCGATGCCATTGGCCGTCACCTGGGAAGTCCCGGCTCCCGGTGCATTCTCCAAAAAATTCACGCCATCTCCCACTCGATTCTCGATAAACGCTTGCCCTCCGACCACACGCGTGCCGATGTCTGTGACATCATCATTTGGACGGCGGCCATTGGGAAAACCAGCCGGATCCGGAGGGGTGGCTAGGCCTCCCAATCGTTTCTGGTGTTCAGGAGCTGTTGGGGGAACACTGACGTCCAGACGCAAGAGGTCTGAACATGGATACCCGCAATTGGAACCATTTAAGGGTTGTCCCGGATATTTCAGAAATACTTGCATGAGATCGGTCCGTGGCGTGGTCGGGACCGGAAGTCCGAAAATTAAATTAAGGGCGGTGGCCAGAGTCGGCGCTTTATAGAATTCCTGGAATTGAGCTTCATCTTGGGGCTCGGCAGCGTTCCACTGATCTTTGTAGGGGGTATTAATAATCAACTCATTGACCAGAGGGTTGGCCAATCTCGAAACTTGGACATCTTTTCCAACTTCTAAGGACCGTCCATTCCCTTTCAGCAATTTCACTTGCTTCCGGCTCGTGGAAGCATACATGCCAATATGCGAGTGATGCGTAGAATCTGCTGATTGCCCGTCATTGGTCACCCGTGAAATTGGGACTTCAATCACGATACTATTGATATTTGTGCCGCTAAACCGATTGATCCCGAAGGGATTCGCATCATCGTTATTGTCTTCATTCTCATCGAGAATCGGGGGGAATCTGCGAAGATTTACCGTATCGAACACCGCTCCCAGGTCAATCGCGAAAGTTTCCGCGCGTTGACCGGCGAACACACGGATCCCTGTTTCGCTATCCGTATACATGCCCTGGTCTACAAGTGCTTGATAATTGGGCATGGTCGCCGGGCCGACGTTGGACGGAACTGCCACTAGTGTTTGCCCTTTGAATAATGTGTTTCTCTTTTTCCTCTTTTCGGTAACCGTAAAGGTTTGCCGGCGGGTCAAACCTTCTGATCCAGGGCCGTCAAGTGCTGTGATGCCCTGGAGAGCAGGGACCGCGCCAATATTGGGGTTTCCCACAAAGGGGAGGGGGAAGTTCAATGAACCAAGAGCGGGGCGGGTTTCCGTTTGAAAACGAACCTGGTACACAAGATCCTCTGCTCTTCCATCTTTATTATTATCAATGTGAATCTCGTACAACACCGTATCGTCAAATGCGAAATAATTTGGCCCGTCCGCGGGATCCTGACCGGGAATGGTATTCAAGATAAATACGATCTTGTCAGGATCTTCCCAGCTACGGAACGCATAGGTATCCGTATTATCCGCTGCAGGATCAAGGGCAATGAGTGGGGCTTCGCGGTGGCTGGCCCCAAATGC
Source organism: uncultured Nitrospira sp. (assembly GCA_902500695.1). Taxonomy (GTDB): domain Bacteria; phylum Nitrospirota; class Nitrospiria; order Nitrospirales; family UBA8639; genus Nitrospira_E. The sequence continues at coordinate 1,503 of CABVRQ010000137.1, read as the reverse complement.
TGGAATGGCCATCATCGTTGAGATGAAGACTGGAAGGAATTTGTGCAGCGTGGTGCGTGGCATGGTGATTCCTTTGATTGTGGTGAAAGAGTTGGTAAAGTTGTCCGGACACGATTGTATTTGTGTCGGTTAGATGCTTTTATAAGCCTTTACGTGATGACCAATAAATTTGGATCTATTTTTTTGTGTATTTTTGGCCAAGCTTGAGGTGGAGTCGCGTGAACAAGTTTTTCACTGAAAGAATGAATCCACATGTTGGATGAGACTCGTAATAAAAATTGCGAGGGAATATCGGAATTATCGAGCCCTCAGAAGGTCAAGGACCTCAGTGTGTGGGATCGGGAACTGGTAGAACTTATTGGCCGAACGGCTCAAGGGGATGAGACCGCGTTGGGGAACCTTTATGATAGAACCTCATCGTATGTGTATGGTCTGGGATTTCGAGTGCTGGGTGATACGACCATGGCAGAAGAAGTCACGATGGATGTGTTTCTTCAGGTTTGGCGACAGGCAGGACAATTTGACCAAAGCAGAGGTGCCCCTATGGTTTGGCTGGCGGTGTTGACTCGTAGTCGAGCAATTGATCGCCTTCGGATAGGGAAGAAAGATCGAGAGGCCCGCGAACCCATGGAAAGGGTCGCGAGTGAGCCTGGTGTAGAAAGTGATCCCGAACAGAGCAGCGTCTATTTAGAACAATGTCGAATTGTGCGAAAGGCCATCAACTCCTTGCCTGCTGAGCAGCGGGAAATGATCGAATTGGCGTATTTTGGAGGGCTGAGTCAACGGGAAATTGCTAGTCAGGTTGGCGAACCACTTGGAACGGTGAAAACCCGAATCCGGTTGGGTATGATAAAATTACGTCACGTACTTGGTCCTCTAGAAGAGGGGCTTATTCCATGATCCAACACAAACCCAGCGATGAAGTTTTGGAACAGGCGGCACTCTACGCTTTAGGCGTTCTTGAAGGGCAGGAGAAGGAAGCGTTCGAGAAGCTCGTTGCTGAAGGATGTGCAACATGTCAGGCCGTGAAAGATTTTCAGAATGTGGCAGACTTCGTTGGCCTTTCCGCGACACCAATGGCACCGTCATCTTCCCTCCGTGCAACCTTGCTGGAGCGAATAGCTGCCGATCGACAGGCAAAACCGGTAAAGACAACGGCCCCTCCTGAATCCCCCGGAAAACCTGGAGATCCCGGTTTCACGTTCGTTCGTTCGCAAGATGAGGACTGGCGAACCATCGGACCAGGTATTCGGGTGAAACTGCTGTCTTTCGACCATACACAAGGGCGAATGACCGTTCTTGCGCGAATGGATCCACAGAGTGCTTTTACTCCCCATCAACACACGGCTCCAGAAGAATTCTACGTTTTAGAGGGCACCTGCTTTATTGGGGGGCAATTGCTGCATGTTGGAGATTTTCACCGTGCAGAAATTGGGACTGTTCATCATGAAACCTCTACAGAAGATGGATGCCTCATGCTGACCATGTTCTCCCCTAGTCAAG
>CABVRQ010000136.1 GCA_902500695.1 uncultured Nitrospira sp. | reverse complement strand
AAATAGTTGAGGTGTGCATCCAATGGTAAGGAGGAGGAATCCGGAAAGCATTCCCTTATGCCGGAAGAAGAGTGGAAAGAAATCACTCATGGTGATCAGCATTACAGATAGGTCATTGTGGGAAAAGAGAAGCCGTTTCATCCAAGAGGTCAGGGGCGTCAGAGAACTTAGCTTTGGTCCAGACCAGTTTTTATTCCACCATAGCGGTTGGCAATATGGGAAAATAACGGGAATGGTCGTATTTAGGTATTGTCCCATTCCGTATGGTTACCAGAGTTTTGCCGTGGCTTAGTGATGTGGTGAACTTACCGTGTAGATAAACGTATTTTCGTCCTCAAGAGCGTTAAATCGTCTGGTGGACGAGGTGGGCGTGCCGATGGCTTTTGATTTTTGCGGATTCCCTCATGGCGGCTAGTGCCTGGGAGGTGATTGCAGATCCGCAATTCGTACAGCACCAAAAGGCTCCGGTTGGTGCAAGTGTACTGTTCTGGCATTGAGGACAGCGTTGGAATGACATTGGTGATTCCTTTCCTAAATTGAATGGTGTGAAAAACCAGCATCAAAGTAAGTAGGGGACCCAGGAGTGCGGATGGGTCCCCCACTAGCTTGGAGAGGGGAAGAGCCCTCTCCGGGATAGGCCGGCAGTTCGGTTAGGGGAGATCTGCAAGTAAATGAATATTGAGGCCGTTTAACAAAACCCTGCTTGGATGGTTTGGTCATTTGTCCATCCTCATCTCTGATCTTCCACGAGGCTCCGAGAGTTTTCCGAACCGGCCTCTGAGTGATTGGGGAGTGGTTGAAGATTGAAAAGCAATGGAGAGGTGTTGGTTTGGGGAGTTGAGAAAATCATCCTTCCTGTATTGGTTTGCATGAATCGGGTAACCACCACCTCAATGGCTTGACCGACCAGAGTGGCACCGTGGTCGACGACGACCATCGTGCCATCATCTAGATGTGCAATCCCCTGCCCTTGACCCTGACCTTCCTTGTGAATGAAGACCCGAATCGTTTCCCCAGGCAATACCAAAGGCCGTAATTGGTAGGTTAATTCGTTCACATTGAGGGAGAACACACCTTGAAGTAATGCGACTTTTGCCAGATTCCAGTCGTTGGTCACGATCTTGGCTTCGCGGTTTTTGGCAATGGCGATGAGTTGATGGTCAACCGCTGATATGTCGGGTTCCCAATCCTCGATTATCACCACGGCCATATTTGGCAGCTGCTGCAGTTGGGATAAGATATCCAAGCCACGCTTCCCCTTAATTCGTTTAGAGAGGTGAGCGGAGTCGGCTAAGGTCTGGAGTTCATGAAGAATACTTTTGGGAACCAGGAAAGGACCTTCCAAAAATCCTGTGGTGCAGAGTGAAAGTATTCGGCCATCGATAATGGCGCTAGAATCCAGCAATTTTTGAACGGTGTTCGATGGAGCTATCGAAGTGTGGGGAGAGGAATCTTTTGGTAGTTCCTCCATTGGGGCCGGCGACAGTGTGTTGGAGATGTGAATACCGACAATCAGCCCGATGTAGGGACAGAGAAGAAATACAGGGAGTCCGATCCACGGGGTAAGGGAAGGCATCTGGAGGAGACCTGTTCCCATTCCCATGCTCGATAAAAAACCGATCCCTGCCAGGGCGACGATGAGGCCTAAGCTCCCACCAATCAAGGTGGAGCGGTGGCATGCCATGAGTTGTCGTTCTATCCACAGGGCGACGCAGCCGATTGCCAAGCCGGTGGCTCCCAACAGAACGATGTCTGGAATGACATCGGTCCATTGAGAGGGAGCATGTCCAAGACCAGCATATATCCCCACCATTAGACACAATATGAGATACAGCCATTGGTGAATGGAAAGAAAAGGCGTTTTTGAAACAACGGGTACTGTGGAGGCTGGCGCAATCATCATAGAGTATTTCCTTCAAAGGTTGCTGCAGAATTCGTTTTCGTTTGATGGTGGAGGAGATTCACCCTGTTGGAGCCTCAAGTGGTGAACAATGAGCCAGGAAATGGTCGAAGGTGAGCCTGGACTTGAGAACAGGCTGAGCAGATCTCTGGCAGAAATCACTTTCTGCAACCTCAAGCACTGTGGTGATACCTCGGAGGTTCAGGTCATGGAAAAGGCGAAATTGGAGGCAGCAACGATGGTCAAAAAATAATGTTTCGCATCGATGGGGTGGTAAAGAGGCGGTGAGGTGTAGTGAACGTTCCAAACGATTGAGAGGATCAGTCAAAAATGGAAGACCAAAATCCTGAGGAGGACGACACCAAGAATGCCCAAGTAAGGCGTCGTCAGGTATTAAGACTGCGAGCACGGTCCCACCTGCATGAAACCGGTTGACTTGTTGTTCTAACAGCCAGGCATCGGTTTCAGTAAAGGCAGGCAAGCAGCACAACACAAATTGGGTGCCATGAAAGGCTGTCAGGGGAAGGTACTGCCATCTTCCTTTTAACAGGCAGGGGGTTTTCCACTTTGGTGCGCGGGTTCCGATCTTCATGCTGTTCCCTCCTTGGTATTCAGTGAAAAATTTTCCGGGTCTGAGTAAATCAATCATTGGATATGTTGCGTCCGAACATCTGTGTTATTCGTGTTGTGTGTGCAGGATAAATATAATCATTTAATGATTTTGAAATCCATTATCATTATCATGATAAAATAACTAATTTAATCTTGTCAACCCTGAGAACTGTTCTGTTGTGTTGTAGGTGTTTGACTGGCTTCAAGGAGGCATGATCTTCATAAGGAGGGGAAGTAATTTGCATAGGATAGGGAAGAGGAAGGTATGAAATTGAGCACTCCTTTGATGAATGGGAGATCCCATTGAATAATTCTCAGACGAGCTCCTTTCCCCACTGATGGACGAATCGGAGTTTGGAGGCTTTCACGCAAAATGAATCATTTTTAAAAGAGCAAGCCCACAGGGAGTAATCCCCGTGGGCTTGAGAGAGCATCAGACTATTCAAGATTTAAAGATTGTTCGTATAGGTTCTGCCAGAGCGCCAATCTTGTCCGGTTACTCGTAGTCTTCGTTTAAGGATCGTAAAAAAGCCGTTAGGGCCGGGATGTCTTCTGAGAGTAAGACGATGTCTTTGAGCTGGGAAGCACCATTGCGAAGTTTTCCGTTCCGTGCTAAATCCGCATTTTTAATGTACCCCCGAATCACGCCTTCCAGTGTATCGTTAATCCCGGAATGCATATAGGGAGCCGAATGACTCAAATCGCGGAGGCCGGGAGTTTTGAAAGTGCCAATAGCTCTCGGTAGGAGTCGATCTGGTCGACAGGCCTGGAAGCCACGAAACACCCCAAAGTGTTCATTGAGGGCGTCCTCGCAGAGGATGGACCAAATGGCCTGTTGAGATGCGGGGAAATCAGGATTCCAGAAAATGTTCCAAATGCCCAGATCCGTCCGTTGGGGGTTGTCTAGCGAGGGGATAGCGCGGAATGGTTCTTGAGCATGAGGATGCTTTGCCGTGGCAGGCAGGTAGGCTTCGATATTTCCATTTCGTTCCTCTAATCCTGGAATTTGAAGCATGGGAAACGATTCGGGGCCATGAATGCGTTCATACTCCGTTTGGCCAATTCCAGTGTTGTGAAAACGGAAGTCGGTGAAATTCGGTGGAGTATGACATGCAATGCAGTTCCCAATTCCTCCCTGGGCCTGGTCACTGGGGCGAATCTGTTGGCCTCTATGACGACGATGTTTGTGTCGGTTCTGTTGAGCGAAAAAGATTTTCAACCCTTTTAATTCCTCAGGCCCAAAGGTGAATGGTTGGTCATGGAACTGAAACTTGCCATCTGCCGTATGGGGATTTTTCTCAACGAATTGCAGGGTCGGGCTATCGGAAGAAGAGGTTGAGGGCCATCGGGAATAATTTTGCGAATCGTATGATTCGAGAAATTGAATCTGTTGTAGCAACCGACGAGTATATGAATTCGGAGACTCCCATTTATCCGGTTGGCGTGGCAAATCGTTGATCTCAAGAAAGACATCATAGGGAGAGAGATTGTAGTTCCCTTCGTCATCCTGTGAGAAGAGGAGTTGATCCGTGTAGGCGGCGATGAGTTGTGAGACGGCTTGAACGAGTTGCAGGTCGGTGGCTTGAGAGACTTCTACGCGGAAATCTTCAGGGATCAGAAATTCTGGAGGAATAGATGGATCGGTTCCGGTGAACAGGACAGTATAGGATAGCCCACCAAATTCTTGCGCCAGATCTCCGGTTCCAGAGTCTTCCCGTATAATCCTGGCAATATGGGAGATGGCGGCTGCCTCTTCGTTGGGAAGCCATCCATAGTTTCTTCCAGTGAGTGTGCCTTTGACCAAATCCACCATCGTTGGGAATTCAGCATCGGTATGAAGAAAAAACATTTGTCGCGGAAGAGCTGCATTGACTAATGGGGGCGCGTTTCGAACCGACGTGTGTTTTCCATCTTCACGGGCTGGGATAGGACTAAGTCGTGCAAAATCCGAGTAGGTATTCATTCCGTATTTCGGAATGTCGAGTACTTCATCCACAAAATGGCAGCTCCGGCAGTTCATCGATTGGCCGGCAAACGGGCCATCGGCAAATTGATCGGATGGGAGTTGCCAGTTCGTCACTTTGTCGAGAGCGGGATCACCTTGGGGCAAGGGATCATTGGCATCCCCTCCGTCATCTAAAAAGACTTTAAATAATTGAGCAAATCGGGTTTCCAGAAACAATCGTTCTCCATTGGCGACTTCCGGTGGATCGGCTTCTTCGGCTTCCTGAGCTAACACCGGAGGTACATTGACGAGGAAGGATAGAGTTGATGTGAGTAAGGAAATACAAAAGATCTGCGCGCAAGAGAAAGTAATAACTCTACGGACGTTCATGGGGGCACCTCGCTTTAAAATGAATCCTTTTTAGGAGAAATCCTCTTTGATTTCTCTCTTATGGATGAATGGTGAACATATCCTCACACGTCATGTGTTGAGGAGGAGCAAGGCGAGGGGGACAGGAGGAGACCAACCCTCTCGCCCACATGAGGATGAATGCACGAGTAGCCATTCTCGAAATAAATTAAGAATCAGAACATTGCACTCCTTACGCACAAAAAAAGCCCATGAGCGTACAATGGCAGCTCATGGGCTCTGGACTCTAAAAGTCTCGGGCCTTAAGAATGTGGTGAGACGTCCTTAGTCGTCAGACTCTGGCATCATCAACGCGGTCTTTTTCGACCGAATCTCATTCATGGGTACGCCAAACATCATGAAAAATCCAATGCCTATTAGAAGATCCCCGGTCAACAAGTTAAGACAAACAGGCGTGAAAACTGGGAAATGAGCCAGAGCAAAGGTCAGAGTTTATGGCTTTTGAGCCAAAAACCATCCCTTGCTGTTCATGCATTGTGCCAGGGCATCATCAGTTAATCCTTTGCTGAATGGGTTAAGTGAAGTCTCGGAAT
>CABVRQ010000135.1 GCA_902500695.1 uncultured Nitrospira sp. | reverse complement strand
AAGGCAATGCATTAGAGAAAATTCATAGCAATGTCTTGTGAAGTATCCTTTGACACCTTCCGGTCTTAGAGCGACAAAGCGGTTGACGGCCGAAGGCATCCTGGTGAATGTGTCTTTGTGTTTTTTTCTTACGTAAGCATTGAATGCCGCCAAAGCCGGTGCGTGGTGTGTGTCCATTTGTCCCGATCACACGGGGGACAATCAAACCCATGGTAATGATATCACTCGTAAAGTTGTCACCGCCTTTTCGAAGCTATGGTCTTTCCACTCAGGTACCCCTTGCCGGTGTCCATTCTCCTCATGAGTTGCTTGAGTGGGCTTTGGGGGGAGGGCATATTTGCACGATGCGATTCACCTTGTTTCGTCAACTTTTGGTCCTGCCGTTTAGTAGTCCTTCCCAACTTTATTCTCCGAACTGAATCCCGGGCTTGAGAAATCCCGGCAATCTGGAGAGTCATCAGGTTTGCGGGTGTCTTATCCTTTTTCGTCCTCCTCCTCTGTTTCCCCCTTTTGTAGTGTCCCGTATTTTACTGACTTCGACCACGCATAGCGGTGGGCGACCACCACCACCCACCACGCTCTTTCGTGGGTGAAGGATTCGCCTGAGGAGGGTCTCCCCCATAAAAAACCGGTGAAACTATAGTTTACAAGGGATTGTCTGAGGCCATCGAATTATCTTTATTGGGCATGGCCCATGCAGACCGTTCAATAACATACAGGAAAGGCATGAATGAAATTGGTAGAGCCAAGAATGCAGCAACGTCAGAAAAGCTTGATACATAAATTTCTCCACGGGAAAAATTGTTTGCCTGTCCGATGAACTCAATGATCTGAGGGGGAGAGAAATGAATGGAATGCATAAGGGAATGAAACTTAAAAAAAATTCCGCAATTATTCTGATCAGCCTGATTGCGGGAATGTTACTGCTTCCCATCGGCATTGCGATGCCGATTCTATTTGGAAATGGTGAAGCCATTGCCTCGGGAGCGGGAGGGCAAGGTCCCCAGCCTGCGCAGGAGGTTGTCGAGGGTGAGGAAGCTCCGGCCGAAATGGGACGGGATATTTATTACAAGACAGAGGGCGTGGTGTCGAGTGAAACGGCTCCACTCACGGCGAACAACACGCATGATTATCCCCGCTATGGCAATTTTGAAAGTCGAGTGCTGATTTGGGTTGCGAACCAGCAACATTTGTATTACGGGAGTTTTGTCTTGGCGGTTCCCATTTTCTGCATGGTGATCGAGTTCATTGGCATGGTGACCAAAGACAAGGCCATGGCGAAGAAGTACGACCAACTGGCCTATGATTTTATCCGAATCAGTCTGACGGCGTATTCGCTCACTGCCATCCTTGGTGGCATTCTTCTCTTTACCTTTCTCACACTCTATCCAACATTTTTCAGTTATCTCTCAGGGATCTTCCGTCCCGTCATGCACATCTATGCTCTGCTTTTCGTGGCAGAAAGCGGAACTCTGTACATCTACTACTATGGATGGGACAGGATGAGGGAGGGGGTCCTGAAATGGGTACATCTGAGCATCGCGGTGGTCTTGAATGTCATTGGAACCGTGCTGATGTTTTTGGCGAATTCGTGGATCGCCTTCATGATGTCGCCGGCAGGGGTGGATGAGGAAGGACGGTATCTCGGAAATATTTGGCATGCGATTCATAGTGCTTTGTGGAATCCACTGAATGTTCACCGAATTTTAGGCAATATGGCATTCGGCGGTAGCGTCGTTGCCGCCTACGCGGCCTATCGGTTTTTGTCGGCGAAATCGGATGAAGAGCGGGCTCATTATGACTGGATGGGATATGTCGCGATGTTTATCGCGGTCATCTTCCTCATTCCCTTGCCGTTTGCGGGTTATTGGCTCATGCGGGAAGTCTATGCCTATCGCCAGCAAATGGGGATTACGTTGATGGGCGGTCTTCTCGCCTGGTTATTCATTATTCAGGCGACAATGATCGGCGCGCTCTTCATGACGACGAGTTATTACTTGTGGCAATGCTTCGGGCGGATGCCGGGCGCGGAACGATTTCAACGATATATTAAATACCTCGTGTTTGTCGCGGTCGTGGGGTTATTGGTCTTTATCACTCCTCATACCATTGTCATGAGCCCGGCTGAGTTGAAAGCGATGGGAGGCCAACAGCATCCCGTCCTGGGAAACTATGGGGTCATGTCCGCCAAAAATGGCGGGATCAATATGCTCATCATTGTGACGATTGTGAGTTTCATTTGGTATCAGCGAGGCAATTTAATTCCCGCCGTGTCATGGAAAAAATTAGGCAATATTTTCATGACCTGTTTTATCGTGACGGGAAGTCTCAATATTATCTGGCTGGCAGTCTATGGATATTATATCCCCGCAAACGTGCGGATTGGACTGTCGGTTCCCCAGGTGGCCACCACGATGTCGTGCCTCCTGTTAATGATGCCGATGAACCTGGCCATGCTCAAGGGGGCCAGAGTCGCCGGGCCCATTCAATGGGGAAAAATGCCGGCGCGGTCGCAATATGCGCTGATCGCCCTGGCCACGGAATTTACCTGGATGATGGCCTTGATGGGATACATCCGTTCATCGGTCCGCCTCTTCTGGCATGTGAACGAGGTCATGCGGGATAACTCGCCATGGGCTTATACCCATACCATCGGGTTTGCCGCGAATATGATCTCCTTCAATGTTCTGCTGTTCTGGTCGACCATTCTCTTTGTGTTCTGGCTGGCGGCTTTTGCCGGGAAAAAATCGACTGTGCCGGAGACGTCCAGGGTTCCAGAGTCTCCGACTGTGAAGGATTTTACACCTCAGCCGGCCGGTCGTTCCTGAAGTGTTTCATCGGGAAAATATCGATCGCGTGGTGAGCGAATCATGGATGCATGGTGTCAGCACTAAGACAGGGAGCTGCTAGGAGCGTCTACACATTCAGGGTGGAGTGCATGTGGGTGTGGATGAAAAAAGGAGAGCGAGATGATGGAGTTTTGGGTTGCCAATCCTCTGATTGAAATGATCTTCGGAATAGTCAGTTTCGTGGGAGTCCTCATCTTAGGCTGGGCGAATCTTATGGTTGAGCCACCGAAAAGCGCGATGGCGATACCTGCTGAATTGAATGTCTGGGAACGGCATCGATTAAGGCAGTCTCAAAGAAAGGAGGGGTATCCGAACTAATTGGGCTGTGAGGAATGTAAACCTTAATTTGGAGGAGCGTTTCATGTTTGTTACAAAAAGGCAATTTTTGAAAATTACTGCAGGCACCGTAGCTGCTGTGGCGTTGGCGGATAAAGCGCTGGCGTTGACGGCGTTGCAGCCTGTTGTCGAAGTGGGTAACCCATTGGGCGAATATCCGGATCGTTCCTGGGAACGGGTGTATCACGATCAATATCGGTATGACAGTTCGTTTACCTGGTGTTGTTCCCCGAATGACACCCATGCTTGTCGTATCCGGGCGTTTGTCCGGAACGGGGTGGTGATGCGCGTGGAGCAAAACTACGATCATCAGACGTATGAGGACCTCTATGGCAATCGGGGAACCTTTGCCCATAACCCGCGGATGTGTCTGAAGGGGTTTACCTATCATCGTCGGGTCTATGGCCCGTATCGGTTGAAGGGACCGTTGATGCGGCGTGGCTGGAAAGCCTGGATGGATGACGGAAGTCCGGAGTTAACGCCAACGGTCATGACGAAATATAAATTCAATGCCCGCTATTTGGATGATATGTTGCGGGTATCCTGGGATACGGCATTTACCTATTTGGCGAAGGCCATGATCATCATCGCCAACCGGTATAGCGGCGAGGCCGGGGCGAGGAGATTACGGGAGCAAGGGTATCCTCCGGAAATGATCGAGATGATGAAGGGCTCGGGCGTTCGGGCCATGAAATTCAGAGCCGGAATGCCCGTACTAGGTGTCATAGGCAAAATGGGCATTACCCGGATGAACGGAGGCTGTGGAGCCTTGTTGGATAGTTGGGTGAGAAAAGTCGGACCGGACAGTGCCCAGGGGGGCCGGTATTTTAATAATTTAACCTGGCACGGTGATCAGGATCCTTCTCAGCCTTTTTGGTCAGGAGCGCAAGCCATCGATTGCGATCTTTCTGACATGCGGTTTACCAAGATGAACACGAGCTGGGGTAAAAACTTCGTCGAAAACAAGATGCCGGAAGCCCACTGGAAACTTGAATCCATTGAACGGGGCGCCCGAGTGGTGGTCATTACCCCGGAATACAATCCGACAGCACAACGAGCTGATTATTGGATGCCGGTCCGCCCCGAGACCGATGGGGCGTTATTTCTTGGGGCTTGCAAAATGATTTTAGACGAAGGGCTTCAGGACAGCGATTTCATTCGATCCAGTACGGATCTCCCCTTGTTAATTCGCACGGATACCTTGCAATATTTGGATCCGCGGGACGTCATTAAAGATTTTACGTTCCCGGATTTTTCTAAATCTTACTCCGGTAAAGTGCAAGGGCTGTCGCCTGCGCAGATCTCTCGCCTTGGGGGGTGTATGGTGTGGGACCTCAACCAGGAGAAAGCGGTCCCTCTTCATCGTGAACTGGTGGGTTGGCATTTTAAAAACAGCGGGCTTGATCCGGCGTTAACGGGAACGTTCAGGGTGAAATTGCTGAGTGGGAGGGAAGCAGATGTCATGCCCCTTTTCCAGATGTACCAGGTTCATCTTCAGGATTACGATCTGGATACCGTCCATCAAATCAATCGATGTCCGAAAGACCTTATTGTGCGATGGGCCCGGGATAACGGGACCATCAAGCCTGCCGCCATTCATAATGGAGAAGGCGTCTGTCACTATTTTCATATGACGTCGATGGGACGTGCGGCCGCAATGGTGATGATACTGACCGGAAACATGGGAAAATTCGGAACCGGATGTCATACGTGGTCAGGAAACTATAAAGTTGGTGTGTGGGCGGCCACGCCATGGTCAGGGGAGGGTATTGGCATACACACCGGGGAAAATCCGTTCAAGATCACGACGGACCCGAATGCCCATGGGAAAGAGATTAATTACCGTCCGTACTATTACGGCGAAGAGACGACATACTGGAACCACGGCGATACGGCGTTGATTGTGAATACACCGAAATACGGTCGACGGGTGTTTACGGGCAAAACGCATATGCCGACGCCGAGCAAGCTCCGATGGGTCGCCAATGTCAATATTCTCAATAATTCAAAGCATCATTATGACATGGTCAAGAATGTGGATCCCCACATTGAAGCGATTGTGACTCAGGACATTGAAATGACTTCCGATGTGAATCATGCTGATCTGTCATTCTCGGTAAACGGGTGGATGGAGTTTACCTATCCGGAAATGACCGCCACCGTTTCTAACCCTTGGATGCAGGTATGGAAGGGCGGTATTCGCCCGTTGTATGACACGCGGAACGATTTGGATACGGTGGCGGGCGTCGCGGCCAAACTCACCGAAATGACGG
>CABVRQ010000134.1 GCA_902500695.1 uncultured Nitrospira sp. | reverse complement strand
AACAACCGCGAGAGAGGTGGTGTGCCCACTTGACAGAACCTGCTGATGGATGACCCTCGTTCGTAATACTTTTGTCCAAATACAAAAGGGTCGCTGAAATTTGTTATTTCAGCGACCCATCCCTTCAAACATCCTGATTAAAGATCAAAAAGCGCCAGCCCCTCCTCTGGTATCGGCAACTACTAATTCACCTTTCATTTTGTCTTTCCCGTGAATGGTGCAATAGAAGACATCCCAGCTGCCTGAAAAATCTTTTCCTACCGAAGGGGTAAATTTGAGCTGGACTGTCTTGCCTGGCTCCACTATCCACCCGGTGGCATCTCCATCATTGACCTTCTCCGCTTCTCCAGTGACCACTACATCCATTGCCTTGAATGCTTTCGAGACAAAGGAATGATTAGTGTGGTTTTCGTTTTTTAAAATGATCACGTTTTCCTCACCAGCCGCCATCGAAAAACCGGGAGTCCCGGTCCCGGAGGAGCTACCTGAAATTTGGTAGCCGTTGTCCTTAATCATGACATTAATCGTGGAGCCTGCAACCGCCAGCGTGGATCCAAACATCACCAGAAACATTGTGCCCAAAATGTAAGTTAGGCCTTTAGGAATGTAAATCATAAAGACTCCTTGGTAAAAGATTAATTCGGTAAATAAAATATCCTACAATCTGAAATAATCAAGACCTGTGCCAATATCTCAGGAAAAGATCACTTTGATTTTTCAGGAAAGAAAATTTTCTTGCATAAGGAAGTGATGCAAAAATCCTCAATTTGGTATAGGAGAAATGTCGCGCTTGGCATCATTTGGCGATTGGAGTCTGTCGATGAGAGTTTCCACCGCCTGACATTTATCTTCATCTCCATGCGTTGTGGTTTTACCTTGCCACTTGGAAGAACCGGGTTTCGGCCCGGTAGCCGAGGTCCTTTTGTTTCGGCAAAAGGACCCAAAACCATTTCCGCCCAAGTCGGCACATGAAATCGTTCTGACGCAAGCCACGGAGTAGCGGACCAACTCGCCGGGCTCAGACAAGGTCCGCTCTTTGATTTGAGCGTCAGCCCGATGAGCCGACTTGCAGGCAGTGAGTTATTAGAGGATTTCAGGTGGAGGCTCTGGTAATTGCAAAGTAGCCAAAAGTATAGGGGGTCAGGTCAGCGGCTGGATTCGCTTCATTTGCCTATGCTTGTTGGCAATGCCCGCCCGACTTGGAAGGTCATGAGGTCTTTTCCTTTGATGATGGGTCCTGAGAAAAATCGGCGGGCTTGAGCCACGACGTTCGACCGGTCGGCAGCTTCATAGAAATGCGAAAGAACAAGTTTTTTGACCTTGGCCTTTTCCGCTACTTTTCCACATTCTTCCGCATGCATATGCGATCCACCGGGCTGATGAGACGAAAAAGAGCAATCCAAAATAGCCACATCAGCATCTCGGCAGAGACTCACGAGATTTTGAGAAGCCATGGCATCTCCCGAAAAGGCCGCTGACCGGCCCTGATACTCCAGACGATAGCCGAGACAAGTCTGTTGATCAGAATGGGTCATGGGCAATGGCGTGATCCGGGTGGCGCCAATCGAAAATGGCTGATTATTGACTTCCTGAAGAGTGACCCGAAAGGGAGTTTTTGAAAAATTGGGGAATGTCCGGAACATCGCCCGAAAGAGTCGCTTGGTCCCGGGTGGACCATAAATGGTGAGGTCTGGTCGAACGGCCGCGAACTTTGAATGGCACACGGCATCAAAGAAAAATGGTATAAAATCCGAAAAGTGATCCGCATGGTAATGGGTAAAAAGTAGGTGTTGGATCGTATGGCGATCCACACCGGTTTTCAGTAAATTAGAGAGCGTTCGTGGACCGAAATCAAGTAGAATAGGCCGGTCCGTTTGAAAAAGGTACCCGGCAGCTCCCCGAGTGGGATGGATATTGGTGCCGGAGCCTAAGATGGTAACCTGCATGAGAATGCTCGCCTTATTTCACTCAGAAACTGATATTAATTAGCCCTTTGAATTGATGCCAAGCCCCACCCAAACACAACCGGAGGAAACCAATCGCGCTATTAATCCGTTTGTCGGATTGCTAGGGCTTGGTTTGATCGTAGCAGCCATTTGGATATGGAATCATCTGACCTTCGACACTCAGGATTACATCACCGATGAGATCCTACCCATACTTGGAGGCGTTCTCGTGCTGGGGATAAGCGTATGGATTGGCACAAAAAAATGGCGAGCTCGCAAAGAGCGCCTTCAGCTTCGTGATCGACTCCTCCAACGCTTTCAAAAAGAACCCTCAAACCAAAAACGGCGAGATCTTGCCTTTACCCTCATTGAAGTGAACCAATTCGAGGCCGAGGGATTGGACACAGTTACCGAACCGATGGCGGAACTCTTTATTTGGACATTGAAGACGGCCATAGGTGACAAACAACATCGCATACGAGGAATGTCAGCCAGTTACCTGGGAATTCTGAAACATCACCCCTCAATCCCCTTATTGATTCGGGCGTTGGAAGATGACCATGCCCATGTGCGAGCCTGTGCCGCCTTAGCCCTGGGCCGCATGCGGGCTCAAGAGGCGAAGGCGAAACTGGAAGAAAAGATGAAAGAAGACTGGGACCAGACCGTCCGCAGCCGCTCAAAAGAAGCGTTAGAACGAATACGATAGAGAGCTTCCCCCTCTTTGACCATCAATTAAGCTCCCGATTCAATGCCGCCTGATCAGTGTCGGTAAAGCGATACCCCTTGTTCATCAACACCTGCATCCCCTCCATCAGGAATTTGAATTGAACCTCATGGCGAATACTTTCGAACAGACCCGTCAGGGCTATGACATACCCTCCATGGGGGAGTCCATCAAGGTACGGTAACCCGAAAGCTTCCAGGACATCCTGAATTTCTTGCGCACTATATTCCTGGTTATCATCCCCATCTCCCACTAAAGCCATTTGATAGAAGGTGAGGCTGAGGGAGAGCCGTTGTTGCGTGTTCCCAAAGGCCTCCCTGGCCTGCTCCAACCCCTCGGGAAAGAGCTTCCCACAATCGTAATTAAGCCCTGTTTGTGAGAGGGGGGAGAAATGAATGCGCTCAACCTCCGGGCGGGGTTTCTTTTTCAAATGTTGATAAAAATACACCGTACAGGAATCGGCGATTGCAAATTCCTGTTTATCTTTTCCGATTTGAGCGCCGATGTGTTGAGTGAAGCCTTGAAAGACATCCGTTCCGGGTGAGGCCCATGCAGTAGCCTGCAATCCCTGCTCCCAAGAACCCCCAGCGAGTCCAATAATGAGAAGAACAGTACAAAGATGATGGTTCAAACTTGATTCCCCCTGGCAAATGATAGATTCTCATAGTATAGCACCGGAAGGAAACGGATAAGAATGAATCTTCTGCGGTTTCCTGTACATAGTCTGATAGAAAAGGCCATGGCGTTTTGAATAAAAACTACCCAAACGCCTCTTCGGCATCGTGCAAAACGATGAACTCCCAAACGATTTTTACTTCAAGTCTTTGCAGAATTTCATGGTAAAATAAAAAAATGATCGTTCAATCCATCACCATCCAAGGGCATATCATTGATTCACTGATCTTAGCGAAGGTCCTGGATGCGATTGTCATGTTGGGGGGAACCTTTACCCTCTCTGAAGTGACGGTAGGAACCCGACGGGAGGACACGTCACATGCCACCATCCTGATTGAAGCTCCTACTAGGGAGTTACTACAGGAAATCCTGAAAACCATTCAGCCCCATGGGGCAGTGATTGAAACCGAGGAAGACTGCACGGTTGAGCCAGCCCCGGCTGATGGAATTTTACCTGAGGATTTTTACGCGACCTCTCACCTGTCCACTCAAATACGGTGGCAGGGAAACTGGATCGATGTCCCGCAACCCGAAATGGATGTGGCCATCATACTCAAGACCTCTCCACTTTCCGCCCGGATGGTTTCCATGGGCTCGGTGGAAAAAGGCGACCTGGTCGTCACGGGACGAAAAGGGGTTCGGGTGTTTCCACTGGAACGACCAAAAGAACGGGATGTGTTCGGTTTCATGGAAGCCCAGGTTTCTTCCGAACGTCCTCACCACCATATCATCGCAGACGTGGCCAAACGGATGAAGGCCATTCAACAACAACGAAAAGATGGCAAGGGGTCCGGTAAGGTGTTATTTGCCGGTGGTCCGGCCATCATCCATGCGGGAGGACGGGAAGCCCTGGCCTGGATCATCGAAGCGGGATACATCCATGTGCTCTTTTGCGGGAATGCCCTGGCCGCTCACGACATGGAAGCGAGCCTGTACGGAACGTCATTGGGATACAATTTGGGTATTGGCCGTTCCGTGCCTCACGGACATGAGCACCACCTTCGCACGATCAATCGTATACGGGCCTTGGGAAGCATTCAAAAAGCTATCGAAAGTGGATTAATCAAAGAAGGAATCATGGCCGCCTGCATACGACAGCGGGTCCAGATGGTGCTGGCCGGGACCATTCGCGACGACGGCCCCTTGCCGGGCGTCATTACCGATTCCATTCAAGCCCAAGAGGCCATGCGCGCCGCCATTCCCGGCGTGGGGTTAGCCTTGTTGGTGGCCTCCACCCTGCATGCCGTGGCGACTGGAAATTTGCTCCCGGCGTCATCACCAACCGTCTGTGTCGATATCAATCCTGCCGTTCCCACAAAACTGAGTGACCGTGGAAGCTTTCAAGCCGTCGGACTCGTGATGGATTCTTCTTCGTTTTTATGGGAATTGGCTCGCGAACTTGGTTGGAAAGGATAGCAGGATACCAATACCATGAGCCGTTTATTGATGTGCCCCCCGGATTATTTTGGTATCGAATATGAAATTAATCCATGGATGAGAGTGTCGAATCAATCCAATGGAGATCGCGCCAGGGCACAATGGAAAACGCTGACCCAGGTACTGGAAAACGAGGTAGGAGCCAAACTTGAATTCATGGAACCGGTACCAAAACTACCTGATTTGGTGTTTACCGCCAATGCGGGTGTCATCCACGAGGGCAAGGCGGTTCCCAGCCAATTCCGCCACCCGGAACGGCAGGGTGAGGAACGGCATTTCATTGATTGGTTCACCAGGAAGGGCTATGAAGTCATCAACCTTGACCCCGACATAAACTTTGAAGGGGCCGGAGACTTATTGGGATTTCGGGATTTCTGGATCGGCGGCTACCGGCAACGTAGTGATATCCGCGCCTATGTCCAGTTGTCAGAAATTTTCCAGAAAGAAATCATGCCTGTCGAATTGGTGGATCAACGGTTTTACCATCTGGATACCTGCTTTTGTCCCCTCAGTGGAGGAGAGCTCCTCTACTTTCCTTCCTGTTTCGATACGTACGCCCAAACCGTGCTGGCTTCCCGCATAAAACAGGACAAACGATTTGAAGTCCCATCCCAGGAAGGCGAGCGGTTTGCCTGCAATGCTGTGTGCATTGATCGCCATGTCGTGCTGCCGACCGGATGCCCGGAAACGATGGAATGGTTACACAAACGGGGCTACATCACCCATCCAGTTGAACTGGATGAATTCCTCAAGGCCGGTGGCTCCGCCAAATGCCTGACTCTGGCGCTGGATTAA
>CABVRQ010000133.1 GCA_902500695.1 uncultured Nitrospira sp. | reverse complement strand
ACGCTTTCCTCTAATGTCAGACTTCGTTAACCGCTTAGTGATTGAACTTCTGTTCGTGGTAAACACCCTGGCTTCGCTCAGGACAGATCCCTCGAACACTCCCCTTGGTCCAGAGCTATTGTGATAGAGCGGTTTTTTCAGCACCTCTTTAGGTTTCTTCGTTCCCTTCAAGACATTTGATACATTCATCCATTTGCGGGTCGCCATGAAAGCGACAAAAATGCCGGGAACATTGTATGCAAACCAAATAACTTAGACTTTGAGACCCCGACTCCTTACACAAATAGCAAGGCTTTTCCCGTTTCGCATTGGGCATGTCTTTTCTCCTGCAAAGGATTCGTGTGAGCGTATCTCCGAGATTCGAGGCTCCTGCTAACCCACCGATACGACCAGCATCAGGCCAACGATCAGGACAAGTCACTGTCGGAAGAGAAAATGGAGAACATTGATGTATGGATGTTCGGAGGGAAGGAGCATCATGACAAGGGTGAACAGACAAGTGCCCCATGAAGATGGAGAAGGACGGTATGAGGCTAGACGGTCTCCTGTGAACTTGAAGGCACTCGCCAATCAACATAGTCGTTCAAAGGGAAATCACCGGGACGAACATTTCAGTTGTCAGACTGCAATATCACCCTAACTTTCCATCATCTCCAAGCGGGTATCGAACTCATGGCCGCAGGACACGCACCGGATACAATCGGATTCAACCACCGGTTCATCAGCCCGGATGCCCATGCCGCCACAATCCGGACATCGTGCCAGGTGCAACACTTCGTCCTTGAGGTTTTCATAGCGGGTACCACGTAAGCAAAAAATCGGTTGGCCATCGAGCAACCATGGTTGACAGTCTTTATTCACCACAGGAAGAACAAGGTAATGATGGGCTGCATAGTCCAGAATCGCCTCAGGGGTAGGGAACCCACCCTTAATCAGATCCCCGGTTTTCGCGTCATAGATCCCGCAGTCTTTTACGACAGCTTTTGTTGGCCCCATAAGATACCTCCTTCTGACAGGATGAATCTATTCATGAACAGTTCCACATCGACAAAAATGTTCGTACAACCTGCCGAAAAATCATGGGGTCAAAGGGCCGAGCTGCACAACCAGGAGCAGTCAACCAAAAGACGGATACGCGACTGATGGCTAACTAGACGCTCACTCCCCTACCGAACAGAAACATCACACATTGACCTGCTCGATCCCATATGATTCGGAGAAAAGGCCACCCTCACTTCTTTTTTTTGGATTTGCCCCACGTTTCACTCAGAACCGATTTCCACTCATCGCGGGATACCGCCGGCATCGTCTTAATGCGAATATGGCCCATCGAGGCATTCAGCACACCAGCCTTCATGGCCGCGCGATTATTGGGAAATTCTAAAATGGCCACCACATCATATTCCCCCAGACAATAAAAGGCATGAAGCATCTTCCCGCCTAAGGATTCGACATTTTTCCTCACCATGTCCGACCGCTGCACACCCTTGCCCTTCATGGTTATCAGTCCGTCATGGGTAAAATTCACTAAACTCACATAGATCGGCATGATGCACCTCCCTGGGAATAAGTGAATAATGAGATGTTTTGGCGTAGAGACGACATACAACTATCCTAATTGAAAGAGCCAATAAAAAATAGTCTCTTTCTCATGCCTGACAATGGCCATTCGGGAAATTGGGACACATAATCCCACAGGGGGGGGGAAATCACATTGGACCCAAAATGGTTCAATCCCTGAACATCAGGAGGCGGGAGAAAGCTCCTCAATCGCATCCATCTTCTCCGGATAGAAGGCCACGTAATTTTTAATATCAGCCACGGAGGCTAAGGGATTCTCATATGTCCAAACAGCGTTCTCCGCCGTTTTGCCATTCACGCTCACGGTGAAATACGACGCGTCACCCTTAAAGGGGCAGTGAGTGGAATGGGTCGTGGGGCGAAGATAAGACATGGTCACATCTTCACGCGGGAGGTATTGAGCCGGCGGCACCGGTCCCTCCCGCAATATCAGTGCCCGAATGGTGTCCGCAATGACGGTCCCGTTAAATGTCACCTTGACCCGATTGGGATTGGGCGTAATGGTAATGGCATGAGGATGGTTCGGTGCAGTCATGGTGATCATACCTTTCTTGAGTGTATAAATTCCGGCAGAAGAATTAAAGGGGGAAGAAGGAGACAGACAGTGTGTGATGGTATTCAAAACATGGTCCGGTTTCCTACTGAATCTGCTGCGCGACTTCCAGGAATGTCTGAAGATTAGCAGGGCTGCTAAAGCGATGATCCCCGGTCTTCAACAGCAGCTCGACAGGAAACTGAGGATCTTGTCTGAGTAGGTGGTCGGTAAATTCCCAACTCCCTTTGGGAAGAATCACGACGTCCTGAAGCCCGTGCACAATGCGTGTGGCCACCCTCCTTGGCGAATCCAATCGCCTGGCCCATACGGCTTCGCTTTCTTCCACCCATTTCCATGAAAGCGGAAAGTCTTTATGCAAGGCATCGTCATCCCAGGGCATCCATCCCGTCTCCTGCCACTGTCGGCGTCGTTCAGGAGAAATATCCTGCGCGCGTTTTCCCATCATATTAAAGGCCGGAGCCAGGAGCACTAATTGTTGCACATGAGGAAACTCCTGTCCAAGGAGCCATCCCAGCCAGCCACCTAAGGATGATCCGATAATCGTGATAGGCGGACCATCGGCCAGCATCTTCAACACGCTCCGCGCATCCTCCAGCCAGTCACACAGCGTGTAGTCGGCGAAGACGCCCTCCGATTCGCCATTTCCACGGAAATCAAAACAGCAAAATCCCCAGCCCCGCTCCCGACACAAATCGGCCAGAGCCTTGCTTTTGTTGCCCCACCGCTTTGAAAGAAAGCCGGTCACAAATAGCAATTGTCGTTCTTGACCGGGAATGCGGTCACCGACAATGAGTTGAGAATCCGTTCCGGGAATTTCAAATCGGGTCGATTGATTCATCATATTCAATGCGTGGTCAGGTGAAGGAGGAATTGAAATGTTATTGAAAAACCTGAACGGGAAGATTCACATACGTGCCATTTTGCTCTATCTCCTATCATGTAACACATTGGCAGGGCAGGAGAAAACAGCCTGGCTTTATGGGATGAAGGAGAGAAGCCTTTGCGTCATCTGTCAAAGGATTTGAGACAGTCACAGCGCGGGTGCGCAGCGAGGAGGCCCTGGGCAGGTGAAGGGAGGAGTGCCATGCCAGCGCGGAACCACCGGGGTGATGCCTATGGCGCATGCCGCCTCCATGGCCTGCCCGACATGATCGACCAACACAAAGTCCACCCCCCGGGCGAACAGATCACCCAGGTCTAGTCTAAGCTCGCTCTCGTCTTCATCACGAAGCCAGGAATAGTTCACACGGATTCCCGCCTGCTTCAGTTTATCAATAGTCTCGCGACCTGGCCGGCCACGCAGATAGGACAACTGGATAAACTCGTCACAGGAATGAATGGTGGTGTCAACGTACTGAAAGCGGAAAATCTCCCGGCTCATGTTGGCGATCCAGCTCTCGTCGTCGGCCTCTTCTGCCACATGCCGCACAGCCAGATCGGTATCGTCGCGCGCTCCAAAGATAACCTGGTTAAAGCGTTGCGCTTTAACGACCGTCTCGGCGACGAGTCTCCCAACCATGGGATTGTTCTCTTTGATATCCACATTGATCCAGATATTATGCGGCATGACGGCAAGAGCCTCTTCAAGTGTGGGAATATGCTGTCCTGCCACATCTCCTGCGCATGGCTCGAGCCGCATACTCCGGACTTCGGCAAGAGTCGACTCGGAAAGGCGCAACGTCTGCCCCTCCTCGCCTCTCACACGATCATCATGTGAAACAACAAGGACCGCATCCGCAGTCGATCGCACATCCAGTTCAATCTGGTGAACGCCAAGGCAAATGGCTCGCTGAAACGCACCGACCGTGTTCAGGGGACATCCCAGCTTCCCCCCGCGGTGAGCGGAGATGCCGCGCTTAGGAAGATCAGTCATCTGCAGATGGGGGATCTCACAGGATACCGGTGCCACTCCTGGCGGCGACGTCGCACATCCCAGCCAGAGCGTCATGCCGGCGAGTGCACCTCCGTAGAATCGCCACCTGGCTTGCGGCAACTTCGCGCGAGGCCAGGCGCATGTCATCCCGGCCCTCGGGGTGGTCGACCATGTTCAAGGGGTCTGGTAAGAGAAGTCACGGTTGTTCCAGCATGAGTTCAGGAACTCCGCCCATCGTGGTCACAAGCAACGCGAGCAGGACAGCCTGAATAATCCATCCAATCAAACACACTCCAATGGCGCGGTAGGTGCTCTGATAATCCAAGGCTTGGCGCACCGCAATGATCATGGCGACGAGCATCCACACACCGGCAAGAAGATTCACAAATCCGCTGAGGCCGGGGATAATGCCGAGAACCCGAATCAGTCCAGGGGCACTCGAAAAGCCGATCGTTCGTAAGAGTTCACCATGGTCCGCGTGGGTTTGCGGTTCGGGAAGAAGTTTGGTGCCAATGAGATAGGTCATGAACGCCCACACATACCATCCGAGCAGGGACCCGACTGTACCAATGACGAGTCCCATCAGACCGGCCTCTGGCATAAACCCGATCCCACCGGCCAGGCTGGACAATAACACGACGCCCATCGCTTGGCCCATGGAACGCTTATCGGCTTCCACCTCTTCGTAAAGATGAACATCGAGTTTAGCCGCGCGTATCATCCGGTCAACAAACAGACTCATATGGTTTATCTCCTTTCTCTAACAAAATTTTCATTTCAACTACAAAGGATTGTGCCCGAGGAAGAAGACCACAAGCAATCGTGAGAAAAAAGGGAAACAGTTTCTCGCATCTTGTATTCGCTCGGTTCCTTCTCCCACCATAAGGAGAGGGTTAGGGGGAAGGTAGACTTCCTTCAGGACTTTGGGAACGTGGTAGAAATAGACTGGCTTATTGAAACTTAGAAGAGAAGCTGCCCACAAGAAGGGAAGGAGCGATCATTCACGATCCGGGGGATGAGCCGGACATATCATTTGTATCAAGCAACACGCCCTTGTTTTTAAATGGCAAACGGGAACCTTGGACGTAAAGGAAGCCGTCAACCTGATAAGCGACTTCCTGCCGTTGTGAGAGTTGAAGAAGTTGTCGTATCACATCGAGTGTGGAGGTCGTAGTCTCGACGGAAATCACAGAATCTCCCAGTCGCGGAATAGTCGAAGCCTTATTCGTTAAGCCACGGGCGAGTCGTTGATCATTGAGATGAAGAGTGAAATCAAGACCGGTCACCTCTAGATCAAAATCATTGGGATTTCGAACACGCAAATCAACTTGCAATCGTTGCTCAAACATCGTCGCCTCCAACGGGGTGATATTCACCAGCAGGACTTCCGGCGACTCAGGCTGAACAGTCAATTCAGCAATAGAAGTGCAACCGATCAGAAAAAGGATTCCACACACAAAAGGGAGTACTTTAGAAATTCGTTTCATCATCATAAAGAATCATACCTCAATGGGGATGGCAAGGCGATTAAATTGTCAAGCATTAAGAATCTATACCAGCGCATTAGGTTTATTAATACATAGCGGTTAATGTGCAAAGGACCCATTCGGTGTTTATTACTGGGCAGCTTGTTGAATGAACTGTTTCGCTTCCTTCACCTCGGGGAGATCGGAATCGGCCTGACTCCATATGTTGAGAAAATTGCCATAGGCTTGACGAGTCGCCTGGAT
>CABVRQ010000132.1 GCA_902500695.1 uncultured Nitrospira sp. | reverse complement strand
AGATAACTCAGTACCAGGTAAACCTACTTTGCAGGCGCTACAGGCAGAGTTCCAGAATCCAGAATGGCTTCCACATCCCGCAATCCCGTTTTCGCACGATCGACATATAATTGGTAGGCCAAGCCTTGGTAGGTTTCAATAATCCGATGGTAGGTAACCAGGGCTCTGTTGTACTGTTGGGATTCCAAAAAATAACGGGCCAAGGCTAACCAATTCTCCGCAGCTGTTTCTTTGGCTGTTTTGATAATTTTCCATTCCTGCGTTCTCTCACCCTGCCTCATCTGGCCTACACGACGGAGCAAGCGCTCTTCACTTCTTAGCGCGAGTACCTCGATCTGTTCATTGTCAGCCACAGCCTGGTTAGGCTGATGGGATTGCAAATGGCCATAGAACATTTCCACATGGCCTTTAATGAGATCCGCCTGTTGCTGATACCTGTCTCCTGTGCATGCGGAAAGAACGTTTACCATGAGCAGGCCGCAGAACATTTTCATCCAGACACGCCTCTTCCTGACAAAAGCAGAATAGAAAATATCGTTAATCATGTTCCCCTCGCAAATACAATAGTAATGGTCAGCCATTTTTTTTACCGCTCCTACAGAAATCCTTGCTAAGGTTTCGCCCCTGAAAATAAGCAAGTACTACTGTCTGGCGAAAACCGCAAGACTTTCCAAGGCTTACCCGGTTCAAGTTTTCCCTGATCAATTGCCGGGATTATTGACAACCAAGGCCCTGGTTCGATCGGTCAATGCTTCTTGGACTACCTCAAGAATGGTGCAACTCCCACCCCCCGTACCTCGAAGGAAAATTAGACACGGCACAATCGCTATTGTCTGATAATGAACTCAGGTGATCGCCGCAATACAGCTCAAATACAATGACCTCATCATCAGGATTTAATAAGGGTCATGCAGGCAAATTCCAACGCACCATTAACACCCGCACATACAGTAATGTCTGTTTGTTAAGACTTGACTTGATTGATTGTCGCAAACCTTAAGGCCGACAACTTCCGCCATATTGCCAAGCCATCAAAGCGCCTGGGGGATTGGTCCTGTATTGATGGGTATCTTGACCACTCCCATCGCAATCTTTGGCACGCCCGCATCATAATGCGATGCACTACCTTGCTTCCCTTTACAGGGATATGTTGTGGGCATAGCCCGGATCTCTGATTGCCCTAATCCCGCTAACCACTGACTTCCGAATCTTTTCACCCCCCAAACTTTATCATCCTATTACGTTCCCAGCTATTGTCGGCTTGCTCCCAAAGTGCCCTTCACGTAGACTGGCTTTCATTGAGGTCTCAGAAACGACAAGAAACATGCTCCACATATTCTTCCTGCCGTTCACAGCAGTTCAACTCTCCCATTATCGTATTTTCACTGCCTTCCTTGCCATAGGGCTTCTCTTTGGACTTTCCTGCTTGGCAATCGGAGAAACTCACCCACCTCCCGACGAAGTTGATGAGCATATTGCGCATATCGCCAACTTGGCCAAATCCTCGCCACAGGTTGCCATTCCAGAAGGGATGTTTTTGATGGGAACCAATCGTCGAGACGATATTCGCCATAGTCTTGAAATGCATTATGACGACACAGAGTTTCCTCAACGTCACATTTGGGTAGATGGATTTTCCATGGATCGCTATGAAGTCAACTTAGGCGAATACTTGGCATTTCTTCTCACAACCAACAGGCCGGTCTCTCAGGAATTACGGGAACTCATTTGGCACCTCATTAGTGTGCATTTCATTCCGGATCAGGCCCTCGCTTCATGGCCGGCCCTTTACCTCACATGGGAGGAAGCCAATGCATTCTGTGAACAGCATAACAAAAGACTGCCATCGGAAGCTGAATGGGAGAAAGCGGCAAGAGGGGAATCTGCCCGCATCTTTCCTTGGGGTGAGATGGACCCGACAGCGGACTTAGCCGTATTCGGGCAATACCACGTCCATGAAATTCCTCTGGTTGCAGCCGTGGATAGCTTCGAGGATGGCCAAAGTATTTATAAAGTATTGCATTTGGCTGGCAATATCGCGGAATGGGTTAATGATTGGCTAGGACCAGATTATTACCCCATCATGCCAGAAAAGAATCCGCCTGGTCCCAAAATGGGGCGCTATAAGGTTGTCCGCGGCGGATCATGGAAAAGTCGGCCAGTCATGTTGCGTGCAGCGACTCGAGGAGGGGCCTTTCCAGAAGAACGTTCTGCGAACATCGGTTTCCGCTGTGCTCAGTCCCACCCCTAACACAGTTCATTTCCTCATCAATTTTTCGGAAGCCTGTCCTCAATCTAGATTTCAAACAGGATCAGGGCAGGGAGACAAAAGCCTCTCTGCCCTGGTATCAGATATGGTGAACTATTAATGGGTTGGAGTATGAGTCACGGTAAGATTGAAATGCGCGGCTGAATATCCCCGAACTTTAACATGGACTGCAGTTCCATTAGTTGGTACATCCAGGACGCACTTTTCTTCCGCACCCGAGAGATAGGGACGGCAATCATAGGCAGTCGTTGTCGGATCCTGGTTGAACCGAACATAGAGATCTGGATCTCCGGGATTGGTTTCTCCATGCATACTCACTTCCACTAATGTTCCCGGAACCACCACAAAGGGTCCATAGGTTTGCTCTGCATTCTTGGCCACACTTTGTCCGACAAAAGTTTCCGTTTTGGGTCCACAGGCCATGGGTCCAGGCGGTTCGTCGGGTGCCTGACAAATCGAGGAATCAATGGTGAATCCTTGCGCGGGTCCATACAAACATGCTGCCCCATTATTATCGATGTTGGTCAGGGTCAGGGACCAATCCCCTTTGCCGTTACATTGGGGGTAATGCATGACCGAGAAAGCATCGTAACTGGTTAACGGCCGCCAATTATTATCTTCGAAACACGTACCCGAATCCGGACGGGTATGCTCATGCCTGAATCCAATCGTATGGCCCAATTCATGACGCAATATCCCTTGTAGCGACAGCTTGCCATTTGGATCCAATTGAAAAGAACTGTTATCCACCAAGACATTTCGTGAGGACCGCTGTTCATTCGGGAAAAAGGCTCGAGCCAGATATTGGCCATTCACATTGACCGGGCGCACATCAAAAACCACATTCGGGTTGGACGCCGTGCAGGAGTCATCCTCTCCTCCCACATAAATAAAATTAACCGCAGCCGCGGCCTCCCATGCATTTCCGGCTGCCTCCATGTCGGACTTTATTTTTTCATAATTCGCGCCAAATGTTTTACTGACGCAGTAGGTCAGTTGCTGTTTTTCTACCGAATTCCAAACTGCGTCCTGTCCATTGACTTGATGAACGGTTAATTTCGTTCGAACCCCTTCGCGAGAATTGATTGATTCCTTTATACGAGTTTCAAAAAATTCCTGTAGGAGTTTCTCATTGAGAATCGGGGTATCACCGTTCACAATATATTTCCCACCGTCAAATGGTTCTTGATACGTCTGGGCTTTAAACTCCTCAAAGGTTTTGGTTTTCCACTCGTCTCGTTTTTGTTTTGCATTATCCGACAAAATTTGCTTGCCCTGATCGGGTGAATTTTTTGGCCCACTGTCAACCACTGGCAGGGGAGCTGTGTGGAGTTGAGAACAGGCAGCAAATCCAATAACCATTCCTATCGCCATCAATGCTTGAGTGAAATAGAATCGATAACTTTTCATAATTCAACTCCTTTGAATGTAATGATGAACCGCCCTGCTGATCAACGCGAGAACCATGGAAACCAATAGATGGCGTAATCCGCAAAACAGATTCGTGGGGAATAGAATTTGGTCATGGGGAACATGGCTCGACTTTTACGTTGATCAAATCTACTCCCTTGCCTAGTTGCTGTATCTGTTCAATCATTGAATGAGCCGATTCCGCATCAGAAAATTCCGCACAGAGACGGGTCTCCCCTTCTATTCCAATACGTTGCTCAACCATCCGCCGGACCTCTCCTCGTTCCTGGGCAGACTTGAGAAGGGTGCGAGAGTGCGCTAGCACCTCCCTGGCCTGATCAGGTACGCCTTTCCCACGCGAAAGAGCGTAAACCGAAATACTTTGTGGAGCAGGAGATAGGGTTTCTGGAGGCTTGGCCTCTGCACATCCCTTGCTGGCCCCCATCATCATGACCCCCATTACCAACAAGATCAGGCCAAGTCTAAGAGACCCAATTAACCCGGTTCGCCTAAAAGGAAACAGTCGAGCATCTTCCATTGGTGCGTATGTCATAAGGTATTCCTTTCATAAAGCAAGACCTATTCCCATAATAATGTAGTATGACATACACTGGGGGGGAAGAAAAAACCTAGGTAATATCCAACACGCATGCTTCTTTGTCGACCTGTCTGCTTATCCTTTTCTATCCCTTCTATTCACATTTTCTCTTTTTCGATACACATTGTATCCAATCAGATAAAATCATTAGAGAGCGTTTCATTTGGAGACAATGCCTTTGTGGGCAATTTTCTCTCAAAATTTCCCCAAGCCTCATTACCCATTAAATAAATATCGCACTAATCCATTCTATTCGGACTGAAATGGACCACTAACCCAGAAAGAGGCAATTTCGTCGAAATGAAATGGTTCTAAGAAAAATTCCCATTTCTATGGACTAAAAGGAGGGGCAGGGGAGCGATTCACCAAAAGGTGCAATCGAGCCTGATGAGTATCACAGGGCTCAGAGGCCCCATCGGATTCCTGAGTTATTATAATCGCTGCAGGAAGCAGCTCCCAATGACGCAAGTCCGGACGTACGGTATTTTGAAACACGGTGGGAGCAATTTGCATTAACTGCGTGCCACCAAGAATGGACAACGCGCACAAATCTCCACTACCTCTTCCTCCAAGGGACAATGCCCCCGCACATCCACCAACAGCCACCCCAACCCCAAGCGAAAAAGGCACCAATCCATATACCACCCCGATTGGTAAGCGGATCCAACTCTGAATGTTCAAAAGGGGATGGTATGCATGATCATGCCTGTGTTTGATTTTGGCAAACCAACTTTCCGTTGAAAGACGTAGACCCGTTCCAGAAACACACAACTCCTGGAAGGGTGGCTTGGGATGGATCAGAAAGTATCCGTTGGAGGCGCCAAACAATTTGAAATCCCAATCGACCTCAGGAAAGCGACCAACACCATAGACATCCCACCGGGGAGTAGGACGGCCACCCTGATCCAGCCGGATCACCTGCTCTTGGGCAAACGCTTGAAGAGCAGGATCCACATGCAGAAGAAAAGAACTGGCGGGCTCCGCCAGCCTGAACCAATCGGTTCGGGCATCTCCTGGTTCACCAAGGACTTCCCATAGAACGGCGGAAAGCACAAGATTGACAGGGTCTTCGCCAAAATTATACAACGGGGCAAACAGTTCATGGTCCAACCGCCGTAATTCCACTTTGGCATCCTCAATATGTCCGGTCCTCCGATAACTCGCAGCGAGCAACACGCTTAAATATGCCCGCTCATATGATTCCAAAACATACTCCGTGAGCACGCCATCTGATAGAAAGACTCCGGCCATTTCCCGAGAGAAAGAAAAAGCCTTATCGCGAAATTCAGATTGGGCTTGTTCCGTGTACTCAATGACTGCGGCATCACATTTCTGGGAAAAGGCCAGGCTTAAGAAATTCAACATCTTAATCCGACTTGACCAATCAACGTTGGAACGAAGAATCCCACATTCATCCTTTAAAGTTGGTTGTACCTCTCTCACCTGGCAACCAAAAAGAGACAAAGAGAGCACCACTCCTACCCACTTACACACACTCATCACCCGGCCCGTCCGGGTAGAGAGAATTATCTTTTTCGATTCTGGATTACTGAAAGAGTCTTTCATACATGCGGTATTAAGGCAGGAACGATTCAATCAAATCTTCATACAATGAGGGAATATATCAGACCAC
>CABVRQ010000131.1 GCA_902500695.1 uncultured Nitrospira sp. | reverse complement strand
ACTTCCAGAATGCCGCATTCCATCCCTTGCAGCCTATTCCTCGTTCCGTGGATTGCGTGCCCCTTCCCCTCTTCTAAATGTCGTGAAGTCTCGTGGTGTGGGGTGGACAACGGCTCGGTGTTGTCCACGCAGGATGCACCCGCGTTCTTTTAGCAAGCAGTCTTTCCCTGTTACGCGACGGGGAACAGGTCAACCATGTTCCAAACGAATGCCTCAAGATTGTGGTAGTGGGCAATTTCTAGTATGCATAGTCTTCAAGGAGTACCCAAGTTATGCCCACAAAAAAAATCAACAAGCCCATCCATGATTCCCATCGAACGGATTGCCCGCGCCATTTACCTGATCCGTGGGGAAAAGGTGATGCTCGATAATGATCTCGCAGCATTATATGGGGTAGAAACCAGAGTGTTAAACCAAGACTTGCTGGTGGTGATTGAAAACCCAGTTGATCCGCGGCTGCCGATGTTCGCCCGCGAAGCGCTGAGCGTCCTCATGGCTCAGCTGCAGGCCGTGAAGGAGGCCATCCGGACACTTGAGAGCAAACTGTAGGGGCGGCATCGCTCCCAGCAAGCAAGCCAACGCTTGACGACCATCCCGGGTGTCGGCGTCATTACCGCGACGGCCCTGGTGGCCACGATCGGCGATGGCTCCCAGTTTCAATCCGGCCGACACTTGTCCGCGTGGCTAGGCCTCGTCCCGCAGCAGCACTCATCCGGTGGGAAAAGCCGGTTAGGGCGTCCCCCAAGAAACCCTCGCCTTGGATTGGGGAGTTACTGACAAGGCGACCGACCAATGTCGTCCTGGTAGCCATGGCCAATAAAACGGCTCGGACGGTCTGGACCATGATGAGAGAACACCAGGATTTCAATGCCGTATTCAGATAAGAAAAGGCGAGAGGCATTGCGAGGGTGAAGAGGACATGATGGCGAAACAGGTAGCCAGGATAGATCCAACCCGAGGTATTGTCCGAGCACAGAGCTCGATAAATTGACTGGGCGTCTATCCTCCGACCTTTTGAGAGGCGGATTCCATCAAGGCCAGCGGTCACGGGACTGTATAAACAGGCCGGATACATGACGGCAAACCTCATGCGCTATGTTCGACCAAGAACCCTTGCATTCTCGGGAGCGTCCATACATTACAATACCGAAATTCCCGCTAGTGCTTGTGTCGATGATGCACGTCCGACACATGTCCATGATCATGTTGCAACGGCAGATGCCGATGCCAATGGGCGTGAGACCCCACGACTTCCTCTTCGTGATCATGTTGATGATGGGGATCGGCGTGGGTGTGGATATGGTCGTGCTCCATACCTGTATGCACGTGGAAATGGCGGTGGTGTTCTCGAAGAAGCACGCTCACCCCTATGGCCATCGTCGCCCCTGCCACATATTCTTCAAACCCCCAATGTTCCCCAAGAATGAGTACGGCAGCAAAGGCTCCAATAAACGGCGCCGTCGCGAAGAATGCGGCCTCCCGGGCTGCGCCGAGGATACGAAGCGCATAGATATCCAGCACGACACTAACGCCATAGCCCACAAACCCCAACACCATTATCAGACTGATGGCGGTCATATCGGGAAATTCCAAGTCCAGCACCCAGGACAGTCCCAGTGAACAGGCTCCCGCGCTCAAACCCTTGATCCTGGCGATAGCCACCGGGCTTCGAAGTGAAAGTCCCTGGGTGAGATTGTTATCCACGGCCCAGCACACACAGGCTCCACTGATGCTGATGATCCCGAGCCAATCTCCATATACCGCTTCAGGGCGATAACTCAGAATCCCGGCACCGGCAAATATGACAATAGCCGCGACAGCCTCCCGTTTCCCCAAATGTTCGCGAAAGAGCGTAACGGCCAGGAGTATCGTGAGAGGGGCTTCCAGGTTAAGCAGAAGCGATCCGACCACCGCAGAAATCCGTTCAAGTCCATAGAGCATGAGAATAGGCCCCAATATCCCGCCGGTCAGAATGATGCCCAGTAACCGGCCGATATCGCCCGTTTGAATGGGTGTCTCGGACTGGGATGACGCCGGGGACCTCGTGAATGCCAAAAGGATTTCAAAGAGACCAAGTCCGAGGCCTGCTCCTACATATAACAGCCCAGCCACGGGGAGCAGGTCATACACGGGAAGGAACAGTTTGAGAATGGGCGTCGTCAAACCAAAGAGTAGGGCCGCGCCCAAACCATAAAAGGCCCCCAGAGTATTTTTAGGAGACATGACTGACGACTCGTATTTTCATAAGGCTCCTACCAGTTAGATTTCCCCACCAATCGACCGCTCAAGTTGGGTGAGGGCAATGGAAAGGTCGTATTGAGCTTGCGCATACCCGAGGATGGTCTGCCATAAAATACGTTGCGCGTCCAGAACTTCAAGAAGACTTGCCTGACCATAGTGGAAACTGACTTGGGCAATTCGTACGGCTTCTTCAGCTTGTTTGAGCAGACCATTTTTATAGGTGTTGATTTGTGCAGCCGCGGCTTGCGACTGATAAAATCTCCCAGCTACCTCTTTCATCGTATCCTGCTTCCATTTCAAAAGGTCGGCTTCGATTTCGTGTTGTGTACTTAACGCGTCGGCAATTTCTCCGTCGCGCTGATACCAAAGCGGAAGTGGCACGGTCACCCCTCCTAGGAAGGCTTCCCGTCCGGCATCTCGCTGATAGGAGCCGCTAAGGGTGACATTTGGTACCCGCGCTTCCTTTTCTTCAATAAGGCTGTGCTGGGCCTGCTTGAGGAGTTTTTGGAATTTCTCTCGTGTGGGATGTTGGTTCAATGCTTCGGTGGTAAGGACCCTTAAATCCAAATTCTCAGGCCAGGTCTTAAAACGCCCATGAATACTAAATTGTACTCCCAGTGTTCCTGCTGTAAGGGAGTCTAGTGCCGCCTTTGCTACATGGACAGCACTTTGAGCACCCGTAATTTCTTTTTGGACCTTTAACATCTCCACGTTAATCTTCACTTCCTCGAACGGGGGGGCGTCCCCGGCGTCCACACGACTTTTCACCGCCTGCTTTAAATCTTCAACAACTTTCAAATTCTGAAAGGCCAGCGCTGCTCGCTTTTCCGCCAGGAAGAGTTCATAAAACGCCAGCCTTGCGGCCGCTTTCAAATGAATCTGTGTTTCTTTAAACGCTTTTTGTGCACCTCCAAGCCCTTCCAGCGCGGCCAGCTTCCGGGCTTCCCGCTTAGGGCTCCATTCCAGTGGCTGACTGAGAGTCACAAACCGTTCAATCGTGGTGATGGAGTCTGCGGAATCCCGGAATTCAGAATAACCGGATTGTATATTCAAGCTCGGGTTTGGATAGGCCCCCGCAATGACCTGTTGGCTTTGCTTCTTCTCAATAAAGGCTTCCCCTTTTTTCACGAGGGGATTGTGGCTTAATGTCAGCTGAACAATTTCCTCAAGGGTATAGGCGCGGAGATTATTTTTTGTATCCTGGGCGTGGGATAGCCCGGTCAAACACAGCCCAAGCAATCCTAACGCGCACCATAACGTTAAAGCTCGATGACCTATCATGAATGTCTCCTCCTTAGAGAGTCTTTTGAAAATGCACACCCTGCCTCACAGAATCTTTTACCCCGTAACGGACAAAGAGAACCGGAAGAAGATACAAGTTTAAAAATGTCGCGGTGAGCAGCCCCCCGAGGATGACAATCGCCAAGGGGCTTTGGATTTCGCTGCCCGGCTGTCCTTGTCCAAGAGCCAAGGGAATGAGTGCAAACACGGTCACCAGGGCCGTCATCAAGATTGGCGTCAATCGATGAAGGGAGCCATCCATCACCACCTGACGGAGCGGCATACCTTGAGCCAGCAGGGACTGGTATCGAGCGATTAATAAAATGCCATTGCGAATGGCAATGCCAAAAAGCGTGATGAACCCCACGAGGGATGCCACGCTGAGCACGCCGCCGGTCAGGGCTACAGACAGTACCCCTCCAACAAGCGCCAGTGGAAGATTAATCAGGATCAACAAGGCGAGTCGGAGGGAGGAAAAGGCTTGATACAGTAAGACGATCATCCCCCCTAAGACCACAAGGCTGATGAGAAGAATGAGCCGCGTGGCTTCTTGCTGGCTTTCAAACTGCCCACCATAGGTAATGTAGTAACCAGGGGGAAATTGGACTTGAGCGGTGATTCGCTGCTGGATGTCCTCCACCACGCTTCCGAGATCTCGCTCCGCCACGTTACACGCCACCACCATTTTTCGTTGAACATTTTCCCGGTTAATCTTGTTAGGACCACGATCATCATAGATCGTCGCCAACATACTGAGTGGGACGCGATTGCCTCCTGGCGTGTCAATCAGCGTTGAATCCAGGACGCTAGGATTTTTTCGATACTCGTCGTCATACCTGACAATCAAATCCACGGCACGTTGCCCCTCTAGGACCTGAGTCACGGTTCGACCCTTCAGGGCTGTCTGAAGCGTCTCGTTGACTTCCCCCACGCTTAAGCCGTGCGAGGCCAGGGCTCTGCGGTTGAAAGCGACAGTCAGCAAGGGAATATCGGTTTGCTGATCGACGGCCAGATCCACCACGCCCGGAATGGGTTTCATAACCTGTTCGACTTGTTTCGCCAATTGGCGCAAGGTGTAGAGGTCCGGCCCAAACAGCTTGACGGCAATGGCACTTCGGGTTCCTGACAACATGTGATCGATACGATGAGAGATGGGCTGGCCGATATTGATCGTGATACCTGGAATCATGCGAAACGACTCGCGCACCGCCATGAGAAACGCCTCCTTACTCCGCTCTCGCATCCGTAGCATGACATCGAGTTCGCTTGAATTCACGCCCTCGGCATGTTCATCAAGTTCGGCCCGCCCGGTTCGCCGCGCAGTTGAGACCACTTCCGGATGTGTCAACAAGGTTTCTTCCACCAAACGAGCGATCCGGTCCGATTCAGGTAACGAGGTCCCAGGCAACGTCACGATATTCACGGTGAGCGTGCCCTCATTAAATGAGGGCAAAAAAGTCCGTCCGAGCCAAGGCAAAATGGCCATGGCCACAAGGAGGAGAAGGACGGCCAGCCCTTGCATCACGTTGGGATGTCCCAAAACCGTTGTCAGACTTTTTTGATAATAGTGGAGGAGCTTGTTGACCACCCACCCTTCTTTCTGTTGCTGGTCCTGTTGTAAGAACAAGGTGCTCAAGACTGGGGTAACGGTCACGGCCACCAGAAGCGACGCCAACACCGCGAGAAGATAGGCATAGCCCAGGGGCCAAAGTAATCGACCCTCCACCCCTCCGAGAAAAAAAAGCGGGAGCATCACCAGCATGATGATGAAGGTGGCAAATACAATGGAAGGGGTGACTTCGGCACAGGCTTCTTGAACCACACCCAGCAACGGACGTTGTTCGTCTGAAGCTTTATCCCGTTCCTTCCGTATGCGGCGCACAATGTTATCAACAAACACAATGGCATCGTCCGCTAACAAACCCACCGCAATCGTCAGTCCTCCCAGGGTCATGGTGTTGATGGTTACCCCGGCGAGCTTGAGCCCAATGAGAGCGGCTGCTAAAGAGAGAGGAATGGCCATGACGGAAATGAAGGTGGCCCGAATATTCAACAAAAAGATGAACAGAACAATCACGACCAACAGCGCGCCATCTCGAAGCGCACTCACCACGTTCTGAATGGCGACCTGAATAAAATCTGATTGTCGAAAGAGAGACCGGTCCAGGGTAAATCCCTCCGGCAAACGCGGCTCGATCTCATCGAGCACGCGATCAATGTGGTGAGTGAGGGTCAGAGTATTGGCTTCAGGCTGTTTCAAAATGGCCATGACCACAGCCGGTTCACCATTCACAGAGCCTTCGCCACGCTTTAGGGCATTGCCAATCCTCACATCTGCCACTTGTCCGAGGAGGATAGGCTCTTTATTTTTGAAGTCCACAACCGTCTGCTCGATATCATTCAGGGAGT
>CABVRQ010000130.1 GCA_902500695.1 uncultured Nitrospira sp. | reverse complement strand
AAAAATTCTTTCCAATAAAAACCGCGCGCAGAGATTCTGATGAGCCTTATCCGAGAGCCAATATTTGGTTGGATGGGTCGTCAGTTTGAGGACGAGGGATTCATGTTCATCCGCCGAAATTCCAAGGCCGCGCGCAAGGCCACGAATTCTAAAATCCCTCCCCAAAAGGGATCTTGCGCCATAGGCCGCACGTCCATCACGGCCACGTGCCCAATGACTTGCCTCTCCAAACCCCGAATGGGGTATGCCAAATAGGACTCAATACCTTCGTCAGTCAACCATTGATCATCAGGGAAGTGTTGCCGAACGTGATCCCCCCAAAAACACCGATTGCCTTTCCACGCCTCTTCGCAAGGAGTCCCCGAGAGCGAATATTCCATGGGATCGGCAATCGACCCATCCGCCCAGGAGGCGTGCGTTCGAGCACGTTTCCCGTTTAGGTGTTCAGCAATAAAGGCAAATTTCACGTTCAGAATAGCTGCCATTTCCCACACCAATGTTTCAAAAAGGGGGGGGCCGGTTAATTCCCAGGAAGCTTCTGCCAGAGCTTGCAGACCATGTTGAACCTGTTTTCGCTCAGTAATATCCTCCGCCACTCCGACAATTCGTTGAACTTTTCCCCCCTGCTCTATCACCGGAAAGGCTCGATCACGTATCCATCGGATGCTTTCGTCCAGTGTAATAATTCGGTATTCCTCATCATAACTTCCAAGGGTTTGTTTGGTTAGCGCTCGGGCTCGTATTCGTTCCTTGTCCTCAGGATGGATGGCGTCCATCCAGGATTGCGGAGAAGCATACAGACCAGAACAGG
Source organism: uncultured Nitrospira sp. (assembly GCA_902500695.1). GTDB lineage: Bacteria > Nitrospirota > Nitrospiria > Nitrospirales > UBA8639 > Nitrospira_E. Next base: position 5,518 of record CABVRQ010000130.1, on the reverse strand, counting down.
ACCGACCCCAGATACTTTCATACCCAGGGCTGATATACAGAATCTCAGTTTTTTCGGGATTACTCACCCAAAACACTTCCCGAATGGCTTCCACCACCTCCCGAAAGCGGGATTCACTCTCCCGCAGTTGAAGATCTTGTTGTTTTCGGGTTGTGATATCTTGAATGGTGCCCAGCATCCGCTGTGGCCGCCCCTGTGAATCGTGGGTGACCTGGCCCTTACAACTCAGCCAGCGAACTTCTCCAGATGGCCACACGATTCGATGGTCAAGATAGTATGGAGCATCCTCTTCTAAAGTGGCTCGGAGGGCCTCGGCGGTTAGGGCGCGGTCGTGGGGATGCACATAAGGAAGAAATTCCTCCAACGTTCTAGGCAGTGGACCTTCGGTCAGACCAAACAAGCCTGGAACATCCTCCGACCAAATGACTTGATTCGAGACAATGTCCCAATCCCAAATTCCCATGTTGCCGGCCTTCAAGGCTAAATGGAGCCGTTGTTCGCTTTCGGAAAGCAGCGTGTGCGTATGTTGCTGTTCGAGCTGACGTTGCGTTTCACTCGAAGTGAGCGCCTCTTCTGCCTGCGCAGCCTTCCAAGTCAGATTTTTAACCGCAACCGCGCGATGCACCATCTCGATGACTTCTTGTCGGTCATACGGTTTGATTAGGTGGGCAAACGCATGATGTTGCAGGGAGGTAATTTTTTCCTTTTGGTCGCCATGTGCGGTGAGAATGATCACGGGAAGGGTGGCATCCTGTCCATGCAGACGTTGCAGGACAATCAGGCCATCAAGGTCCGGTAGACCTAAATCTAGGATGACGGCACTATAGGGGTGAGGGGAGGACACACGACGTAAGGCTTCATTTCCGGTCTCCACCGCCTCCACCTGATAGCCTTCGTTGCCCAGTAAATCGCTCAGGGCCAGACAAATGTCCGTCTCGTCATCCACAACGAGAATACGAGGTTGGCTCGTCCGCGCGGTCTCCATCTTGCCTCCTTATCCTTCTCGAAAGAAAGACATCCTCCTACAGAGGACCTAGGCCGGAATGAGGAAGCATTGTACCCCTTTTCCATAATTGTTCAAACCAGAAAACTCAATCCGGCATGTCGGGGGGGGTCCGCCTTTCCGGTTTCGATCGCCTACAGATAGATGAATCCACTTAGACTTCAGGAGAACCGAAAGTGGGCCCAGGATTGTACGTGACTGGACGTTAATGCAGGAGAGAAGACTTGTGGGATTGGCCGCGGCGGCTATTGAACGCCATGGTGGTGGGTTCGGTCGCATGCACAAACACGGCCATTCGACGGGGGCTTAAGTACGCCAGGGCAGGCAGGGGTATATCCTTTACATGAAGAGCCTGCTTGATTTCCAACTCAGGCTCTTGTGCCAAATTGACCAACATCCCATCACTTCGGCAAATCCAAGGCGCATACAACAACACTGTCGGTCTTGTTGGGTGATGAATATTGATCCGTGCCACGACCCCGAGAAATCCATCCGTTAATTCCACCAAGCTCCCTGGTGGATAGACCCCAATGGCCTGCACCAGTGCTTGCACCACCTCCGGACAGAATCTGGACGATTCCCCCTTCATGACGACGTGGCGAAAAAGGCGGGACAGGGCCGCATGGGGAGTGAGACTCGTTTTCGGATCAGGGGCATTGCAGAGTTCATCATAATGATCGGCCACCATGACGATTTTTGTCAGCAACGAGAGGTCACTTGCCCTCATGCCCTTGGGAAACCCGGAACCATCCAGTCGTTCATGATGCTGACCAATCATTTCCAATACTGCTGGACTGGTATCAGGGAAGGCCGCCATGAGCTGTCGCCCTACCTCCGTATGTCGTTTCCCCCATTCCGGATCCGATTCGATTTTCATACCAACCGCACTAAATCGCACGTTCATGGGTAACGCGCGATAACCCACATCGTGGAATAGGGCTCCACGCCCAAGGTCAAGTAATCCTTCGTCTTCCAAACCCATCTGACGGCCAATGAGGAGGGAAAGGGTACACACGTTGAGAGCATGTTCGGACAGGCCCCATGTGGCGCCGCTACTGCCGACAACATCAATTAACGACATCGCCGTTTGGGGATGTTGTATGGCCGTGACAATACTGGTGATCATCGTATCCGCCGTTTTAGGTCCAGACGGCCGGCGATCACTCAGTTGCCGAAACAATTCATTGCCCTGTCCCAGGTTTTTTTGATATGCCCCTTCGACCTTACGCAGATGATCCTGAAACTCATGGTAATCCTCTCGCCGGTCCAGGATTGTGGATAGAGAAGATTCTTTAATAAGTGGTTCGCTGTCTGCAGGGTGATCCAATTCTGATTCAAAAGTGGCCTCCGTATCTTCCTCCCTGCTTGCACTCTCCTCGTCATTCAAAAGCCGCTGGTTTTGATCTGAATCCTCCTCGGCATCTACCAAGGCGGACCGGTCGGGATCTTGGAGAATGACGACATTTTTGAGGGCTTGAATAGTGGCCAGATCATCTGAGGATTTGATTTGAAAGGTGTTCGTGGGAAAAGGATGGCTGAACCAGGACCCTTCCAGTTTGACAAACGTCCCGACGTGAAGATCCCGGGGATCTTCAACTTTAAAGAACGGCATAGAACAATCCCTTCTTCAACTATAAATCAAAACAACCTTCTAGGGAGTGGCCACAAAAGCCATCAGGCGCCAAAATAGAAATCTCCTGGTGTTTTCGGATTTTTTTTCTTTTTTGTTAAGCTTTTGTGCTTGCCTTCTGCGTACTAAATTTTCGCCCTTCCTGCTGAGTAAGCCTCATCACACCTACCTTCCGCTTTTTTTAGGCCAGTTTCCGGATACCCAAGTCCGGTCTTGGAACAATGCCCTCTTTCGGATAGACTGGGTTTCAAGTCTTTTCTTGGTATCACTTTCAGGAGACTCAAACGATGCAGGCTCCTCTCATCGCTCCCGCTCACCTTCCAGATACTATTCCTGAGGCGTTTTTCGCACTCTCGGCAATCGCCCCCGATCATGTGGTCATGCAAATAAAAGAAGGAGAGGACTATCGACAACAGACCTACGGGGAAGTGTCGAAGCTTGTTCGGGGACTGGCGAGTAGTCTTCATGGGCATGGACTTCGTCCGGAGCATCGCGTCGCAATTGTGGCTGAAAATTGTCCGGAATGGGTGATCGCTCATCTCAGCATTCTCACCGTCGGCGCTACCGCTGTTCCCCTGGATATTCAAATGCCACAGGAGCAACTTCTGTCCTTCCTCACCACGTCCAATAGCCGGTTTGTCTTCGTCAGCTCAAAAACCGTAAACCTGGTCCGTGAACTTCCAGCCACCATCACCATCGTGAGCATGGATCCCGACACGAAATCTCACCACCTGCCCATGAAGGATCTCATAGAACAAGGACAGGAAAAACCGCCCGTCGACCTGCGAGTGAATCCGGACGACGTGGCTTCGTTACTCTATACCTCCGGCACCACTAAAAAACCCAAAGGCGTGTTACTCACGCACCGTAATTTTATGGCCAACGCCAAAGACATTATGGGGAAAGATTTAGCGGGGCATGAAGATAACTTTTTAGTGATGCTCCCTCTACACCATGCCTATCCCTTCATGATCGCCTACCTCGTTCCCCTTCTCCTGGGTGCAAGAATGACCTTCTTATCATCCCTCAAGGGGCCGGATCTGATGCAATGCATACATGAGACGGGAATCACGATCGCAGTGGGAGTTCCCCAAATTTTTACCATGATTCGTCGGTCAATTTTTGAAGAACTCGGCCGACGTCCAGTGTTGGTCCGTTGGCTCATCACGCTTCTACTCCGCCTGTCGGATTTTGTGAGATCCCATACCAGATGGAATCCGGGACGATGGTTTTTTGCTCCGGTTCACCGCCGCTTTGGCTCCTCGCTTCAGCTTCTATGCAGCGGGGGAGCCAAACTCGATCCACAAATCTCGAAAGATTTAGGCAGTCTGGGATTTACGGTTCGTGAAGGGTACGGGCTCACGGAAACAGCGCCCGTGATTGCCTTCAGTTCCTTGTCTCGCCTGAAACCGGGCTCCGTCGGCCCACCACTCGCCAGCGTCGAGGTGCGAATCGATCAGCCGAACGAAGCAGGAATAGGAGAAGTGGTGGTACGAGGACCCAATGTGATGAAGGGATATGACCAAGCGCCGGCCGAAACAGCAGAAGCTATTCGTGATGGCTGGTTTCACACCGGAGATCTGGGCTATCTGGACTCAGACGGATACCTGTTTCTTACCGGACGGATCAAGGAACTGATCGTCACACCTGGAGGAAAGAACATTCTTCCCGAAGAATTGGAAGAAGCCTACAAACAGAATCCCGCCATCGCCGAACTCTGCATCCTTGGACTCCCCCGCGCTGGTGAGGAGGGCGAACATCTTCATGCCGTGGTCGTGCCAAATTTTGATTATTTACGAGAACACACAATCCATGATTCTGCCACCTACATCAAAGATGCGCTCAATAGTGTTGCCGCGTCCCTTCCCTCGTATAAACGGATTAGTGGTGTGACCTTCATCAAAGAGCCCCTCCCACGTACGCGCTTAGGAAAAATCCAGCGACATCTTGTTCTTGCCATGACTCAATCAACAAAGACCGCCGTTGAACCCGCACCGGAGCAAGAATCTGAGACCGACCAGGAGATTCGCCAAACGACCACTGGCCAAACGGTTATCCAAACGCTTGTCGGGCTGGTTTCATCAGACCGGGCCTTACGATTGGACGATCACCTGGATCTGGACTTGGGATTCGACTCGTTGAAACGGGTCGAATTTCAAGCGGCCCTCGAAAGCCGGTTGGGACCGGTCCCGGAAACGTTCATGGGAGAAGTCGTCACGGTGCGTGATGTCATGACAAAGCTCATGGCCCTCCAGCAAATTCCCACTGAACACAGAGAAACCACGACCTCCTGGCATCAGATCTTCCAAACCCCACTCCCCCAAGCTCTGAAAAAGACGGTACTCGCGCCGCTTTCCCGAGGGAATAAAATCATTGGGGAGATAGGAATGGCCATTGTAGGAAGCTTCTCCCGCATAGCCTTCCCACTGACCGTCAAAGGTCTCACACATCTACCCAAGGAGGGACCTTTTATCCTGGCGGCCAACCATCTGAGTTTTATCGATCCCTTCATTATTTTGGGGACTGTGCCACGATCCACGTTTACACAACTTTACACCCTTGGCTGGGAACCTTTTTTTCGATCACCATTTCGTCGATGGATAGCACGCGTGGGTCATGTGATTCCCGTGGGGCCGGAGACGCCCCTGGTCACAGTTCTCAAGGCCTCAGTCGCCCTTCTCCGGAACGGAAAAAGTCTCCTTATTTTTCCGGAAGGAGAACGGAGTCTTGATGGACAGCTCCTTCCATTCAAGAAAGGTCTTGGGGTGCTGGCCTGTGAATTACACATCCCCATTATCCCGGTCAAAATTGAAGGAAGTTTTGAGGTCTGGCCCCCGGATGCCAAGACCCCCCAACGTCATCCCATCTCCCTCACCTTTGGGCAA
>CABVRQ010000129.1:4424-6618 GCA_902500695.1 uncultured Nitrospira sp. | reverse complement strand
CGGACGACAAGGCGATCGGTTTCGGATTTCAATATCTCGAGCTGTTGAATCTTGAGCCGGTTAGCGTCATCCACGACCAGGACTTGTTCCGTCCTGGTGTTGAGGACGGCGGGTGGGAGGACAAAGACCTGGTGATATTCCCGGCCTTCGATCTCCGCCTGGAGGAATGTTCCCGGTAATAACGGTCGCCCATGGTTGTGATCGGACTTTGGTTGCGAGACGCGTGCGACAAGGGAAAGCTGCCCGGAGGTTGGTTCTAATGCGCCTTCGGTTCGAATGATGTATCCAACCCAACGAGACATGATGCCGCCGATGGTTGCTTGCAGGGTCACGGAAGGTGCCGTGTGGGTTGAACCGTTCTTTTCCGAAATCCATGGGATGTCTAAAAACGCGAATTGTTCCATGGATACGGGGAGACGCACTTCCAGGCTGTCAGTGGCATAGAGGCGGGCGACTTTTTCTCCTGGAACGATATATTGGCCCACGTCTACATGCGTAACGCGAATTCGTCCATCGAACGGTGCGCGTAGCACGCAGCGGATCTGCTGCAGCTTGGCCTTTGCCCCATCCGCTTTGGCTGCAGCCACTTTTGCTCGTATTTCCCGTAGTTGCGGCGTGCGCAACGCCAGCGCGGTCGCTTCACCCTTCCCGAGCACCTGCCATTCTTTGAGCGCTTGTTCGACTTGCGCCTCCTCTTGGGCTAAAAGCCGCTGGGCTTCCGCGAGTCGGCTTTGGGCTTCAATCCTCGCGAATTGATAATCCCGGGGATCCACCGCCACGAGGACGTCTCCGCGATGAAACGATCCGCCGGCGGCGAAGGCGGGATGGACGTGAATCACCTTGCCGGCGACCTCCGTGACCAGATCAATCTCCGTGCGCGGCATCGCCACGCCTTGCGAGGTCACGGTCACCCGCACGTTTTGGGGTTGGACCTCAAGGACCTCCACACGTGGCGGCTCCGGCTGGAGGCTTTCAGCCTCCGGCTGGGAGCGATTGGTCAGAAGCACGAAGGCCGTGAGGAGGCCCATCGAGAGCACGCCGATGGGCAGCAGGATTCGCGTCATATGGCGCCTCCAAGTGCCAGATATAAGCCAATACGGTTGTTCAGCAGGCGCCGTTTGACGGTCAAATGAGCACTTTGAGCCATTAAGGTTCCGCGGAAGCTGTCGAGCAACGTCAGAATGGTCGTAAATCCATGGCGGTAGGCATAGACCGCCATCTGTTGGTTCGCTTGAGCATGTTTCACCGCCTCGGACAACGCTTGTTCCTGTGTCGACAATTGTTCTTCGGCTCCCAGTGCCTGCTCTACTTCACGGAATGCCTCCAGGGCGGTTTGTTGAAAATTCTCCATAGCCTCGGTGACGGCCGCGCGGTTCCGTGCGATCTCACCATAGAGTTGGTCCCCGGCAAAGATGGGTTGGAGCAAGCCGGCTCCAACATTCCAGGCAAGGGCCCCGGGCTGCGTCAGGTCTTTCAGTGAATTACTCCGGGTGCCGCCGGTCCCCGTTAAGGTGATGCGCGGCAACAGCGCGAGGTTGGCACTGATGAACCGCTGGTCTTCCGCACGGAGGCGTCCCATGGCAGCGGCAATGTCGGGGCGGCGATTGAGCAATTCAGACGGAACGCCCGCGGTCAGCGTTGAAGGTAATGCCGGTAAGGGCAAGTGGGCCTTCAATTCGCCGGCGGGATAACGGCCAAGCAACACTTCCAACGAGCGAGCAGTCAGCTGGACTTGATTGCGTGCGTCGGCCAGTTGAGCCTCAGCATTGGCGAGGTCGGTCAGCGCCAATCCCAGATCCAATCCGGGTGTGAGGCCGCGGGTAAACCGCCCTCGGACCAGCTCCACAAGCATACGTCGATCGGCGACGGATTGTGCGGCGACCGTTTCCTGAAGGCCTGCTTCCAGCAATTCAAACCAGGATTGCGCTGTTCGTGCCGCGAGTGATAATGCGGCGCCCTGCAAGTCCGTTTCCACGGCCATGGCGTCCAATGAGGCCGCCTCCTGTGAGGCACGAATTCGACCCCAGATGTCCAGCTCCCAGGAAAGGTTAAAGACCACTTCCATAAAACTGTAATTCTTGTTGGGGATATCGCTATCGAATGTCCCGAAACGGCCGTGTTGAAAGTCCGGGGAGAGATTGACTTGAGGAAGGCGGGGAGCCCCGGCGATGCGCACATTGGCTCGTGCAATCTC
>CABVRQ010000129.1:0-4324 GCA_902500695.1 uncultured Nitrospira sp. | reverse complement strand
GCGAATCCATGTTTTTGGCCATCTCATGCGCTATTGACCTCACAAGAGCGTGGAATGCGTTGTTGTGGGGTTCCTGATCAGAATGAGAGAATTCGCAAACACTTCTTCGGGAAGACTGACGCCCTTCTGTTTTTCACCATCGTGAGCGATGAGCCCGTTGCCTCGTTCACGTTCGATTCGTTGTGTCAGTTTACCTCATGGTGGGTACGAATGATCACGTGGGAACCTCGAGCCCTTCCCCTGTGTCCTCCTAACCTAGTAGACGTTTGAGTGGGCCAAATCCCCCACGAGATGGCTGCTTGCGCGCTCATTCAAGAATATTCCGGTGCGCCACCATGACTTGACAGGGTGGTGGGATGGGTTCGGACCTGGGACCGTTCTACTATCAGCGTCGTGGCCGGAATGAGCAATAACGTGGCGACCAATCCTCCAAATAGTCCTGCAGCTAATGCCACGGCCATGGGAACCAGGAACTGAGCTTGAGCACTCGTCTCAAACAACATGGGCACGAGGCCTACCAAGGTCGTGAGAAACGTCAGCACAATCGGGCGAAAGCGGACTTCGCAGGCCTTGCGAATAAGACTTTGTGGATGAAGGGCTGTCTCCCGCTTGCGTCGTTGAACGTAATTGAGCAAGACCAAACCATCATTGATGATGACCCCGCTCGCGCCAATCATGCCGACTAACGATTCCATGGAAAGGGGTAATCCCAGGACAAAGTGAGCGAGCACACCCCCGACCCAGGCCATGGGGATGGCAAGAAGGATGAGGACCGGGTATCGAAATGAACGGAATGCGACGGCTAAAAGTGCATAGATGATTCCCACCGCAAATAGCGCGTTGCGTCCGAGTGTTTCGAAGGCGGCGATCTGGTCTTGTCGCGTATGTCCGACGGTGATATTCAATCCGGGAAAACGCTGTTTGAGGTTGTCGAAAAACTCTGTTTGCATCGTTGCGTAGATGGCGTTGGCATCGGCAAGTTCCGGATTGAGCCGGGCTCTGACCCAGACCAACTGCTGTCGGTTCTGTCGTGTAATGCTCTCCGTTTGAGGGAGCCAATGCCAGGTCGCCAGGACTTCCAGGGGGGCTTGGTCACCCGTGGGCAACAGGATCGGTAACTGCCGAAAATCATTGAAATCACGTCGCTCGTTCAGAGGTAGGCGTACCACGACTTTGACCTGTTCACGTTGTCGCTGGAACCGTTGTACCTCTTCCCCCAGATAAGCCTGACGCACTTGTGTGGCCACGTCTTCAAGTCGCAGCCCGAGTCGCTCGGCCTCCGGTCGAAGTTCCAGGCTCAGCTGTGGTTTGCCCTTGATGTGTGAATGCATGACATCGAACACCCCAGGAAGGTTGGAAAGGTGTTCGGTGAGTGTGCCCAGCGCAGCCGTCATGGTTTCGGAGTCGGTCGCGCTGACTGCCCATTCCAGGTCGTAGTAATTGTCTCCCTGTCGGTACAGAAAGTCGAGTTTGGCCTTGCCGATATCGCCAATAGAGGTTCGCCACTCCCGCGCGATCGTTTCGACTGAAAATCGCTGTCGAGCGCCGGGGGCCAACTCGACCCAGAATCCTGACCCATTGTCGAAGATCATGCTCTCAATCCCGGAGACGGGGCTGGGCTCACCAGGCGGTTGGCGAGTTTCCAGTGAATGGCGTAATTGCTTGTAGGCCTCTTCAATCTGGGTGGATAATCTCTGTACGGTCGTAAATGGCGCATCAGGGGGGACGTCGAGATACAGGGTAATCGTATCTTTCGGCACATCGGCTTGGATGGCAAGCCGGACATGGCCACCTGAAACCAGTGCGGCGGTGATCATGATTGCCGAAGCGCAGAACGCGATTATCAGAAAGGGTTGGCGACATGATCGATCCAAGCACGGCAAATATCCATGATGGATGAACGCCTCCAGCCCGCGAGTCACTCGTTGCTGAAGGGTGGCCATCCATCGGGTTGAGACGGGAGCGGCTGCGGTTAGATGAGCTGGCAGAATGCACAGGGCTTCGACAAGTGAAAAACCTAACGCCAAGACCATGACCATGCAAATAGGGCCTAGCAGGGCTTCAGCCCATCCATGGAGGAAGAGGCCCGGGAGAAACGCGATGCCCGTCGTTACCACCGCCAGGGTGACGGGTCCCGCCACCTCCTTGACCCCGTCAATGGTGGCCGAGCGCATGATTTTTTCCCTCAGTCTTGGGGGTTCAGTTCCCGTGAACTGCTGTGCCGCGGCGCTCTGATGCCGGTTGATGCTCTCACTCACAATGATGGCATCGTCCACCAAAATTCCCAATGCGAGCACAAATCCGAAGAGGCTGAGCATGTTGAGAGAAACGCCCAGCACCCACATGCCTGCCAACGCTCCCAGCAATGCCGTGGCGAGCCCGGCGGCCACCCAGATCGCGAGCTGTCGATTCAGGAAGAGGGTCAAGAGGAGGAAGATGAGGATAAAACCCAGGAGCCCGTTTTCCAACAACGTCCTGACTCGCTCCTCGAACGCTTGAGAATCGTCGTACCAGTAAATGAGCTTCAGGCCTTCCGGGAGCCGTGGGGCCATCCCTGCCACATAGGCTTTAACGCGTCGAGCGACGGCGACTTCGTCCTGTTTTGCGTAGATCGCCCACCCTTGCGCGGGCAAGCCGTTGTGGTGCCATGAAAAGTTTTGCTCAGCCAATCCGTCCCGGATGGTGGCGATATCCTGGAGGCGGACCATGTTGCCATTTGAGCTGGGGAGCAGGACTCGACTCCCAAATGTGGCTTCATCGATGGCTTGCCCCTGGGTTTGCAAGACGATATCGCCGGTTTGAGATTTGAGAAGGCCTCCCGGCAGATTGAGGGAGCTTTGCCGAACGGCATCGGCAATCTGGCTGAGCGTCAATTTGGATCGACGCAGTCGTTCCGAAGGAATTTCGATAGCTAACTCGTAGGGAATGTATCCGTAATTTTCAGCTTCCTCGACTCCTGGAATACGCGAGAGCGCCGCCTTGATCTCCTCTCCGATTCGAACTAAAGAAATCATATCGGTCTGGCCATAGAGCGCTACCCAGATCACTCCATCATCATCGGAAGCGCGCCCCTCTTTGACCTCTACTCGATCCATTCCCTTCGGGAGGTGGGGAATATTCTGGATACGGGCCTGGATGGCTCCAATAAGTGTTTGGAGGTCCCGGCTTTCGGCGGCTTGTACATGAATCGCACAGACCGCTTCCTTTCGCGCAGTATGCCCGGCTGTAGTATCCAGACGGGTGATCCCCGGTAAATTATGGATGGCCTCTTCGATTGGGATGCAAATCCGTTGTTCGATCTCTTCAGGACTGCCTCCCGGATAGAACGCATTGATATCGATCGTCTGCTGACTGAAACGGGGAAACACCTCCTTTTCAACGGTCAGAAGGCCGACGAGCCCGGAAAGGACAATAAGCCCCATGAGGACGTTAGCTGCGACAGGGTTTTTGATGAACCAGGTTAGGGCCTTCATGGTGTCCGTCTGTTATGGCGATTCTCTCGTTCCGTCATCCTGGTGGGTTCGAATCCATCGCGTGGTAATTTATGGAGGCCCCATAGACAGGAGTTCTGTCTATCAAATAGAGGCAAGTCGCACAAGAGGGAAAAGGGGATAGGCCCAAAAGATTCCTTCAAAAAGCCGATGTTGGGGTGAAATCTGGGATGGCTTTCTTTGACGTATAAGGAGTTGGGCCACCCAATTCGGATACCTCACCGCTGCCGTTTGTGTCGCCAGCGAATGAAGCCGGTGACAAAGAGGACCGTGGGTACCAAATCGAGGATCATAATCCCGATCCTGCCGGGAAGACCAAAGGCTTCTCCACTGTGAAGAGGAAAGAGCCATCGCTCGAATATATCGCCTGCGGTGAACTGTTTGGGATCGTAGGTGTGGAGAATCTGTCCGTCGTATTGGTCAATCCAGAGTGCTCGAGCCGCGGCCATCGTCCGCAATGACTGCCCTGGGACAGGCCCAAGCTCTCACGTTCTTCGAAAGTCAAGTGCGTATGAGATGACAACACCTTAGCCCCTCAGGGTTTGATGTGTTGCACTTGGAGTTAGAACCTAAGAACAAAAAATTGAAGTTCCTCCTAAAATAGTAGAAATTCCCACATAATATTCCAGTTGGAGTAAACTGGCAAACGTCAGTGGGTCGCTGAGATATCCGTGCTGGGATTGGGCGGTGTTGGAGCTTCGATGTAGTTATACCCTTTTGACTGCATGCATCCGCTCAGGTTGATGCCGCCGGCCAACGTATTTTTCCCATGCTCCTCTCCCGACAGCACTTCGGCCTTGCAAGTATCCCAATCCTCTTGGGTTTCTTCCACC
>CABVRQ010000128.1 GCA_902500695.1 uncultured Nitrospira sp. | reverse complement strand
TGCATTCAACTGCATCCTAAAGATCTTCAATTTGTATTTGAAACAGTCCCAATGGGAACCCCGCTCATCATTATCTGAATAATTCCAGGGACTCATGTTCTTCCTAGTTTGGTGTTAATTCTTGGTAAGTGCACCGTTCTAGCAGGTCGGCAACCTTTCATAGTCCATATGAGATAAAAACTCGTTTCAGGAACGGGAAGATATTCATTGCCTATGTCTTGATCCATGCGAGGGACCTTTATTTTTCCATGCCAGTTCCTGTCCTTCAGTCTGTAGCTGACCAAGAGAGGCAAATTGGAGGATAAGGGCCGGACTCCAAACCTACCGTCCATCCCTTTAGAGTCAACCCGCTAAAGGAAAGCTCTTTAACTCCATGATTTGGCCTAGCTGGACAGCTTTTCGAAAATATTGGATGTCATCTGTGATGAGGATGGCATCAGAAGACTGCAACGCTACCGCATGATACAGAGTATCAAAGAGATGATGATTGAGACTTACTGCAAGACGACAGGCCTGTTCATACACTTCCGATTCCGCAATCGAGGGCAACTCCATCGCTAAAAATGCCTGTAGAAGACCGATTGATTGGGTTGGGGCTAAACGGGCCAAAACAGCTGCTACTTCAGCCAGCCAATGCGGGGGCTGGAGCACCTGGCAATTCCCCTGCTGAATCTCATACAAGAGAGCCAAAGCTTGGGCTTGATGAGTTTCGCCGTCTTGCCCCGGCAGGGCCCATTTCACCGCGACCCCGGCGTCGACCACTCAGGTGGTCATGGACGTCCCTGAGTCCTTACGAGCCGAATAGCCTTGTCCGTCACTCGGGGGGCCTTTTCGCGCAATACAAGTAACTGATCAATAGCCCGCTTGCGCTGCCCTATACGCTTCTGGTCTTTAATAGCCTGTTGCATCAATTGGGTTAACACCGCACTTTTGTTTTTCCCCGCAAAGACTTTATCGAATTGCTTTTTCACATCTTCCGGAACACTGAAATTCATGGTGGCCATCAAACCCCTCCATGGTTGAAATTTTCAACAATTTTGTGTTTCGCCGCCCCTCATTTGTTAAACCAGACCCTTTCCCCCACGTCCTCATAACTTTCCAAAAAAATTTGGCGTCATCAACTATCCAGATTGGGTCATTGCCCTGAATCCAGGGGACGACGAATCCGGCAACCACAATATCTCTGAAGATCCCCCTGAAAACATCGAGAATTGTCATAATTCGATCAAAGGAAAATATTCAAAGCCTCTCCCAGTATATTTTCCTTAAGTTTCTCCACGAAAATAGTTTGCCTGTCTGGAAAATCAGCTAACCATCTTTACAACAACTTTGTGCCTGGAGGAACGGGCTTGTCCGGGACACACAACGCCACCTCCCCCTTGTCATTATGAAATCCCGTGACCAGGCATTCCGACATCAACGGACCGATTTGTTTGCTTGGAAAATTCACGACGGCGACCACCAGCTTTCCCACTAAATCTTCCGGCTTGTAGAGATCCGTAATCTGAGCGCTCGACTTCTTGATGCCGATGTCCCTGCCAAAATCAACTTGCAGCATATAGGCAGGCTTTTTGGCTTCCGGGAAAAACGCGGCACTAACGATACGCCCGACCCGAAGCTCAACTTTTATGAAATCATCCCACGCAATGGTCTCCACCTCATCCCCCTTCAAGAACTAACAACAATTTTTCGAAATTCGAACAGTACCCTTCTTCCGGAGCGCTGTCTTCACCTTCAATCCTTATTTTTGCCTTACCTCCTAATGTTCAAATATACTAGTTCTTCCTCCCTAATCCATTCACCCCCGGTTGGTCCCCAGCTATGATTTATAGGCTAGAGGCTACACCATCTTCTCAAAAACAGCACTTTCCAGGATTGTTTCAATTCCACAAGGAAATACCAAACGTGTTGGTTAAGATTTCAAGAGGTTATTCCGACTGAACTGACAGGAATGAGGTTAAACCGCATCTTAAGGAGAAGAACATGTCCATCTTCATGCGATTGGTTCTGTTACTGACATGTATGTTGGCGGGATGCAGCACCACTGGAACGTTGGGAATTGTGACCAAAAGCTCAGCAGATCCAGCATCACTGTTAAAAAACAGCCAGGGTTTTGAGGAATTGGGACCAGCTGAAGGACAAGCGTGCCGTCATTTCATTTTGGCCATTATCCCATTTGGTCAATCGGATATGGCTAAAGCGGTGGATAAGGCCTTAGAAGCCACTGGCGGAGATGCCTTACTCAATGTCTCAGCAGAAAGCAGCCTGTATGGTTTCATTCCCATTTACAACGTCTATACTTTTACCTGCACCACAGTCAAAGGAACCGCGATTAAATTCAAATAGGGTACTGAGTTGACCTTGAAACTTACGTGACCGAAACTGACTGACCAGTCAATTGAGAAATCTCCAAGGTAAAGCCTACCGGAGACGTCAATGGGACCACTAATTATTCATGAGGTGGCGACATCCCATATCGGTCCAGGTCTTTCTCCTCCAGGCTTGCGGGTTGAGACCTGACAACGGCGGCTGATCGTATGGTCAGTCGCCGATTTTTAACTGATTCATCCCTATCCCCTGAAATAGCCTTTTCCTGAAAATCATCCGAGGATTAGTCAGACTATTTCCCTTGGTCCTTCCTTCCTTGCCCGAAACGAATCATACTCCTTTCTATACAACCCGAACTGGCTTCGCCCCCACCCCTTGCCGGAAGAAAAGATTTTTCAATTTTCTATTGCCAGGGTGCAGTTTCCCATGACACTTTGTTATCTTTTCACATGTGAAACAGATGTTTATCCGGCAAACAAGATCCCACCGCCCCGATTAAACGGTACAGTATCAATGACAAGTTAACGAAGGGAATGGCTCCCAATGTCTGATTATGAAAAGCTCGGGGTGTTTTATTTAGGGCGTCCGTACGACCTCGCCACCAAATCAGCAAAACCCGGCTTGCTTCTCTATGACTCTAAAGACTTGGTGACCCATGCCGTCTGCGTGGGGATGACGGGTAGCGGCAAGACCGGCTTGTGTATTGGCCTGTTGGAAGAGGCAGCGATCGACAATATCCCCGCCATCATCATTGACCCCAAAGGCGATATTGCCAATCTTTTATTGACCTTCCCTGACCTGCGCGGCAGTGATTTTCTCCCCTGGATCAATCCAGATGATGCGAAGAAAAAAGAACTCACACCCGAAGCCTTCGCGGACAAGGAAGCGACCAAATGGAAAGCAGGCTTGGAGTCCTGGGGCCAGGATGGAGCCAGAATCGCGAAACTCCGGGAAGCAGCGGAATTTTTAGTCTATACCCCTGGCAGCACGGCAGGACTTCCGGTTTCCATTCTGCAATCCTTTTCGGTACCTCCTCCAAAAATCCTTGAAGACGCAGAACTCTTAGGGGACCGAGTGGGCACCACGGCGACCAGCTTACTCAATCTGGTTGGTCTGGACGCGGATCCTCTGCAAAGTCCCGAGCATATTCTGCTGGCCAATATCTTGAAGACCTCCTGGGAAGCCGGCCAGGACCTGACGATTTCCTCGCTCATCCAACAGATTCAAACCCCGCCGTTTTCCAAATTGGGGGTGATGGACCTGGAATCGGTTTTCTCCTCGAAGGATCGCTTTGCGTTGGCGATGCGTTTTAATAATTTATTGGGTGCACCAGGATTTTCCGCCTGGCTGGATGGCCAGCCGATGGATATCGATCAGATCTTGCATTCTCCAACCGGCAAGCCCCGCATCGCCATTTTTTCCATCGCACATTTGAATGACACCGAGCGCATGTTTTTTGTCAGTCTCCTGCTCACTCAAATGGTCAGTTGGATGCGAAGCCAATCCGGCACCACGAGTCTGCGCGCACTGCTCTATATGGATGAGGTCTTTGGCTTCTTCCCTCCCATCAAAAATCCGCCCTCTAAAGCGCCGATGCTCACCATGCTGAAACAAGCCCGCGCCTTTGGCCTGGGGGTCGTGCTTGCGACGCAAAATCCGGTTGACCTGGATTACAAAGGATTGGGCAATACGGGCACATGGTTTATCGGGCGTCTCCAGACCGAACGGGACATGGCACGCGTGCTGGATGGACTCGAGGGGGCTGCGGCCAATAGTGCAGGAAACTTCAATCGTCAGAAAATGGAACAGATTATCTCCGGTCTCGGAAACCGGGTATTTCTCATGAACAACGTCCATGACGATGGACCGGAAATTTTTGAGACCCGCTGGGCGCTGTCCTATCTTCGGGGACCATTAACCCGGACGCAGATTAAAACTTTGATGGATCCGGTAAAAGCTTTGCTTTCCGATTCTGCAGCCTCACCCGTTTCAACGAACACCCAAGCTGCCGCCTCTTCATCTCATACCGGAACACCTCCCAGAGACAGCGCCACACATCCACCGGTTCTTCCCCCGGACATCCGCCAACATTTCGTGCCCATTCGGGGAGCGAGACCCGCAGATGCCTCAATCCTCTATCACCCACGCCTGTATGGCGCCGCATCGGTCCATTACCAGGATGCCAAAACGAAATTGGATGAAGTCCGGGAGGTCCAGGCCCTGGCATCCATGATTGCCGGTCCGGTCCCGGTCCAGTGGGATCAAGCGGAATCTCTCGATATTCCACCCGCTGATTTAAATGCCCATCCTGCGGACGGAGCACAGTTCGGGGATCTGCCCGGCACCGCCAGCCAGGAAAAATCCTATAAAGGCTGGGAAAAAGATTTTGAAGATTGGGTCTACCGGACACAAACCTTGAACATATTCCGGAATGCCTCGTTAGGAGTGACATCCGGCCCACATGAATCAGAACGTGATTTCCGCCTTCGATTACAACAGCTCGTCCGCGAACGTCGGGATGAAGAGACCGACACACTCAGAAAAAAATATGCCGGAAAAATGGCGACTCTTGAAGATCGTATCCGGCGGGCTGAGCAAGCCGTCCAACGGGAATCCGAGCAAGCCAAACAACAAAAACTCCAAACGGTGATTTCCATCGGCGCAACTCTTTTATCAGTCTTCATGGGCCGTAAAACCGTCAGCCGGTCTTCGATGGGTCAGGCCACGTCCGCCGTTCGTGGCATGAGCCGAACCATGAAAGAAGGCAAGGATGTGGACCGTGCCGAGGAAAATGTGGACGCCCTTCAACAACAATTGGCGGCTTTAGATGCGGAGTTACAACAAGAGATTCAATCACTGACCACTCAGTGGGATGTTCAAACCATTCCCCTGGAGACTCTCATTGTACGCCCCAAAAAGACCAACATTTCGACGAAGTTAGTGGCTTTGGCGTGGGTCCCGTACTGGATGGAAACCAGCAGGGGCCAACAGACTCCTGCGTGGCTTTGACCCTCTCACTGTCCAGCCAGGGATTTCCCGATTCGGGTTTCCTTTTGTGCGACACATCCCGTATCCTATCGTGTACGGCTGATGTTTCAACAGCAATGATCGACTAATGTGGAAGTGATCGGCCTACCCCCTCACTGATTTTTTTACCCGCGTGTCCAGGTATGCGATTGTTCACCAGGAGGTCTATGCCATGGAATTGATTCAACAACTTGTCAGCAATCTGGGCGTCAATGAAGGCCAAGCCAAAGGCGGCGCCGGGCTTTTGTTCAAACTGGCAAAAGACAAATTAGGAGCAGGCGAATTCCAACAGTTCGCCGAAAAGGTTCCAGAGGTCAAGGACCTCTTAGGAGCAGCACCGGCTCCCTCCACGGCGGCCTCTGCCGGCGGCGGCATGATGGGAGCGTTGGGAGGGATCGCCTCTTCACTCGGAGCCGGAGGATTAGGGGACAAGATGGGAGGATTAGGGAGTCTCGCCAATTTGGCAAGTGGATTTTCGCAACTGGGGTTAAGCACCGACATGATTGGAAAGTTTGTCCCGATCGTCCTTTCTTTCGTCCAAAATCAAGGCGGTGATTCCATGAAGGGGCTTCTGGAAAAAGTTTTGAAACCCTCGTAATCATCCATACCCTGATTGAACCAATGAACAATGACTTACACAAGGATGACATGATGCACCCTCGATATTTTCGTACTTACTCTCATAGCCTTTTACCGCTTCTGACATGTGGAATGGTCCTCTTGAGTCTCACCGCCCTCGGTTGCCAGAGCATCTATTATGATGCCATGGAGAAGATAGGCTATCACAAACGAGACTTGATGGTGTCCGATGTGGAAAAGGCCCGGGACGCCCAACAGGAAGCCAAGGAACAATTCAAATCCGCGCTTGACCGGTTTACCAAAACCCTCAATATCGAGGGAGGTGAATTACAGGACAAATACGACGTCCTGAATGCGGAATACGAACAGAGCGAGGCCAAAGCCCAAGCGGTTCGAGATCGCATCGCGTCGGTGGAAGATGTCTCTGAGGCTCTATTTGAAGAATGGGAGGCTGAACTCAAAGAATATTCCAGCGCCGCCTTGCGCAAAAACAGCCAAAAACAACTCACACAAACACGTACCCAATATGCTCAATTAATCAAAGCCATGAAACGGGCAGAAACGAAAATGGACCCGGTGTTGGCGAAATTCAAAGACCAGGTCCTCTTTCTGAAACACAACCTGAACGCACAAGCCATCGCGTCGTTAAAAAGTGAGTTAGTCTCGGTGGAAGGCAACATCGCCGCACTCATTAAAGAAATGGAGGCGTCTATCAAAGAAGCTGATTCCTTCATTGCCTCGATGGAGAAAGAAAAGGCATAACAA
>CABVRQ010000127.1:3819-6708 GCA_902500695.1 uncultured Nitrospira sp. | reverse complement strand
CATGTCCTTGCCTTAACCGAACGGATGTTTACGTGCATCAAAGCGGATCTGGGGGAACGTCTGGCGAGGCATCCAAACTTTTCGGTGAGCATCAATCTCTCACCGGTCATCATTGGCAAAGAAAAGATCATGCCGATGATAGATCGCGCGGGGTTAACGCATTACCTCCCTCAGATCACTGGAGAAATCACCGAACGACATGCTCTCAATGATGTGGGACGAGATGCCATTCGTTTGGCTCGGCAAATGGGCGGGAAAGTGGCCATTGATGACTTTGGAACGGGGCAATCTGGTCTGCAACAACTCTTGGGCCTGGAGGTCGACATCATTAAAATTGACCGATCGTTCATCAGTCTTCTCGGCAAAGACCTTCCTGCCGAGCGGCTGGTTCGTGGGATGGCCGCGTTGGCCAGGATTCTCAAGGTAGAGATTGTGGCCGAGGGAGTTGAGACCGCAGAACAGGCATCATTTCTGCGATCCATCGGGATCGAAAAGGGGCAAGGGTGGTTGTGGGCGAAAGCCCTCAACCCCACAGAACTAAGCGAGTGGCTGAGCTAGCGCGGCCCTATATCGAACCCGGATTGAGTTTCGGCGAGGTATGATACTCCGATCCTGTCCCTAAGGTGTGGCCAGGTGATCTCCTGGTGAATAGTGTGTGGTCGTGAGATTGGCAGGACCTTAATGCTTTATCTAATTATTTTCATAGATCGGAGGTGGGGCCTCCATATTGGTGGTTCTCCAGTTGATGAAGAACAATGCCGTATAGACCGTTTGAATGACCGATCCTACCTGCGGCTCGGTTGAGCGAAAAAAACGTCCGGATGCGCTTTCGAAAATATCAAAATAAAAACGCACATAGCCCTCGCTTTGAACCCGTTTGTATAAAGCCAATTCGGGTGTGGCGATGGGGAAAATCGTTGCCTGGGTGGCTGGCAGCCCCAACATCCGCGTGTTTTCGGTCGTCCCTATAGACTCAACGATTAAATGCACCCGGTACGTCGCATCCTGTTCCTCTTCCCGAATGATCACTCCCTGTTGCCCTAGCCAACCGGCAACGACCTGATTCATATGCCGATGGATTACATCTCCCTGTAAACTCTGGTCAACCCTCAGGCTTGAAGCCGTCAGAGTAATTGTGGCCCCCTTGAGCATGCCGACATCATAATCCTTCAGGCCTTTTTGGATCGCTGAACTGAATAACAATTGCTCGGTGGGTGTGAGGGGATCGGTAGCCTTCTTAGTTGGCCCGGCGCAAGCGGATAATACACTGAAGATCAGCCCCCAAGTCATGATGAACCGCATGGTCTTTGATCTGGTCATCCTGCTTTACTTTCTCCTTTCAGGGTGATGGGCCAACTCCGATTTTCCTCGAATCGAGGGATTCCGCAGAGGCCAAAGCTTCAAGAGTCCATGCCGTGGGAAGCATAGGAAAATCAGACATTTCTGTAGAAAGAAAAATGAGCCCGTTTCATTTCTGTTGCAAGTTGCACCAGGGTTGGAGAAAGTTTTTACTAATCATGGAAAAGGATCAGTTGGCTCAAGTTTCAATGCGGACCCGAATTTTTGATCTGTGCAATGCGCCATAACTTTTTTCCTATTTATCCGTTGCCGTTTACCTGCTATTGATCAATGCCTCGCATGGTATCCCTTGGCTGAAAGTCCATCGACCTGACCCGAACAGACCGGATGATTTTTGATCGGTCGACACAAAAAGTCAAGGCAATTCTCGTCGAACTCCGCCTCCATTGGTTCTGCATCCGTGTTGATGAATTAGACGGAATCCCTCGGTCTTCTGACCTGGTTTTGTGACCTTCTCTATAAAGAGTGAATTGTGATTGAGGTGAGTCGTGGGAAAATTCGCATGATAGCCTGTGCGATGAATGGGGAACTATTTATTGAACGTTATTGAAAGGCGGACCTGAATCGACGAATTCAGGGAATTGAGAAGCCGGAGAACAGCCCAAGAAAACAGGGAGGTCTCGTCCGAGGACTGATCGGACTGCTGGTGTGTATAGGTTTGCTCGTGATCAATCCTGCACCAGGCCAGGCCATGGTTGAAGAAGATATCCGGGTCCTTCGTGAGGATATGGAGCAGGTCAAAAAGGATCTTGCTGAAATTAAGAGCATTCTTCAGAGTGCGATAAAAAACCGCAAAGGGCGGAGAAAACCACTAGCACCGTGGGTGTGACAGGGCAGCCTATGCTGGGGAAAATTGATGCGCCGGTCACGATCGTGGAATTCTCAGACTATCAATGCCCGTTTTGCCAACGGTATTCGTTATCCGTGTTTCCTGTGCTCAAACGTGAGTATATCGATACAGGAAAAGTTCGATAGGTATTCAGAGATTTTCCCTTTAGCAGCATCCATCCTCAGGCGGGAAAGGCTCATGAAAGCGCGCATTGCGCCGGAGAATTCAATTAATACTTGGAAATGCATGATGTGTTGTTTCAAAACCAGAAAGATCTCACCGTTCCCTCGTTAAAACGGTATGCTGCAAACCTGGGGCTTGACCCTACAACTTTCGAGTCATGCTTGGATAGCGGAAAATACGAAGCGAACATTCAGCAGGACGTTGATGATGGTGCTGCTGCTGGTATAAGAGGGACGCCATCGTTCTTTATCGGGAAAAGCGACCCGGGAGACTCCATCACCGGAACGATTGTCCGTGGAGCACAACCTCTTGCGAATTTCTAGGGAATCATTGATCAGCTCCTCAATAATCATGCGTCGGACGTTGGCGTCCCCTCAGAATCCGGTGAACCTTCTCCCACTCCGGTTCCTTCAGTCTTTAATGGAGGATGCTCGGTGTATCCACTCACTCGTGAGATTACTGTCCCCGAGTGACCAACTCACCTGACTCGTGAACAATAAACCATGCGCCCGTAGTTC
>CABVRQ010000127.1:0-3719 GCA_902500695.1 uncultured Nitrospira sp. | reverse complement strand
ACAGGCATTGAATCGGGGAGACGCTCACTTAAGGGAGAGGTGAAGGATGGGATATCAATTCGATCCTGGCTATGTTGAGGAGCCGTTCAAGAGTCTGTGCGAAGACTATCCAGACTCCACCGTCTATCCAGCCGATGATTTTCGCGTCGAATGGGGGCCCATTTTCCATCGAGGCAGGCTGGATGGATCAGCCCGTGTGCTTGTGATCGGACAGGACCCTGCACAGAACGAATCTATAGTCCGTCGCATTCTTGTCGGCGAAGCGGGACAGCGGACCCAGGGATTTCTGGCAAAACTGGGCATCGAGCGAAGCTACGTCATGATGAATACGTTCTTGTACAGTGTGTATGGGAGTGTGAGTGCGAAGAACAAGAAAGCGCCCGGACTTATCGAATATCGGCACCGTTGGCTGAACGCACTGCTTGTCGGTCAGCAGATTGAAGCGGTCGTTGCATTGGGAACGCTTGCCGATGGAGCCTGGAAGTTGTGGGCGGCGACCGCGGAGGGTCAAAATACGACGGTCACCTATGTGCCCATTCCTCATCCGACGCAGCCGGAAAGCTCATCAAAGGGTGATAAAGAGAAGCTCCGCACTGCCACAAAGGTCATGTTGAACAAGTGGAACGCTGCACTTCAGACTCTCCGTCCCGCGATCCAGCATCCTGATTTCGTGCCATCCTTAACACTTTACGGTGAATCGTGGCAGCCGGGGGACAAAAGCCCTATTCCCGACATTGATTTTCCGCCGGGACTTCCCTCGTGGATGCGTGACCAGGATAATTGGGCCCGGCGTGTGGGAGCCAATGTGAACGCAAAACGGCGCAACATTACCCTCACCGTGCCGAAGGGGGTGGCACCTGAGATATGAGTGCTCCAGCCCAGGGGGGACATCGTTCACACAATGATCCCGTCCGCAAAGGGCGTGGGAACCCAATTGATCCGCTCACTGGACCCAAACTCGCTGTGAGTGGCCGCTTGGTCCTCATGGATAGCGCCTTCACCGTCATTCCTCGTGGGGTGATCTATATCGAGCGAGGGAACATCGCTGCCGTCACTGATGCCGAAGCTCCTGTTCCAACAGGGTTCGAGGGTATTCCCATTGTACGAAGCGGTGGCACTATTTTCCCCGGCCTCATCGAGCTTCACAACCACCTCGCGTACAACGCGTTACGACTGTGGGATGTGCCGAAGACATACCATAATCGCAATCAATGGGCAGGAATTCCCGCCTATCGGAAGCTGATCAGTGGTCCCATGCAGATCATCGGGAAAACCCCGGAGTTGGTTCCAGCCTTGATTCGTTACGTGGAATGCAAAAGTTTGCTCGGCGGGGTGACGACCAGCCAAGGGATACAGTTATTTAGCAACGCCGGCATTCGACGCTTCTACCGTGGAGTCGTTCGAAACGTGGAACAGACTGATGAACCAGAGTTGCCTGAGGCGGATACCAGAATCGCTGACATAGACGCCAGAGAGGCCGCACGGTTTTGGGAGCGTCTTCAGAAGGCCACATGTTTTCTGCTGCATTTAAGTGAAGGTGTGGATGAGGCGGCGCGGAAGCATTTCCGTGCCCTCCAGATCTCAGATAATCAATGGGCCATTGGGAAGCAGTTGGCTGGTATTCACTGCGCGGGGCTGACCGAAGACGATTTCACCATCTACGGGGAACACCAAGGGGCCATGATTTGGTCACCCATGAGCAATCTGCTTCTCTATGGGAAGACGGCGAAGATACAAGCGGCAAAAAACGCGGCTGTCCGGATAGGCATCGGTTCAGATTGGTCACCTTCTGGAAGCAAGAATCTCTTAGGGGAACTCAAGGTAGCCAGATTAGTGAGCCAGGAGTTTGGTTCTGTCTTCAGTGATCGTGAAATTGTGTCAATGGCCACCAGCAATGCGGCAGCGATCCTCCAGTGGGACACGGCTCTCGGGTCAGTCGAAGTGGGGAAGCGCGCGGACCTTCTGATCGTGTCCGGGGTCACCGGCGATCCCTATCAAGGACTCCTACATGCCAAGGAAACAGACATTCGGCTAGTGATGATCAACGGAGTCTCCCGATACGGGCTCCCAGGACTCATGCGCCGGATGGGGGCCTCGGGGGAAAGTCTTAGGATTGGTGGTCTTGAACGGAGGATCTTTCTGCAGCAGGAGACGACAGACCCCACGGTGGGGGCACTCTCTCTCAAGTCTTCAAGCGAGACGCTTCGAAAGGCGCTCCGCCAATTGCCGGAATTGGCCCGCGAGTTGGAACACCCTTCAACCCGTCTGCGTGCTGTATTGTCTGAAGTCATAGGAGGGACGCCACCAAACCAGGAGTGGACCCTTGCGCTCGATGAACTGGAAGATTCCGGAGTAGATCTCCGTCCGCGATTGCCCCTACGTGGCGAAGGGGAGCTCACGGGAGCCTTACGCGCGTTGGATCGAACGGCGAAGCCCCTTTCGGAAATCGTTGAGCCCCTTGAGCTAGACCCTTTAACGGTCGTTGACGACAAGACATTTCTTGATCGGATTGATAGCCAGCCCAATCTTCCCGGCTATGTGAAAGTCGGGCTCCAGACCATGTATTGAAGAGTCAATTGGGGCGGAGTATTTATTGGTCCGACCTTAGTCCGATTAGGCAAAGGTGGGCATGGTGCTTCCGTCGATACCCTACAGCGGAGTTTTTTTCGCCTGTTCCCCTGAAAGCATCTATCGAAATAAGACATTCTATAGCGTCATAATAACTCTACTGGGGATGTTGAATAATCGAAATATTTTGTCTGTTGATCCGCATGTGCATCACCGAGAATCATACGAAAAAATCGGGAGTGTTCAAAAAGGCTCGTCCAGTCCTGTCCTGAGTCCCTCGAAGGAAAGGCCGCAGCCGCTTGGACGGGCGGAGCGTACGGAGAAGAGTACGTGAGCACGGGCAAGCGGCGAGAACGCCGCTGGCGGCATTTTTCAACACTCCTCTACTCAAAAACTGGAGTTTTGCGTTGACTTTCAGTGCTGAATGGACAGACACAAAAATGGGCACCATAGGCTGCTAAGTCGTTGACTCAAACTCCCTAAGTATGCGATTTTCCTAGCGTGCGCCCGTAGCTCAGTTGGATAGAGCACCGGCCTTCTAAGCCGGGGGTCGCTGGTTCGATTCCAGCCGGGCGCACCACGACCAAGGAAACCGTCCTTGGATGCATATATTTTTCTACCTCAGCTTCGCTTCGTCCTAGGCGCTGCCCAGACCCGCACAACCCAGCTATCCTTCCGTTTCTCCTCTTACAGAGCCTCAACAATAAAAGAGATGCCTAAAAATCAGAGCGACCCTTTGACAATGAATTATATGTCCATTATACTGGACAAATGGACATACAAGAAGCTCTGATAGCCTTTGATGCTCTTTCACAGGAAACCCGATTACGTGTGTTTCGCCTATTGGTCGAATTCGGGCCGGAAGGCGCTGCGGCTGGTGCCCTCCGTAAAGCCGTGGACATTCCTCACAACACGTTGTCTTTCCATTTGTCTCATATGAGCAATGCCAAACTGGTTTCGTCTCGTCGAAAGGGCCGGTCAATTATTTACAGCGCGAATTTCGATTTTTTTACAAACCTGATCCGGTTCATGGTGGAGGATTGCTGCAATGCTGAAATGGCCAGTATCCGTGACAGCAAGAAAAAGGGATGCAGCATTATTGAACTAACTCATTGCTGTGAGCCGTCAAAAAAGGAGAAAGCATCATGAAA
>CABVRQ010000126.1 GCA_902500695.1 uncultured Nitrospira sp. | reverse complement strand
ACCTCACCTCTCGGATACCAAAAAAGGCCCGGAGTCTCCGGGTAGAAGTCCGGTATCATGAAGAGCACTGGGTGCTTCACTCATCGCATGCCTCCAAGTGTGACCCGACCTTGGCGTGAATGTTTATGTAGGTGGGTAGGGGGCATGAGCGACCGTTGATGCTCAAGACCCATCCAAAATCCTTCAAGAAAGTCGAGGACTTGTCGGACGCCCCCGTAAAATTCTTGTCGTTCGTGAGATGAGAGATTCCCTTGATCGGAGGAATGTTCTTCCAGCGCGGCAACAGCATGCACCATGGCTTCTTCATGGGCAGACTCCAATTCACGATGAAACGTAAAATACCTCAGATCCAGGCCAGGGCTTCGTTCCCGGCGAATGGACTGCAAGCCGGGAATCAAGTGATCCCACATGGTGATGGCCATGTTTTCCAGGCCGAAGGAGGCTCCCAAAGCCTGCTCGTGGTTTCCACTGCTGTACAACGCCTCCAAGCCCCCGATGTAGGCCTGGGTGGAAGGCATCATGGGGGTTGCAAGGGCTTGGTGGATGTCGATGTCGAGGGAACGCAGGAAATGGCGATAGAGCAACTCATGTCTGTTTTCGGGGTGACCGTCTCCTAATTCGGAATATAAGACCCTGGTTAATTCATCGGCGACGGATTCATCTTCGGTATTGACCAGTTGGGCCACAAGAATTTTTGGAAAGAATCGGGCAAAGTTGTAAAACTCCACTGCAAAATCATAGAGCTCATGGTCGGATGCCAATCCTTGCTTGAACCGCTTTAGGTAGGAGTTATTGATGGCGCCATGGTGAAGAACGAATTCTCTCATCTCCCGGTGAAATTCTGACATGGTGGCCTCCTTTTTCGGAGTGTCTGAATCCCATTTGTACGCAAAGATAAGTGCAAATGTCAGTTTGCAAGTAAATAATAAAATATTATTATCATAATAAAACTTTTACGGATAACAAGCAATGACTGTGGGCGTTGTAATTATTGAAAACTCCATGCATAAGTGGGATTTTTTAAAAGATTGCCATTAATTATTTTTTAATGGTAAATTATAATTAAATTTGGCTGGCAAGGCTCATGGAGAGACGGAGGATCCTGAGGCAAAGGATAAGTCTGCAGAAGTCGTTTCGATTTCCTGATATGGAAGGAGTATCCAATGGGTGACACGGTTGGAATCGATCACATTACGCTTTGTGTGAATGATCTTCATGCTGCCGAACACCTGTTTAACAATATCCTCGGTTTTCAAACGATCTGGTCTGCGAACGATGTGGGTTCTGATAGATCCAGCATGGATACCATCGTGGTTCAACGGAACAATATCCGGGTCGCCCTCATGCAGGGGCGGGATAAAACTGGTAAGTCACAGATTACGGAATTTGTCGAGCGGTTTGGGCCCGGCATTCAACATGTCGCCCTGGAAGTTGACGATATCGAAACCGTGTGCCAGGAATGGGAGGCCCATGGCGTGAAGTTTAGCGGACCTGTCAAGGAAGGACGGGATGGATTTGGTCCACTCCGTCAGCGTTTTACCTATCCACTGTTTCCCGGCAGTGGAATTTTCTTTGAACTCACTCAGCGTAGACAGGGGCAGGAACAGTCCAAGACGTTTGTGAAGAGCACGGTCGAGTCTTTGTATCAAGATATTGAACGTAATCAAACGCAGGGAGTGGAGCAGACCATTATTGATTTTGGGCATATTCCATAAAGAGCCATGGCGTGAGGGTTTTAAGAAAACAGAAAGGACCCCATGTACTTAACAAGGAAAGGCCAATCACCCCGCCAAGCGCATGTCAACATCCCATCTGGGCTGTATGAAGAGGAGCATGGGCGAAAGGGATTTGCCGGTCCTGCTTCCCATCTGTATCGAATGCATCCTCCCACCAACTGGCTCCGAATCGATGGCCCTTGCAGGCCTCGGGCTTTTCAATGTCACGACTTGACTCCTCCTGATTTCTTCTCCAAAGAAGACCGACCGGTTGAAATATTACGAAGTCCGGATGTCCGGGTGCATATTTCCCGAAGAAAAGAAACGATGCCGTATTATTTTCGGAATGCGGATGGCGATGAGGTGCATTTTGTGCACAAAGGGCGTGGTCTACTGGAAACCGATTACGGCGTGCTGTCTTATGAACCCGGAGACTATCTGGTTATTCCCAAAGGGACGACCTACCGGACAGTTGTGGAGGAAGGGCCCGGGGTCGTGTTGATCATCGAAACTCATGGACCGGTCATGCTGCCTGAACGGGGTTTGTTAGGACAGCATGCGCTATTCGATCCCGAGGTTCTCGTGGTGCCGGAATTGCCAACGCCTGCCAAAAATAAAGGTCAGCATGAATGGGAGCTTCGCATCAAACGGGATGGAACCTATACCAAGGTGTTTTATCCTTTTTCTCCTTTGGATGTGGTCGGGTGGAAGGGAGAGGTCTGGCCGACGAAACTCAACGTTCGAGATTTTCGACCGGTGACCAGTCCACGGTATCACCTGCCTCCCAGTGTGCATGCGACCTTCCAGGCAGGAGGGGTGTGGATATCCACATTTGCCCCCAGGCCTCTAGAAAGTGAGCCTGGAGCGTTGAAAATCCCCTTTTATCATCGAAATACGGATTTCGATGAAGTCCTCTTTTATCACAAGGGAAATTTCTTCAGTCGGTCGGGCATCCATCCAGGGACTCTGACCTTGCATCCCCAGGGCATCCATCATGGACCGCATCCAGGGGCGGTTGAGGCCAGTCAAACACAAACACAGACGAATGAAGTTGCGGTGATGGTGGAGTCACGGCGTCCATTTCATGTCATGCTTGAGGCTGAGGCCGTTGAATTGAAGAACTATTCCATGAGTTGGAGCACAACATGAAACTTGTCACCTTCCAGGTTCACTCACCGGTTGGAAAATTTGCACGGGTCGGAGCGCTTCACAATGAGACCATCGTTGATCTGAACATGGCCTACCAGCGGATGTTGGCGGATGAAGGCGAGGCTCAACCCTCCAGGCTGGCAGCAGCTGAAGTTCCCTCGTCGATGCTGGAGCTTCTTCAAGGAGAGGTGTCGGCAATGAATAGAGCCCGGGAGGCTTTTCACTATATCAGTGGAAAAGGCCATTCGGTTCACGGACCTGATGGTGAAACGATTGTGTATGACAGAGAGGCGGTCTCGTTGCTGGCGCCGGTCCCTCATCCGCCTCTTCTTCTTGATTTTATTGCTTTTGAGGCGCATATCGCCGCGACTTCAAAAAAACGCGGTCAACCCATACCGCCGGAGTGGTACAACGCGCCGGTCTATTACAAAGGCAACCCACTGACCATCATCGGACCTGAAGATGTTCTTCTATGGCCGTTACAGACCAAAAAACTCGATTATGAGCTTGAACTGGCCTGTGTCATTGGTCGAAAGGGGAGAGATATCCCCGTGGATAAAGCCTGGGACTATATTGCCGGCTATACCATCATGAATGATTTCAGTGCGCGGGACATTCAATTCCAGGAAATGGCCTGTCGGCTTGGACCCGCAAAAGGGAAAGATTTTGCCACGGCCTTGGGACCCTGCCTGGTGACGCCGGATGAGATTCCAGACCTGAAGGAGGTCGCCATGGTGGCTCGTGTCAACGGAGAAGTCTGGTCGAAAGGGTCATTTGGGACCATTTACTGGTCGTTCGCTCAAATGATTGAACATGTGTCCAGGGGAGAAACAATCTATCCCGGTGAAGTATTTGGCTCCGGAACCGTGGGTGGGGGATGTGGATTGGAGATGGACCGGTTTTTACAACCGGATGATGTCGTGGAGTTGGAAATTCAGCCTATTGGAAAATTGAAAACGAAGATTATCAAGGAGAATTGAACATGAATCTGGTGCTTGAAAAACACAAACGAATATCGGAGTTGGTCGATTATCAACGAAGGCTTTATGTTGATTCAACCGTCGAGGAAAGGCTTAGAGCGATTGTCGAAAGATCCCCTTGTTCCTCATTGTCGAAAAACGAGGTCATTCGGATATTGCGCGACTCAAAGGCAGTCCTGTTCGATACTCATGTCTCAGTGGTGTCCGGCCACCATACCGCGACCTATTTAGGATTTGAAGCCATTGCACGTGATGCGGACCGGCTTTCTCTTATCAGTAAGGATATGGGGCAGTGGGTTCTGGGCCTGAGCCAACACCATCGAATCGACGGACTCCTCGTTCCGGCCTCGGATGCACGGTTGCTGGCAGAGGGTATGGCGACCATCCTCAGCCCTCATATGCCTGTGCGAGTGGTCTACGCTCCTTTCAATCCGGAAACAGGAAAGATTGGGGTGGAGATTTCTGAAGACTCGATACGAAAAGGGGATAATTTTGTGGTGATGAATGATGTGACAGCGCGAGGAAGTTGCGTCAACAAACTTGAAACCATTGTGACCGATCATGGCGGTCATGTGGTCGGGATGATGGTGTTTGCCCGTCGGGATAGCGGGCAGTTCCCATTAATGGACGACCTGATGTCCCGATATCCCTTTTACTACGGCACGAATATAACGATGCCTCAATGGGAAATTTCGGAATGTCCCAATTGTCTACGCGGCGAAGAGTTCTTTTCATGGAAAGAGATGCCGCCTGGTCTGAACGCATGGGGGGATGATGCTTGCTGAACGGCTAGCGAAGTATGCGGAGTTTCTTACCTTTCAGAACCTTCCTCCTGAAGTGATCCATGAGGTGAAGCGACGGGTCTTGGATAGTCTGGCTTGTGCCTATGGGGCTATCACCGCACTCCCTTGCAGGATTGCCAGGCGTCTAGCGACACACGTTGTATTAAACGAAGGGGCGACTGTATGGGGAACCCGCCATCGAACAAGCCCGGATATGGCCGCCTTTGCCAATGGCACGGCGGTCCGGTATCTCGATTATAACGATACCTATCTCTCAAAAGAACCGGCTCATCCGTCTGATAATATTCCGGCCTGTCTGGCGGTTGCCGAAAGTCTTCACCTTCATGGGCGGCAATTGATTCAATCCATTGTGCTGGCCTATGAGATTCAGTGCCGTCTGTGTGATGCCGCCGCGCTTCGCTCCCGAGGATGGGATCACGTCACCTACGGAGCGTTTTCTACCGCGGTCGCCACAGCCAGGCTACTCAAGCTCCCCAAAAAACAGATCGTGCATGCACTCAATTTGGCGGGTATTACCGCTGGCGCGCTTCGTCAGACCAGAGTGGGGGAAGTCTCCCTATGGAAAGCCTGTGCGTTTGCCAATGCCGGCAGGAATGGAATCTTCGCAGGGTATGCAGCCCGGGAGGGTATGACCGGACCCGGGGCCATGTTTGAAGGGGAGAAGGGATTTATGAAGGTGATTTCGGGGACATTCTCTCTTCCGGACATGGGGGGAATGGACGGTTCTTCTTATAAAATTCTTGACACCTACATTAAGCCCCATCCGTTGGAATATCATGCTCAATCTGCGGTGGAAGCCGCATTCACCATTCGTGAACACATACTCGCGGAGTATGGAGAATGTGTCCTCCAGGGAATCAATTCAATCATTGTCGGCAGTGGCGATGTCGCCATCGAAATCATTGGGCGAGACCCCGAAAAATGGCATCCCAAAACCCGTGAGACGGCCGATCATAGTCTTCCCTTTTGCGTGGCAGTTGCCCTTACGGATGGAAAAATTTCTCCCCGGTCATTTTCCCCGCATCGACTGAACGACCCCGTTCTCTTGAATCTCATGGAGAAAATCCGGGTTGAAGAGGTCAAAGATTTTTCTGAGCGATATCCGGATGCCATGGCCACCAAAATTGACGTCACTCTGATGGACGGCAAGACGTTTACGGCTCAGATTGACCATCCCCGAGGTCATCCACGGCGCCCGCTCACCGATCGCGCACTGGAATTGAAGTTTCAGAAGTTGACCTCACGGAAAATCGGCCGAGAAGACAGATCGAAGATCATCCAAACCGTGTGGGAACTGGATCACCTGAAAGACGTCAAATCGCTAGTGTCGGCACTACCGGTCATGGATACACGATGAGTGGGAAACAGATAACCTCACAGAGTCGGGCACGCCGCTTTCGAACCGAGCTTCAACGAGACACGTTGGCTGTGCCAGGCGTGTTTAATGCTTTTACAGCTCGATTGGTTGAGGATGCAGGTTTTTCGGCAGCCTATGTGTCCGGAGCGGGGCTGGCGGCTTCCAGGGCATTACCTGATATCGGGCTTTTAACGATGACGGAGGTGGTGACGGAAACCCGTTATGTGACCCAAAGGGTTCGGATTCCGGTCATCGTCGATGCCGATACGGGATTTGGAGAGAGACACCAGGTCTATCGCACGGTCCAGGAATTAGAATCAGCCGGGGCGGTGGGAATCCAACTTGAAGATCAAGTGTTGGCAAAACGTTGCGGCCATTTGCCGGGAAAAAATCTGATCTCGTGTGAGGGCATGTGTGAAAAGATTCAGTCGGCGGTTGAGGCCAAGCAGGACCAGGATCTTGTCATTATTGCGAGGACGGATGCTCGCGCTGTAGAGGGTCTCGATGGGGCCATTGAGAGGGCGCGAGCCTATAGGGCCGCCGGCGCTGACGCGATTTTTCCCGAGGCCCTACAGTCAGCCTACGAATTTGAAACGGCAGCCAAAGCTCTGAAACATTCCGGGAGCATCCTTGTCGCCAATATGACTGAATGGGGGCAAACCCCCTATCTCACCGTCCAGGAATTCTCCGGTATGGGATATCACGTGGTGCTCTTCCCCATGACCGTGTTTCGTGTGATGGCGAAGGAAGGC
>CABVRQ010000125.1 GCA_902500695.1 uncultured Nitrospira sp. | reverse complement strand
CGAAGGATCTAGCTCAGCCCGAAACGGTTAGCATTGGGCAAAGATGCTTTCATGTCCCTCTCCTTTGTATGGAATTTTAATTCCAAAGAAGAATTCAAGGAGAGGAACAAACCCCAGCATCCTCTCACCGATCAAGTAAACAAAAACACATCTGAGGGTTGTCATCCTGAGGTTTCCGAAGGATCTAGCCTAGCCCGAAACGGCTCGCTCTGGGCACAGATGCTTCGCTATGGGCTTGTCCTGAGTCCTGCCGGATGGCTCGGGATGACAACTTCTGATGTCTGACGACGAACGGCGGAATAAAAAAAATCTTACGAGAGTAAGGCACTCTTTCCAAATACGGGGCTTAATGGTGAGGTTGGAGAATGTGGCATACGTACTGTCTTCATTAGAGCTTGCTCTCCACCATTTGTCGCACATGCTCCATTCGCTTCCGGTTCACTCCGAAATCGTAGTAGCCGCTACGTGCGGCTGAACGGAAGTGAATGGCTTTTGTGGCCTCATCAAACCACAACTCGACGTCGTCCACAAAACCAAAGAGGAAACTTTTGATTTCGTACTGGAGATAGTCCTCCTCTTCCCTGGACAATTCCGTGCGAGGAAATTGACCGAAAACCTGTTTCAGCACTGCTTTGGCTTCCTCCAAGGATGTTTGATAAGGATAGGGTGCTATCGCATGGCTTTCCGTCGCAGCCATCGTGGAAACACAGTTGGGACTCTCCGGGCATGAGAATCTATGCCTCTCACTCACGATCAATTCCTCCCCTGGCCCTGCTAAGCTGAGAGCTGCCGAGGGGATCAGGCACAGGAGCATGATTCCGAGTGGCAACCATGGGGTCGCCCGGCATGATTGCCTCCCGTTCAATGGACGTGTGAAGCCTGCGTTTTTTGACATGCGGTCGATCGCAGTCGTATGTGGATTTTCCTATTTCTTTTTTCGGGCCTTCGAATTTGTGTTTGCGCCATTGGAAGACATACCTGCCTTCTCCATGAGTTGGTCTTTCCGTTTCATGACCTGCTCGTAGAGACTGTCCCAGTCGATATCCCGCTTTTTTTCTGTCTGAGGCAACATTTCTTTCTCTTCTTCTTCAATATGATGTTTGCACAGTTCGCCGAGCACGGTAAATTTGGCATCATAGCGTTCGTCACCCGGCTTCATTTTTTTCAGCTCCCCGATGACCGCATGCACGACATGGTGCTCCTCCAGAGCCTCATCCATAAGATCCTCGTCTTTCAATTTCGGACGAATGGCAGGATAGATGATTTTTTCCTCCAACTCCGCGTGGATTTCAAGCTCCACCAATGCCGTGTTCACGATGTCTTGTTTCTCATGGGCTTTGGTTGTTTTTTCAAACTTCTTAAACAAAGCCTTGACCTTTTTATGGTCTTTCCGAAGCATGTCGGTGACTTGTGCTGACTGAGCTTTTTGGGTTTTTGTGGCCATGAATGACTTCTCCTTTTAATAACAGTATGAATTCATCTTTTACCCGATCTTTCATATTGATCTATATCAGGAGAAAGGAATACGACCAATGGATAAAACGGGTGGAGTGGCCTATCTTTTGTTCAAAGCTCTTTAGGCCTCTGAGACCAGAGACCAAAGGGGTTTGGGAGGTGTGAGCCTCTTTCGTCTGCATGGGGTGGCGCATTGAGAAGAATAGCGAACCTCCATCCCCTTTAAGTCACCATGAAATTCTCTTGTCCGGATGGAAGAATACGTTCACAATCAATACCCTGTTTGACTATACTGTGCGGATGGCACTTCCTTCCGATTTATCCTTTTCCGATTCGCTAAAGAGTGATCGGCGCCAGGCTTTCTACGAACACCACAAACGTATCGCCCTGGCCATGATTCTAATCGTGTTTTTGCTTCCCTTGATCGGGGTATTCATGAGCGGATTGTCCGGGGCCATATCAGGGGTCGTGATTTCCGTGTTGTCTTTTTATCTGACCCCTTACACCTTATTGAAACTAGGACAATGGTTTGTCCACTCCTGATGCCCGATCTAACCTGACATCATGTGGTGAATTCAGATTCCAACACTCAATCGTACAAAAAAATTCGGAAGGATCTGTGTCGGGGAATGATCTGCACTCTGATTGTTAATCTGAAGGCTTTATGGAGGTGTTCAGTTTTCCCTTCCCCCCGTCACACAGGAGGGGGAGCAGGAGCGCGCAAGGAACCGGCGACAATCTTTTGGGCGTTAAAATAGCGGACCGTTTCCTGTTTGATAATCTTGGCCAGAAGCAGCAACCCGATGAGATTCGGAATGGCCATCAGGCCGTTCATAACATCGGACACATTCCACACCAATTCCAACCTGGATGTGGCGCCGAGCAGGACCACCCCAACAAAAATCACGCGGTAGTACAAGATCGCCCTCGTCCCCATCAGATACTCGACGGCTTTCTCGCCGTAGTAATTCCAGCCGATCAAGGTCGAATAGGCAAACAGGGTGATGGAGAACGTGACAATGAGTTCTCCTGTGGGGCCGAGGGTTTCCCCGAAGCTGGCGCTGGTAAGTTGAGCCGCATCGATACCCTGTGTCCATGGAGTCGCGGTCAAGATGACCAACGCCGTCATACTGCAGACCACCAGCGTGTCGATAAAGGTCTGGGTCATGCTGACCAGTGCCTGCCTGACCGGATCGTCTGTGCGTGCGGCGGCGGCGGCAATGGGCGCGGACCCGAGGCCGGATTCATTTGAAAACACGCCTCTCGCCAACCCGTAGCGCATGGCGGCAGCCATCGTGGCGCCGGCAAATCCGCCTCCTGCCGCAATCGGGTTCCACGCGTGATAGACGATACTTGCCAAGGCCTGCGGGATCTCCGTCACATGCAGGGCCAGGACAACCAGGGCCGATGACACATACCCCACAATCATGAATGGCACCAACACGGAGGTAAACCGGCCAATGGATGTGATGCCGCCCAATATCACCAGCCCGGTCATGGCCATTAACACCACCCCGGTAATCCATGGCGGGATCTGAAAGGTCGACTCAATAATCCCGGCCACGGCATTGGCCTGCGTCATATTCCCGATCCCAAACGCCGCACAGGCCGTGAACAAGGCAAAAAGCCACCCCAACCACGGCAGCCCGGCACCCTTGGCCAGGTAATACATCGGCCCGCCACGCATCCCGTATTCCCCCTGCTCACGGTATTTCACCGCCAGCACCGCCTCCCCATATTTGGTCGCCATGCCCACCAGGCCGGTCATCCACATCCAAAAGACCGCTCCGGGACCCCCGAGCGTGATCGCCGCGGCCACGCCCACAATATTCCCGATGCCCACTGTGGCTGATAAGGCGGTCATGAGCGCGGCAAAATGGCTGATGTCGCCATGGCCACTTGGGTCTTTGTGAAAGACTAACTTCAGCGCATGCGGCAGGACACGAAACTGCAGGCCTTTCAGCAGAAGGGTTAGATATAACCCGGTGCCGACCAACAGGATCAACATGGGCGGACCCCAGACCCAACCGGCTAGGGTCGAGATAAAGGATTCAAGGGAGTCCATAAGACATTATTTTCCAGTAGCGAAAAGAGCAGGAGGGTGACTGTAAAGCACCGCTTATTCTAGCAATGAGGTTTATTGTGTAAACAGGCATGGTGTGAATCGTTTTAGCATGGCTCTTCACAGAAATGAGTCGTGACCCATGCAGGGTAAAACTTTCAATGCGACATTCACCCATTTAGCGCACACCCGCACCAGGCAAGGCCTTCGCCAACTTGTCATGCTGAGCCCTTCGGCATGGATCAGGACAAGTCCATGGAGAAACATCTGTGCCCAGGTTGACGGATAACACGGCTCAGCGAGATCCTTCGGGACACCTTGCCCTGAGCCCCTTCGGCCGCGCTCATGGCAGGTTTGCCGAATGGGGCAGGATGACAACGATCATGGGACATGGGAAAAGTTTTGAGATGATTTGGCACGACCGTCCCTTTGGATCCTCGCGAATGGCAGCCATCACATAAAAAGCGTTGATTTCTGGGGTCGGCAAAATGCAGACCATGGCCAAAAATACTCATCCCCAAAATTTGTGCATAACCTGGTGAATACTGTCGTGCATCGCGGGATTTGCTAAGGATTCAAAAGGAAATGAGCAGATTGCCTCTGTTTTAGGCATTGTATAAAGTTTTTTTTATGCCCCCACATGAAGTGGTGTAGGTTTTTTGGCGTAGGCGTAAAGGTAGAAATAGTATTTTTTTCTTGACTTGTGTCTCCATACCGATGCCCATTGATCTCCGTGAAAAAGAATACGCTGTCAATGATTTTCTTATCCACAGAATTTCTTAAAAAGTGTTGATAAGACTCACATAAGGAATGAGATCATCAAGCCTTCGGTGAGGATTCATGTCAGACGAAACTAGTCCAAAACGGAGTCGAAGTCTGCACCCGATTCTTTGACCGCACCAGGTCGGCATGAGGAAGAAGGAAGGCTTTGAATCCTCTGCTAAATATCGGTAAGGTAGCCCTCGCACACTTAAGTCAGGCGATGCTGTTTTTACCTACTTTCCGAACGTGGAGATATCATGAAGAACCTGAGCCCTCTTGCAGGACAGCCAACCAACCCTTCCATGCTCGCCAACATCCCCCGGCTCGTCACAGCCTATTACACCGGTCGACCCGACCCTGCTGTGCCGGAACAACGGGTCGCTTTCGGAACATCGGGACACCGCGGCTCCTCGTTAAAGAATTCATTTAATGAAGCCCATATCCTGGCGACCACCCAGGCCATCTGCCTCTATCGGCAGCAACATCATATTGACGGGCCTCTCTTTTTAGGCATAGATACGCACGCGCTCTCGGAGCCGGCTCTGGCCAGCACGCTGGAAGTACTCGCGGCCAATGGGGTGATCGTCATGATAGACCGCGACAACGGGTACACGCCGACCCCGGTTATTTCTCATGCCATCCTGACCTACAATCGTGATCGGAAGACAGGCTTAGCCGACGGCATAGTCATCACGCCCTCGCACAATCCGCCGGAAGACGGTGGCTTCAAATATAATCCGCCCCATGGCGGACCGGCTGATGGCGACGTGACCACCTGGATTGAGACACAGGCGAACGCATTACTGACCAATGACCTGCGCGGGGTGAAGCGCATCTCGTATGAGAAAGCGCGGAAGGCCTCGACCACGCACCGGCATGATTTTGTCGGCTCGTATGTTGGCGATCTTGGCGCCGTGATCGATATGGAGGCCATCCGCGATGCGAAACTGTCCATAGGAGTGGATCCGCTCGGCGGCGCAGGCGTGGACTATTGGGGACCCATCACGGAGCGATACAAATTTCAGGTTACGGTCGTGCATGAAGGCGTGGATCCGACCTTTCGCTTCATGAATCTGGACTGGGATGGGAAGATTCGCATGGACTGCTCCTCCCCCTATGCCATGGCCGGACTGATTGCCTTAAAGGATCGGTTCGATATTGCCTTCGCCAACGATACCGATCACGACCGGCATGGGATTGTCACGCGCACGGCCGGGCTGATGAATCCCAATCACTATCTCGCGGTGGCTATTTCCTATCTGTTTACGCAACGCTCCGGCTGGCGGAAGGATGCCGCCGTCGGGAAGACCGTGGTGAGTAGCAGCATGATTGATCGAGTGGCCGCCAAATTGGGACGGCGTCTCGTTGAAGTGCCGGTCGGATTCAAATGGTTTGTAGATGGGCTGATTGACGGGTCCGTCGGTTTCGGTGGAGAAGAGAGTGCCGGTGCCTCTTTTCTTCGTCGTGACGGAACGGTATGGACGACCGATAAAGACGGCATCATTCTGGATTTGTTAGCGGCGGAAATGATGGCCAAAACGGGGCGCGATCCCAGCCAACACTACCTCGACCTCACGAAGGAACTGGGAACTCCGGTCTACCAGCGCATCGATGCGCCGGCCACACCCGCGCAGAAAGCCATTCTCAAAAAACTTTCGCCAGAGCAGATTCAAGCAACTCAACTTGCAGGGGAAAAGATTACCGGCATCCTCACCTCGGCACCGGGAACCGGCAGTGCCATCGGCGGGCTGAAAGTCATGACGGAGAACGGCTGGTTTGCCGCCCGACCTTCTGGAACCGAGGATGTGTATAAAATTTATGCGGAGAGCTTCAAAGGCGACACGCATCTCAAGCAAATCCAGGAAGAAGCCCAAGCCCTCATTACCAAAGTCTTAGGGTCGGCATCGTAGGCGACAGCCGTTTGCGAAGCGCGACGACCGTTTGGTGCAGATTCCTGGACAACAGGAGTTGTCTCCCTGAGTGAAACGTTGTCATCCTGAGTGAAACGAAGGATCTAGCTGAGCCGCAATGACATTCAATCTGGCCACCGACCACTCCCCAGAAACGCGCAGGTTGACCACCTGGTATGAACCACACTGGTTAGTATGTATTCGTCTAACGTCGGTAGGGAGAACAATTAAAGGCACACATACGTTCGATGGAACATTGTCATTCTGAGGGAAACGAAGAATCTGGCTGAGGTGCGGCATCGTCAACGTGGAGACAAGCTCTTCGCCCTTCGCTCCGGAGGCCCGTAGGTCCTGCACATTTGGAATTTAACCAATTTTGATCTTCCCTCCCCTTCCATCTCACCTCACTCACATCACTACCCGATAAGCCCCAGCTTTTTCGGCCGAGAAATGACACCCGTATTCACATAACGAACAACTTTTCAGAACTCAGGAGCACATGACCACCACAACGAACAAAAAATCCTGCATTCAGGAACTGCCATTCTTTTCCTACGGATTTCGACCATTCTTTCTGAGTGCCGCCGTCTTTGCCGGCTTGGCGCTCCCGATCTGGGCCATGATTCTTTCCGGGGCCGACAATACCAATTTACTGTATGTCCACAGGG
>CABVRQ010000124.1:5079-7253 GCA_902500695.1 uncultured Nitrospira sp. | reverse complement strand
TATGCAGGGAACCGAATGGTCCCTACTGCCCAAAACCCTGAATGGCGTTCCAGGCATCATTGCCTGGTAGGCCAAAGGAGGAGGGAGCATCTGCGGTTCGAACCAACGAGAGAGTCATGGGAATCATATTGGAAAAATCCTGGAAGGTCCCGGTTAAGGTTTTTCCATCATCAGACATCGTGGTGGCAGACTGACCCATCGTTCCCAACACGGTCCGATAGAATATGGCCAATTGGTTGCCTTGCAATTGTCCTTCTCCCTCCGCGGTCACCATGGTTCCCAATACGCTGGTGGTCACCTCCCTCATGACCACTCGATCTCCCATTTGTTGCAGGACATAGGACACGGCCGCTTCATTGGGGTTTTTCCAGACGCCCGTCACATTAGCCACGGCTCCTTCCTGGAGGGTCGCGTTCAGCTCCCGACGTTCGCCGGGAAAAAGTTCGACATTCTTAAACCACGGTCGATAGCCTTTCTTTTTGACGGCCACCTCGTATTCATCGGGAGGTAATTGACTCACGACCAATGATCCCTGTGCGGTGTTTCCGACAAGTTCATCATCAACAAACACCTCCGCATCCTTGGGAACGGTGGTGACGACCAAAGCGGCCAACCTCTTTCCGACAGAATCACCGGCATCTGGGTTGCTCCCCGGTGAAATATTTTTGGGTTCAATCCTGACTTGACGGCTAAACCCCGGCCAATTGTCAACCGTAAATTGAGCAATTTGAGAAGGCTTGGCATTACCAAACTGTCGGACGATTTCCACAATGACACCGATGACTTTCCCCTGGTAGAGCAAGGGTCCTCCCGAATTCCCTTCTTCAACCGCACCCGAAAACTTGAGAATGGGTCCGTCAAATCCAGACAGGGTCCCCCGGGTCACCGCCCATGGATTTCCTCCAACCTGGGGAAACCCGATTACCCGCACGTCTTCGCCCCCATGTAATTGACTCTGGGTATCCCACTCCAGAATCTGCACATTATCAGGAAGGTCTCCGCCCACTTTCAGCAGAGCCAACCCTCTGGGATCTCCACCCTCTTTATTGATCACCTCAGCCACCAGCGGTTCTTCTTGATGAGAAAAAAACGTGACGCTGATCGACTGAGGGACTTCGGCCTCTCCCTCAATCACATGTGAGGCGGTCAC
Organism: uncultured Nitrospira sp.; assembly: GCA_902500695.1. GTDB lineage: Bacteria > Nitrospirota > Nitrospiria > Nitrospirales > UBA8639 > Nitrospira_E. Next base: position 6,103 of record CABVRQ010000124.1, on the reverse strand, counting down.
AATAAACAGATGCTTTTTGCCCTGTCCGGCGACAAAGCCGGTTCCGATCTTTTGCCTGTTGGCGAATTGAGCCGTGATCTTGACCACACCATTTTTCAGCTTGTCGATATCCACCTCGGACCAGACCGGTGGGACCATGCCCAACATGGCAATAAGAATGAAAACCTGGAAACGGATGAATAGCATCGGCAAGTCCTATATTCTGATCATAAGGTTCCCATACCCCGTAATCTTGGCATAACAATCCTAAGAAACCAAGACCGTCCACCCAGAACTCGTTCAATAGGACGAAGAAAGATCGGCAGAAGGAATAGTCCTAACGGCTCTGGCAAACCCTTTGCGAACCTCGCCTTCGCTATGACGCCGATGATCGATTCGGCCACGATCAAAATCCACCAGGAGTTCCCAGGGCCCCGCCACAACCACCATGCCCTTCTTCTCCTGACGAATCAGACCATCGGTAGCCACACAGACCCATTGAGCCTTATCGAACACCCGGTCGATAAAAAGCCCATCGTGCCTTCCAATCGGCTCTAACAAGGAAGCTAATTCTTCAATCGTCGGCAACCGCCAATCCGAGAATCCGCCAGCGCGTTGTTGGTTCAGTTGCTCCACATACTCCCATGGTTCACGTTTTTCAATGCCAAAGGTCAACTCAGGAGATCCACTTTGTTGCCACATCAACCCGGTAGCATAATCCACTACGACTTTCATCGCTTGTATAATTTTTGGCTCGTAGTCATGCACAAAGGTTCCCATCCATGCACCGGGAAGCCCTTCCGCACTTCCATCAAATGGATGGTGGAAGCCTTTTTGCTGGATCATATCTCGAAGATAGAGCAAAGACAGGGTAGCGGGTTCGAAACGCAGAGCGACCCCAAACCGTATCCCCCAACTCTCCAACACATACTGCGCTAGAACAGCAGGTGCCGCATACGCAAAGGGAGGACTGGCTTCGGTCACGATCCCCACCACCTGATGGCCTTTGAGCAACGGCCCGCCGGAATTCCCTTCGTCGATTGGC
>CABVRQ010000124.1:0-4979 GCA_902500695.1 uncultured Nitrospira sp. | reverse complement strand
GCGACGTGTCGGTGACACGTCCTCTTCGTTTCATAAGGTCTTATCAGTAACACCCTTCCTTCCTTCCCTACCACCCGATCAGCTTACTGACGGGTTCAAATAAAGAGCTGTACCGTATTTGATCGAAGAGGGTCGGCCGAAGGTCCTGTGGATTACCGGCTGTCCCTGTTTTGACATAACCTGCCTTTCCCTTCAGGTCTACCTTGAATGTATGACTGATCGGGTCAATGCTGATGGACGTGATTTCAAAATGCTCCAGGTCATCCAGGGTCAGAAATGCATTCATTCCAATCGGCACCGAAGGCATACCTTGGGGACTCACATATTCCACCGTTCCCACAAATCCCTCTGGCGGTTTGCGTTCACCTGTACCCGGATCCTGCCAGGAAAAGTCCACGGATTGTATCGGCAACACCGAACTGGAAATCGGTTTCTTGGCCGTCGTTTCTTTTTCTTTCAACACCAGGACAAAACCTTGGTCCTGTCCAAACAGTTCGATCGTCCCAGGCTTATGATCAAAAATAATGTGATAGGTCAGTTCTTGATCTTGGGGAAATGGTATTGAGAGCCCCGAAGACGCCTTCATCCCTGTCTCAAGGATTTGAACGGCTTGAATCCTGGACAACACCACTCGCTGTCGCCCTTGCTTCGTTCGGATCGACCAGGTGAGGGCATTGTCATTGGAAATCTCCATACTCACCACGGCCTCGTCGGTAAGCACGATCCCATCGAGTTGTCCCGCAGCCGCCGCCTTATCCTCAGTGGTTTCGATCGTGATTTCCGAGGAGAAGCTGGGCATGTCCGCTGCAAATTGTACGGTCCGGCCATTGATTGGCAAATCCAGCCAGGCTTTCGGCGGATAGCTATCCGACGCCATATCATAATCAGCGGGGTCGGCGACCAGCAGCCTGTCCGGAGTGACGGAAAGCTTCCCGACGTTTTCAACCGTCAGAGAGTCAAAGGTTATGGCATCAGTCAGTCGCTTATCATCCAAACCGGGAGCCACGCTAAATTCCATACGAGCCGTCTCCACATGGACCAAAATCACCGGGGCCACTCGCAGAAATGAACTACCGATAAGCAGGAGGGCAAGAATACCGCCCACCATCGCCTTGATCCCCAAAAGCGCGACCAATTTTCCGAGCAGAGACGGTTTGGTGGAGGAGGCCTCCGGAAGCTCAAAAGCTTTCCCCTCTAACTTGGCACGGATGACGGAAAGAAGAATATCAAATTCTTTGGATCCGACCGCGCCTTCCCATCCAAGAAAACATAAGGCCTGAATACCGGTAAAAGCCAATGGAATGGCATTGGCTTCCAACATAACCGGTATGACCTTCTCAGTATTCAGAGCCTCCCGAGCCTCTGCCCGCACCCATCGGGAATTTTTGGCATGACCGGTCCATAACACCACCACACATTTCGCCGAGGCCAACGCGTCTTCAATCGTTTTATCCCACTCGCTGCCTACTTGAATCTGGCGATCCCACCAAACCGATACCTCTGCTTGATCCAAGCCTGCCGCCAACTGTTGAGCCACGGGTCGATCCTCACTGGCGTAACTGATGAACACGTCTTTCATAATTAAAGGGGGTGCTCTCGTTATGGGATCACGATAGGCTGATGATAGAAATGAATTTCTTGGGAAAGGGTTTGATTCGTCGAAAGAGAAAACCCGCTGATGTCCAGTTTATAGAGACCTGGCTCCGCTTCTTTGGCGTCCCAATGAATGGTAAAGGGACGCCCTGCACGTTTTCTTCTGAACGTTTGCGTCTCCACTTCTTGTCCTGTGGCTTCCCGGGTGATGGTCGCCATCAATCGCGCATCTTCACCGGTTTTCAAGGTAAAAAAATAGCCATCAATTTTAGATGGCGCATCCTTGTGATAGAGCACCGCAGGCGCGACTCGCTCTATACTGGAGGTGGAGTCTGCATCCAAGCGAACCAGGGCTCCCAATTCATAGAGGTCAAGTTTGGGAGTTAGTTGTTGCAGGACAGGATCGGTCGGCCAGGCAAAGACATTCTGAAACCCTTTTTCCCATGCGCGGGCGGGCTCCACCCTATCCAACCAATAGTAGGTGCGGTAATCCAATTCGCGAACCGTCAAATACACCGCATGCTCGTCATCTAAATAGAATTGAAGCTTCACCGCATTCGGAAAAGTTCCAGAGGAGACCAGTTCCTGGTAGTCGGCCAACACCGAAAGTAATTCCACATTCAATCCCGAGACAGGCTTCGGTTTGACGCCTTCCTTCCAACTGCCTAATTGTTCCTGACTTCTTAGTTGGTAGTCCAAATCCAGTTGAGCCCAGAGTAACGAGGGGACCACTACGAGGAAAACCAGAGTCAGGAATAGACCATACGCGCATCGTTTCATCACGACGTTCTGCTCCGCCTCGCTAATGAGGTGAAATCTCATAATCTGAAGACATTCGATTGTTAGACCCGAATTTCGATGACGTGAAGTCTAACGCGGACGGGAAAACGAATCTAGGGGACCACAGGAATCAGGACAAGGCCAAATGTTTCCCACCAATCGTCATTCCGGTAGTTTTGAAAGAGCCACGATTCGAGGAAAGATTGACACGAACAACTGGCCGGAATGGTAGTCCTTTGATAGAGAAAATTCCTGGCAGGCCCACCCAACCATATGACGTTAACGACTTTCACTCCCGCTCATCAGCCCTCACATACTGCAACCCGCACCTCTTGCTACATGCAAGGCATCCTGCAAGCCCACTTTCCCCCGGTCCAGGTCTCTACAACTGTGACAAATGAAAATCTTCGCTGCCAGGATTTCATATCTCAAGCACCTACGGTCCTTCATCGGGCACAAGATTCTCACGTAATGTTTTCAGTCCGGCGCTAAGCTGTTGACGAATGTTGGGAGGTGCCTGCGTGGCGACCATTAATTCATAGAACCTGATTTGTTTGATGACGGAATCCATTTCTCTGGCGGACCCACCCCGTCGTTTGGCCGCAAGATATCCATTGAGAATTTCCTTCTGATCGTTGGCTGTCAGACGTTGTGCATATAAGGACTCGAGCAGTTTCTGATCCGGGGTCAGACTCATACCCCAGAAGATTTGTCCTTTTCCGATTAAATCGTTTGCATACGTTGATAATTCGGCAAGCCCCTCTGCGAGATAATCAGCTTCTTTCGTCTTGCTACGTCGCGTTTCCCGCCCTTTCGGCTGATCCCACGAAAGCACAATCTCAGCTGCCAGCCGATTTCCCAAAGGGTAATACGCATCGGTTCGCTTTGCATTTTTGCCAAGCGCGTAGCCTTCATCATACCAACGCTTCATTTCGAGTAAGGCTTTCCGTCGCTCTGCCTTATTGGTGAGCAGCAGGGCTTTTCCTTTATAGAGCTCCCCTTTAAGCGCATACCGTTCTTGTGTGTGTTGAATCGTGAGAAGACCCTCGAGAATTTTTTCCGCATCGTCAAACAACTCCTTGCTGGGAAAATCTTTTTCTAGCGGGTCGAGCTGTTGTGCTGTGGGATCTCCCTGCCTTTCGACACGATCGAGTGCCCATCGGACTTTCAAATTGGCTAACTGTTCCAGCGACTCCACCGTCGCATCAGCCGGTTGCAGCATTCTCCCTCGATCATAGAATCGGACCGCCTCCGCGAAAAGGCCCAACTCCCCATAGGCTAACCCCAGAGCCGCACACATGGCTGCGGAATCCGTCCACCCTTGACCGACACTGGCAGTCAATTCTTGTAGTCGTCGTCTCAACCTGGCTTCATCTTTCGGCTCGGCGGTTTTGGCCTCTTGAACCAGATTGTACAATTCCACTTGCAATTCGACGGGAGCCACCATCCGGCGTTGCCTACCCATGCTTTTCGCTCCGATGTGTAACGAAAAATCCGGATCCCCGTAGCATTGATAGGCACCCCACGTATTGGATCCGCCCTGGCGAAGAAAAATTTCCTCACGCGCCAGCCGCACGGCATCGCCGAATGTTCGATTTTGAAACATCTCTTCATAAAACTTCTTGGCGAAGGTTTTGGCCGCAAGGTCGTCCACAGCCCAACCGGCTGCCACCACCGCCCGCACACCCATGCGAATCAGTTGGGTCCCCAGGTTTGAGGCGAGTTGATGAAACGGAATGTTCAATTGTTCAGCACTGCCTTTGGTTTGTCCCAGATGGCAGCAATTCAAAAACACCAATTCGGGCACATACCGCATTTGATTAATTTCGGCAGGGGTCAAAAACAGACCTTCCCCTAAGACCATTCCCGTGACCGTTTTGGGTTTCCTGCAAGGGTCCATTTTGGTGTCTGTGGTTCCGGGGTTGGCGGACTCTTCTTCTATTGGAAATTCAAAGACGCCATGCGCCGCACAATGCACAATACGATAGGGCTGTTGATATAGGGCAGTCAGAATCGCATCCGGTGTCGCTTCACCTTCCACGAGTTCCACCACATCCCGGTACTCCTGATGCCGGATGAGTTGCGCCACCTCCCGCGCTTCGGCAGCGGCACCTGGCAAGGGAGAAAATTTTCCTGAGGGTTCGTGACTGGTGGGATCGCCAATGACCAGCGCATTCGGGGCTGTCCCGTGGAGGACCTTTTCACGGAATTGAGGAACCGCCATTTGCCGGACCATCCCGGCCTCCACAGCCAGAGGACGCGAGTTGGGATCAAATCGATTGTGCAATAATTCCCAAGGATAGGCGGCAGACTTCTCGTCCAACACCAGCACCATACTTCGACGGTCTGGAGCATATTCCTTCATCCGATTCGGGATGATTAGCTCAAACAAAGTGCTGGATAATTCCAGATCATTCTGCGTGGTAGCCATAGCCCGTTCTAAAAACCGTTCAATGAGTTTTCGTTGTGCCGGCTGCAAATAGGTTTCCGCCCGCGCACGATTGGTGAGGGCTTCAAATTTCAAGGAGCCGTCATCCTGGGTGGCAATGCGCAATCGTTGCCACCAGCCCGCATCTTCATCAAATGAGGCACGGCGACGCCCCTCA
>CABVRQ010000123.1 GCA_902500695.1 uncultured Nitrospira sp. | reverse complement strand
GTTCAGCCTATGGCTGATCTGCCTGCTGGCCGGGATCCGGCTTGTGGCTGCCTTCAGGGCCTAACAATTTGATGAAGGCCTCATCGAATCATGGCGGGCTGAGAAAAGACAAAAATATTCAAAAACCCTATTCTGTTCTTCTTTTCAAAACTGTTTGCCATATTTTTTAAATTACACTGACGCATCTTTATGTCCTTACGAGCCACACCAACACCATCTCGCTCCTGGCCCGATTCCCGTACAGTCTGGCGCTGGCATTTTTATGCCGGCGTATTTTGTGTTCCCTTTATCGTGTTATTGGCGGTCAGCGGAGGGATCTATTTATTCACACCCCAGATTAATGCCTGGCTCGACCGCCCCTATGATCGTGTTTCCTTCACTGGCCCCCATACGACGGCACAGGCTCAAGTGGATGCTGCCCTTCACGCCGTCCCGGGTTCTACGCTCTCCGCGTATGAACTGCCGAACGAACAGAATGACGCAACCCGGATCATTGTGAAAAGTCGGGGGGAACGCATTCGTGTGTATGTGCACCCTGCAACCGTAGACATTTTGAAAATCATTCCGGAAGAGGACCGGTTTACCAGAATGGTGTTTCATTTTCATGGGGAATTGCTGATGGGCAATATCGGCTCAGCCTTTGTCGAATTGGCTGCCTCCTGGGCGATCATCATGATCACCACCGGCTTGTATTTGTGGTGGCCGCGGGATGCACCAGGGTTGGGTGGGATCATCTATCCCCGGTTAAACCGTGGCTCGCGAGGATTCTGGCGGGATCTTCATGCCGTCACAGGTTTCTGGATCTCTCTGTTTGTTCTGTTTTTACTCGTCACGGGACTTCCCTGGGCCAAGGTGTGGGGTGAGTATTTCAAAGAAATTCGTCGTGTGACCGGAACCGCCGTCGTGGAACAGGATTGGACGGTCGGGGCAACTTCCCGGAACACGAAACAGGATCCTTCAGGGGAACATCTCGCCCATACCGGTCAGACAATTCTTCCCGCTAACACTGTGGACCCTCTCTTGGACTATTCTCCGATCGATATCCTCCTGCCCTCTGTTCGTGCGCTAGATCTCCCCCCTCCTGTCTTCATAATGCCCCCTGCTCGTCCCGAAGGCCATTGGACTGCCAAGTCGGACACTCAGAACCGTCCACAACGAGTCAAAGTCATGTTGGATGCCACTACCGGGGCCGTTCTACAACGGGAAAACTTTGAAGACCGTCATGTGTTGGACCGGATAATCGGCTTCGGTGTGGCAGCTCATGAAGGGCAACTGTTCGGTTGGCCCAATGTGGTACTGGGGGTGTTCACTGCCGGGGGTCTCCTCGTGGTGGTGACAAGCGGCATTCTCATGTGGTGGCGTCGTCGTCCTTCCGGACTACTGGGTGCTCCTCCCCTACCCCAAGCCCAACCATTTTCAATCGGATTCATGATGTTGCTCCTATTCTTCTGTCTCTACCTTCCCTTGTTTGCCGCTTCTCTAACATCGATTCTGCTCATTGAGAAACTGCTCCTTCGCCGGGTTCCTCCACTTGCCCTTTGGCTTGGGCTTGAAAAACACGTCTGAAGGTAATCTCTCTGTCACGTTTTCAGCAATTTTAAATTGTTCAAGTTATTTCATTTACCGGAAAAACTGTAGTATGCATTGGCATCTGGTGCGTTTACGACCCGAACTCCTCATCTTAAAGTAGCTTAGGCTTTCACCCTTCTGGTAAAACTACACTCTCTCACCTTTAGGGATGATGAACGTCATTCTTCATCCTACATTCGAATATCTGTGGAGGCACCCATGATAAGACCGTTACTGTTTGGAGCCACTTCCGTGGTCCTCTCGATAGGCCTGCCAGTTGCAGTATCAGGAGTACTCGGGGCGGAACCATCTGTTTCGATGGTTCAGGCCGGACCTAAGCACATCATCGACCATAAGGGCATGCAAACAACCGGCCCCATGGCCCAACTGGATACAGACGGGACGATGCACCTCGCCTGGGGTGGAGAAAAGCAGGAAGAGCGGGGTATCTTTTATCTCAAGGTCCCACCTCAGCAGGAACAGTATCCCGAAGCGACCAAAGTCAATCCATCCAGTCCTCCCGCCACTTCCCTCCATGAACCACCGGCCCTGGCGTTAGGCCGCACAAAGGAGGTCTACATCACCTGGACCACCCCTCATCCGAATGCCGGCGGAAAACCGTTTGCTAACCTTCTTCTCCTGAGTCGATCCGTGGATGGGGGCATGACCTTTCTTCCCCCCGTTCAAGTCAACGACGACGAAGCCGTCACCGGCCATTCTTTTGACAATCTGACCGTGAGCCCGAATGGTTCTGTTCATATTTCCTGGCTTGATGCCAGGGAAGGGAAAAAAGATCCGGCCACCTATACCGTCGTTTCCCAAGATCGGGGCACCACCCTTTCCCCCAACATGAAAGTTGACGATTCCAGTTGTGTCTGTTGCCGGACACATTTGACCACTGCTTCTAATGGCACCGTCTATCTCGCCTGGCGAAAGGTCTTATCCGGAGCGGTTCGGGAAACGGTCGTGTCTCGTTCCATAGATAATGGGAAATCGTTTTCTCCCCCGGTCATCGTGGGCCATGATCAATGGGTCTTCGAGGGCTGTCCCCATCGTCCCGCCACCATGGGGGTCGACCAGCAAGGACGCCTCTATGTCACCTGGTACACGGAAGGCCCCGATGACACTCCGGGTGTGTATCTGGCGTACTCCGATGATCAGGGAAAAACCTTTACCCCCCGACGCTTGTTGAACATGTCGAAAGGCACGTTTCCGGATCATCCTCAAATGGCTGTGAATCAGGCAGGCCATCTACTCATCTCATGGGAAGAACAATCTCCGGTGCGGCGTGAAGTCGTGTTCACCTATTCCCTCGACCGAGGACAAACATTCAGCACCCCGAAAAAGATGAATGAAAAGAAAGCCAAAAGTCCGGCTGTGGCCTTGAATGACGCGGGACAGGCCGTCATTGCCTGGTCAGAGCAAGTGGCTTTCCCGGGATGGAGTACAGTAGTCCAGCCTCTTTCTTTTCCCACCTCGCGGACGGCTCAATTACACCCAATGCCATGACACCGCTTTCTCTGCTCGTTTCAGGGATCCTGGGAATCACCATGGCTTTGGGAGCTCCCTCTTCTTTCCCCTCCACCCTCAGCCGATTCGATACCAGTCAGAGCCTCCCCACTTTTCAGCTCCGCACCTTACAGGGGACGCCCATACATTCGGACCAATTGGCCGGCCGGGTTCTCATTTTAAATTTTTGGGCAACCTGGTGTGGGCCTTGTAAGGAAGAAATGCCGTCGTTAGAACGTCTTCGCCAAAAATTTTCCAAGGACCAACTCACCATTCTTGCGATCACGAGCGATATTCGTCCACGAGAAATCGAAGCATTTTGGCAGCAACTCAAGTTACATTTCGATGTCCTCTTGGATGAACAGGAAGAACTCTCTCAAGCGCTCATGGTTAGAAATCTTCCCACAACGGTGATTGTGGATACTCACGGACACCTGAGCCAACGAATCATGGGGCCCAGGGAGTGGGATAGCCCTGAATCCGTCTCGTACATCCATCACCTCCTTAACCCGAAGTAAATGCACCAGCGGCTTCAACCGATTGCCCTCCTGGCATCAAGCCTGTTTCTCGCCATGCTCCTGGCATCCACCGCCTGCATGGCCGTGCAGGACCTCTCTCACCACTCTCCGGAATCCCATCACAGCAAGACGAAACCTCTTCATGGGGTTCTCTGCACCTGGGCTTGTCACATCGAAAAACTTTCTTCAACCTCCCTGACCACCTCTCCATCGTGGCATTCGCCATTTCAGGCATTGGGCGCCGTTCTTCCTCTCCATGCACTCTCTCGTTCGCTCCCTTCTCTTTCGAATAAATCCGCCAGGGCTCCCCCACACTTCTTCCTGTCATTTTCCTCCTAAGTGATGCGCAAGGCTCCGTTGTGAGTTGCGGGAGATTCGCGTCTCCTTCCACTTGACCCTGGGGTCCAGCCCGGGTCTCAACGAACCTTCCCTCAGAAGGTCGTCGTCTTCGGCGCTGACAACACGCATGGCCCGTTTGGCGCAGCCATGTTTTATTTATCTTTTTTTTGTAAGGAGATGATCCCGTGAAACAGTTGCTTTCTTTCTGTTCGTGGAATTGGTCATTGTATTTTTTCGTATTTATCTTGAGCGTTCCGTTAGTTCTTAGTGTCTCCGCTCTAACTTTCGCTGCATCAAGTGAGAGCACTGTCCCGTCCCAGGAAATACTCCTGCAGCAACAACAGGACCTGGAGGGAGAACTCGATGAGGTCAACGCCCGACTCGAAGAAATCAGGAAACAACTGAGGGAATTAGATCAGACACCTGTCGCCCAACAATCAGAGGAACACCGGCAAACCCAGACAACCCTCCAAGAGGAGGAAGTGGAGACCTTAGAAGAAATGAGTATCGTCAGCACCAGGATTTTGAAGCGGCCGGAAGGGCTGACGATCTCCTCCACCCCTCAATCGGAAACCGATTCACAACCGACCCGAACCATGAAAGAATCCATGGAATCTCTTCCCGGTGTGGTGCTCCGCCAGGCCAATGGCCCCAGAGACTTCAGTATTTCCATTCGAGGCTCGGGAGTCAAAACGTCGTTTGCCATTCGGGATATCAAAGTTTATGAGGATGGATTTCAGCAAACGCAGTCGGACGGATTGTCCCGACTCGATATACAGGACCCGTGGTTCATGAGGTCGACCGAAGTGATCCGGGGAGCTGCGTCCTCACTGTATGACAATTATGCTCTCGGCGGGGTGGTGCATTTTAGAACCCGACGGGGCAGCGACATCCAGGGAGTCGAGAGCTTCTTTAGCGGAGGATCCTACGGATTTAACAAACAAGCGGTCGCCCTCGGCACTCAATACAAAAATCTGGACGTGTCGATGTTTGCCAGTAACGTAGCCGAGGACGGGTTCATTCATCACAGTGGATATAATACCCAGACGGTGAATTTGAATTTCCGCTTCACCATCGATGACAAACAAAACCTGTACATCAAAGCCATGACCAATTGGCTGGATACGGACGTGCCGACCCGGCTCACCAAAAGCCAGTTTAATCAAAATGATCGTCAGGCGGGAACGGGAACGGACGCCAGAGATCAAGCTCGCCTTGACCGCCGCACCATCATCGGGTTGATGTATGAACGGGAGTTGACTCCCAACCTCATCTTGACGACAGAAGGGGATTATGACGTCAAGGATATTAACCAATATTTCAACCAAATCACCGATAACGTGAATACCAATTGGAAACAATATACCGATTTGCGACACAGGGGGCAGATCTCCGGGATGCCGTTGAACAGCTATCTCGGATTCTTCATCAATAACATGGAACAGGAGGGTCAGACCTTCCAAAATTTAAACGATGGCCAAGGTACGCGAGGCAACTTGATCCAGAATAACCGGGGAACCATTCGAAATATCGGAGGACGATTCCGGGAAGAGCTGACATTCTTACCGGAATGGACCGTGGCCGGCGGCCTGGGATTCGAACAGTCCATCGTGAGCATCCAGACGATTAATTATACGAATGGGCTGGTCACCAGCCGTCCCAGCACCACCAAAACCTACTATAACTGGGCTCCTGAAATGTCACTGACGTGGAAACCCAGAGCAGGCTGGCGACATTGGATCAGGGGGTCCACCGGATATGGCATTCCGCAATTCAGTAATTTAACCCGAAACCCCGTCACGGGTCTTCCAGGCTCCAATTTTGATTTAAAGCCCCAAAAAAATGTGAACGTGGAATTCGGCCACGAAGCCCAGCTTCATGAAACCTTCAATATGCAACTTGTGGGATTCTGGATCTTCTTTCGGGATGAAATTATTTCGCAAACCATTTCAGGTGGGAACACGGCCTCCATCAATGCCGACTCTTCGGAATATCGAGGTGTCGAGCTCTCCGCCGATTGGCGACCGATACCCGGTTGGCAATTTCACGGTGCGTACACCCACATTGATGCCAAGTACATCAATTTCACAGACCGGTATCTGGTGAATGGCGTGGCCACCGATGTCAAACAGGACGGTAATGACGTCCCCAACGTTCCAAGCGATGTCCTCAATATGAAGGTCATGTATGATGATGTAAAGAACAATTGGGGAGCCTGGGTCGAGTCCAATTATTACAATAGCTATACCCTGAACAATGCCAATACCGTGGGAATTCCTTCCTACTGGATCATGAACGTCAATCTTCACAAGACCTTTACGTTCAACAATGATTGGGTTCGCTTTGCCAAGTTCTTTTTCGAAGTCAACAACATCGCGGATAAGACCTACGCGGCGTCCGGCCAAGTCGTGTCGGACTCGACACCTGATGCCGATAAGCAACTGTTCTTTGCCGGGTATGGCCGCTCTTTCTACGGGGGCGTGACGATCGGGATGTTCTAGTTATTCAATGGTATTTTCGTAAGGTGGGTCATGGGTGAGGGAGGCCATAGTGCTCCCTCACCTTGCAGATTGCACCCCGATTGGGCTGCATCCAATATGTACGAAAAGCATGATCGGGATGGGACCAGATATCCCTCTACCCAACCCTTCCTCTCGATTTTCCCTCAAAAGCCGAAAAAGCGGGTCACATCTTGTGACCCGCCTTTTCACCTCTGAAAATAAGATAGATTTAATGGCCCTGTTGGAGGTGCTTCAAGGCTTCCTGACTATGCTCGCCCGCGACCTCGCCGTGTCCCTGTTTGCCATGGTCCACCGCTTCGCCGAGATGACTGATGCCCTCACCGACATGGGCATTGCCACCTTCCTGTTTGGCAGCATCGGCATGCGAAAGGGCCTCCTCTGCATGCTTTGTTGCTTCGCCGGCATGCCCCATTTCCCCATGAGCTTTTGCCTCACCGGCATGTCCGATCGCTTCATGCAAATGCTTATCGCCTTCCGCTAATGTGACAGCCGGAACTGCCAAAAAGCCCAATACTCCAACACAACCAACAATTCGAATGAGTGTAGAGAATTTACTGATCATGGATTCCCTCCTTTGATTAATAACGTACCAACCATACAGCGGCCCATTTCCTCACGGTCCTCCCAACTCTATCTTCCCATGCAATGTTTGGCATAATCCATTATGCCATTCACATCAACGCTCCCTGCATGATTCTTTATCCGATGAACAATGTCAACCGCAAGCTAATATTAGGTCTTGGTAGCAAAGGTCCCTTATTGACGACAGCGTCGTTCTGACGAATTTACCCTTGACCCCACATGAATTTCCTGACTATTCAATTTCTCGAGGTTTTTATATTTTCACATGACCACAAACAAATTTTCCTGAACACATTGGAAAATGTGTTGCATACATGAGCAACGATCTGTAGACGATTTCCCTGGCTATTTCTATACTCTCCCCACGTCAGGCAGTCCTTTTATGTGATTCAGTTATGACCTGATCCATAGTGGTATCCTGACCAACATTGACACTTATTGCTCTTTTGGATAGAAGGTGCGATAGGGAACCCTGACCCCCTGGAAAAACCTTCTTCCTTCTGTGGAGAATGATCGGGATGGAGTCTGGTATTGACTACCTCCGCTCTTCATCCCGATCTTCACGGAAACTGCAATA
>CABVRQ010000122.1:1656-7687 GCA_902500695.1 uncultured Nitrospira sp. | reverse complement strand
CGGTAGCTGTCATCGCCCTCAACAATCACCTGCTTCGGCTTGCTCTCCTTGTGGATGGGCCAGCGAACATAAATTTTCCTGTCCGCGTATTTGGGCATATCCACATCCAGACTCAGTTTCTGGTCGTTGTCGTCCCACTTCGCCTGCATCATCAGGTTTCCGAAATGTGTGGGAAAATTCGAAAGAGCAATACCATCGCCCGCAAGCCATTCGCGCGGAGTACCAAACAGCAGGTTCAAGGTTTTACTTTTGTCCTCTTCCAGCACGATGAGGCCCCGGACAGAATTCACATAACCCGCCCCGACCCAGGTATGTGGCATATCACCAATATACACACCCTTACGACTGTCGGACAGGACAACCTCCGCAAACTCATTCCAATTGGCCGGGCGCCGGCCCTTGAACAGGATTTCATGCAGGTCGAAAGCTTCCTTGCGATACCCAAGAGTCGCAAGAGCTAGAATATTGCGCACCTCGTAAGGCGTATACGAATAGGGTGTAGAACCGGCATCCCGTTTTTTTACCATTTGATAATATTCCCGGAACGTCCGGTCCAGGATATCTGCAGGGAGAACATGCCAGGCTTGAGTGGGAAACATGGCAATAGCAATGGAGGTCGGATCAGGAGTGCCTTTGTCCGCATCCACAGGGATATAGTCAAGGGACTTCCAGGCAATCGTCTTTTCAATGGATTCTCTGACGCTGGTGCTGAAATTTTCCGCCTCGGTCCTCGCCCAGTCGGCTAAAAATTTCCGGCCCAGGATCTCCGCCATTTCAATTCCGTCCGCCCACCCCCGCATAGCCCAAAAATCGTCCCAATAGCTGTGCATCGGAGTAATGAAACCTTCATGGCTGATTGACGGGGGCAGGATGCCCTTCAGGCGCTCACCGGCCTCAAGATGTTCATAATGCTTCGGATCAAGCGTACGCTCCCGCAACGTGACAATGTACTTCATCGCGCGGTGAACAGCATCAAAATGCTTTTCCAGGAAATCCCGGTCACCCGTAAAGCGATAATATTCCATGATTGCATAGATAAACTGACCCTGGCTGTCCCATTCGATATTCCTCCCCCAGCCGTCATATACCTCACCGTTGGTGAAGAGAATGGGTGGCACGAGGCCATCGGGTTCCACGCGTTCCGCATACCAATTCAGAAATGCTTTGACCTCCTCGAAAAAACCAAGCCGCATGAGCGTGGCGGAAATGATCGCGCCATCACGCATCCAGGTCCGATTGTAGCTGCGCGCGCCGGGCTGGATGACCACGCCATCATTGTTCAACAGGATATAGGCTATCTGCGACTTCACGGTATTGACGACTGCTTTATTGGCAAGCTCGAATCCCACACGGTTAAGCTTGTCGGTCCAGAATGTCACATACTCCTGCCGCAACTTCTCGAAGTCTTCGGCGGTTTTCAGATTGGACAGGGTCTCATGCAGGGGAGCCGCAAACACCACCTCCTTGGATTCACCGGGTTGCAATTCAAAGGCATAGGTCCAGGCTGCCGAGAGCAGGCCGGTCCCGGCCTGGTCCTCAATAGATTTGGCATCGCCCTTACGGTCTGCACCGGTACCCAGGACGACCCTGCCCCGCAGATGGTTGGCAATATCCCCGTGAGCATATTGAGAGGCAAGGAAACTGTCGGCAGGCGAAAGGGCGAGGTAGGTATTTTTGTCGTTGATCATCACCAGTTTCCCGGTTTCATGCACAAACCGGATCGATTTGATAGGCGACAATCCGCCATGTTGCCACTTGGGGTTAATCTGGGCGGGCCTGACCGTGACGATGAGTTCCCCCTTCCGTACAGTATCGGAGCGATTGGCAAGCGTATGTCGCACATAGGTCATGCTGGCATCGACAGGGCCCGTGGTAATGGCCTCGGACTTGAAATGCAGTCCATTCCCGGTCTCCCATCTCACGATAGGAACCGGCAGATATCCGTCCTGCAATTCCTGTTGGATGTTCGCCGCTCCGGCCGCCGAATACAGATGGTCACCCTCTTTGACATAGGGCATCAGCATAGGCCCGTCGCGCCGGGATTCCAGATTGCCAAACTCATCAAACAGACTTTCCTCGGTATCCAGTGGAAGGCCGACCAGGGTCCAGTAGGTCTGGTATCCCCTGAGATGCGGGGGATAATCGCCGAAAGGAGCCCTCCTGGCATCAAACTGATATCGAATAAAAGGGGAAAACACTTCCGTGGGACCACGCAAGGAAATATCGGCAATCCCGAAACCGCCCCCGGCTTTCACAGGGTTGGTCAGCACCAGCCTGATGTAGCGGACGTCTGACGGGTCATTCGGCACAAAATCGGATTGCCCCTGCGAGCCCTCCGCGACGGAGATAGAGGAGACCTCCTTCCATTCCTTTCCATCCAGGGAAATGGCCATGTCCACCGCACCGGCATATTGCTCACCCCAGTCGATGCGCAACCCGGTCGTGTTTCTGGACTTGCGCAGGTCCAGAAGCAATTCTGCCCGGTCGACCGCTTCGCTTTTCCAGACGGTATCCTTGCGACCATCCATCATCACCTGGGTATTCGCGCCACCCCCGGCCACCACGGATATATTGACAATGTCGTCCGTCCCCTTGATATCAAATTCCCAAAGGGAATTCCCCCAGCTCGTGGCTCTCTCCCTGGTATCCAGCCGGACATATCTCCCGGAAACGGGCTGGATATAAATATCATCCATCTGCCCGTCACTGTCGTCGTTGACATACACCGTCGTCCACACCTTGGCATCGGTCGAAACCAGGAGGTTGTATTTATTCGAATACCCGTTCTCCCAATGCAGGGTAAAGCCCGTGATCTCAACGTCCTTTCCAAGATCAATGAGAGCCCATTCCTCATCCTTCGCCTGACTGGACCAGCGGGTCGCCATATCATTATCGGCCAGGTAACCCGGTAGAAATTCATCGCTCTGAATAGAGGAAGCGGACACCTTCCATGCATCCTTTGCCGGGATATTGGATGCGGCCAGCGCGGCTCCCACGGGCAATATCAGCGTGACCAGAATAGAAAAAAATGACACAAGACTTCTCTTATACAACATCATCCGTGATCTCCCTGACTTGTCGTGAGGTTTCCGGAAGGGAGTGTTAAAAACAAAGGGCCCATCTTTCAGGATGGACCAGGCAAGGCGGCGTTCCCTGCCGTCGCCAGAGCGACGTCGCTCGGGACAAAGTTTGAACACTCCACGATTTTTCTCTGATAAGCTTCGGGTACTCATACACTGATTAAAGGGCGAAGTTCTTGAAATAGTTAACAGGTTCCGGAAGTTTTGCGCCGAAGTTCCTTGCCGTCTTTCCCGAAAAGATAGCAGTGATCATCCGGAAGACATATCGTCAGCTTGTCTCCCTTTGGGAAACCAAAATCGCCGGAGGCGCGGAATATCAGCAGCTCATCAGCATCCGGCGTTTCCAGATAAACGTAGGAATGGCTGCCAAGGGGCTCCACAAGATTGACCTTCATCTCAACCAGGTTGTGATCCCCCCCCGTCGACAGATGCTCCGGACGAATGCCAAGCGTGACCGGAGTATCCGGAGGCAACTCTCCGGCGACGGCGTTCACCCTGATCCCTGTTCCGCTGGTCAGTCGGATCGTTGTGCTATCCGGGCGGCTTTCTACCACAAACCCGGACAGAAAATTCATGGCAGGCGAACCGATAAAGCCGGCCACAAAGCGGTTGGCAGGATACTTGTACAGTTCATTTGGGGAACCTACCTGTTCAATACATCCATCCCTGAGAACCACAATGCGATCGGCCAGCGTCATGGCCTCCACCTGGTCATGTGTGACATAGATGATCGTGGTCTCCAGCGTCTCGTGCAGTCGTGCAATCTCATGACGCATCTTCACACGAAGAGAGGCATCCAGGTTGGAAAGGGGTTCATCAAAGAGGAAGATTCGCGGACGCCTGACGATCGCCCGGCCAATAGCCGTGCGCTGGCGCTGTCCACCGGAAAGCTCTTTCGGTTTCCGCTCAAGCAGCGAGGTCAGGCCGAGCGTATCAGCAGCCACACGCACGGCTTGATCAATGTCTGCTGCAGACGCTCCGGCAATTTTCATCCCGAAGCTCATGTTGTCATAAACCGTCATATGCGGGTACAACGCATAGGACTGGAACACCATGGCAATACCGCGCTCGGAAGGCGAAAGCCTCGAGACATCGGTTTCACCGATTTTAATTGTGCCCTGATCAATCTCCTCAAGACCCGCAATGGTACGCAACAGGGTTGACTTGCCGCAACCCGAAGGGCCGACAATCACCGCAAACTCACCATCGGCCACATCAAGGTCAATTCCCGACAACACGGCGGTCTTGCCAAAACTCTTGTGAATATTTCGCAGGGTGAGACTAGCCATGACGCATATGCACGGAAAGAGGCAGGAAGGGTTCATCCAGAACCGCACCATTGGATTGAATAATTTTCGAATAATACCGGGCGGTATCCTTGGGCGTACGCTCAAGCGTTTCAAAATCGACATGCACAATACCGAATCTCTTGGCATAGCCATGAGACCATTCATAGTTGTCCATGAGAGACCAGGCCATATATCCCCGCACATCAACGCCTTGCTCAATCGCGGTCCGGACCGCTCGAAGGTGTTGGTTCAGATAATCCATCCGCACCGGATCAATGACACGGCCATGAATCGGTTTTGGCGGATCAAAAAATGCCGAGCCATTCTCGGTGATATAGAACGGCATGTCCCCATATCGTTTCTTCAGCCACAGCAGCGTATCGGATAGCCCCTCCGGGTAAACCTCCCACCCGGTTTCCGTGTGGGTCTTGTGGGGCTGGCGAACAGTCCCGGCCCTGACAGGCAGGCAGTCCGGGCCATCACATGTCACGGCACGCGTGTAATAATTCAGCCCGACAAAATCGATCTTCTGACGAATCAGGTCGAAATCCTTGGCAGGCCATTCAGGCCAGGCGTCACCGAATATTTCCTTCATTTCCTCCGGATAGGATCCCAGGAGGGCCGGATCAAGAAACTGCCGGTTCATATACGCATCCGCACGATTGGTGGCCGCCAGATCTTTCGGATCATCAGAAGCCGGATACTTGGGCTCGATATTCACCACGAGGCCGATTTCATGTGACCCGAAAGCCCGATAGGCCTGAACAGCCGCGCCATGGGCACGCATCAGATGATGCGCGGCAACAGGCGCTTCATAGTGACAAGAATGCCCAGGAGCCAATACACCATGCAGATAGCCACCGTCGGTCACCACCCAGGGCTCATTGAGTGTCGTCCATTTTTTGACCCGGCCATCCAGCCGCCGGTACATGGCTTCCCCGTAGTCGGCAAACCAATGCGCAATGTCCGGATTCAGCCATCCGCCGAGATCGTCCAAGGCCTCCGGCAGATCCCAATGGTACAACGTCAGCAGCGGTTCAATCCCCGCTTCCAAAAGGCCGTCTACAAGCTTGTCATAGAAATCCAGGCCTTTCTCATTCAGCCGTCCCTTGCCTTCAGGAAAAATTCGCCCCCAGGCCACCGAAAATCGATAGGCCTGCAAGCCCAGCTCCTTCATGAGTGCGATATCCTCGCGCCAGCGATGGTAATGATCGCAAGCCACGTCACCCGTATCGCCGTTCAGGGTATGTCCCGGCGTGTGGGAAAAACGCTGCCAGATGCTCGGGCCGGCACCATCTGCCAACGGTGCCCCCTCAATCTGGTAGGCCGATGTGGCCGCACCCCAGAGAAACCCCTCGGGAAAAGTGGATATGTTTTTCATTAACTATTGTCCTCTTGATTATCATTATTCCAAATAATATTTTCAGTCTTCATGCCTGTATGGAAAACCTTCGTCACAACCCATATCAAGAAGGTCCATGACAACACCAGCTCAGGTTCTCATGTGCGAGATGGAATTCCCCAAAGCCATCATGTCCCTTTCACTTCCCATTTTTTCGACACCTGAGGGCCGTCCCATCCAATAAATTTGAAAGTTTCCACAACTCATTTATGGGATGTTGCGTGGACATCCACCAGGTCTCCATTGAATGTTACCTTGAC
>CABVRQ010000122.1:0-1556 GCA_902500695.1 uncultured Nitrospira sp. | reverse complement strand
CCGGGCAAGGCCGTTGCCGCCCCGGTGGGTGAAAGCGCGATCGTGGTGGATGTCGGATCAAAATCCTTTCGGTCGGCTGCTCCAGGCACATGCCCAAGCTCGTGACCCAACAGACGGACAGACGCTCCGATATCTGCGCCAAATTCTGTGGCATCTTCCCTGATATCCGCTGCGCGGTCACGGTGCCCCAATTCCTCAGCAAGGAAAGCCGCATCATTCATCCCTTTCAGACCCCAGAAATTATCCCAGAATGAATAGGCTGGTGTATCCATATAGCCTTCATGGCTGATCGAAGGCGGCAACAGACCATAAAGCGCCTTGCGATCGCTCTGACGATTATGCTCCGTCCGTTCCGATAGCCTCAGTTTATCGAGGGCGGCGGCGGCCTTGTCCACATAAGACCACATGACTTCGGCAAAGGCACGATCCCCGGTATACCGGTAAATATCCGCGATCAGAAAAATCAGTTGCCCATGGCTGTCATTCTCCACAACCGGATCCGCGCCACGTTGATCCACACAGCAGGGAACTTTGCCATTGGAGAATTG
Organism: uncultured Nitrospira sp.; assembly: GCA_902500695.1. GTDB lineage: Bacteria > Nitrospirota > Nitrospiria > Nitrospirales > UBA8639 > Nitrospira_E. The sequence continues at coordinate 1,008 of CABVRQ010000122.1, read as the reverse complement.
ATGCGGCGCATACCAACGGGCAAAATCAACCGCAGGCTCATTGTGCCCGAGACGCAGGAACCCTTCACTCATCATCGCCCCGTCACGTATCCACGAACGGGCATAGTTACGTGGCCCCGGACGCAGTCCAGGCCCTTCACGCGTGATCATCATATGAGCGAGAGCGGTTTTTAACGCATTGAGAATCGGTAAGGATGCAGGCGGACCGGAAATGTCCACCCGATTGAGAATCTCCCGCCATTCATCGGCTGCGGCCTGTTCGCCGGCATCAATGGCCTCGCGATTCAGGTCGGGGGCATGCCCGCCATCAGTCGTGAGCACCGTGATGACGGAAATATCGCGAACCTCACCAGGTTCCAGATCTACGTGAAAATACATGACGCCGGAACCGAAGCCTCCCGGAGCTACCAGGCTTTGCGAATCCGTGCTTGCCCCGGCATCCTGCACATGGGGGAACCCGGCCCGTTCAAAGTCTACAAGTGATACGGAATCCGGCTTCAAGGCAGGATACACCGACCACTCACCATTCACCTGAAACGCGGCGCCATTCCAACTGATCCGTTCAATCCTGCTGACACCGCCTACAATATTCAGCGTCTGCGTGGGCGGATTGACCTGCATCGGGCGGATGGCAAGGGCCAGGGTGAGCGCTCGAGTTATCGTGCCGGTATTGGTCACACGATATCTGGTCACCACATCGCGGGCCTTGCCGTCCATCCCGCCTTCTCTTCCTGCCGGAACTGGCGGACGATGGGCACTGATGTCCAGGGAAAACCCGTCATGGGTCCGGCGCACTCGCGGCAAGGGCAGATATTCATCCCTCAGGCTGTGGCTAAGCCCGGCATCGGCCCAGCTCTGTATGGAACCATTCGCGATCACAAAGGGTTCAATCGAAAAAGCCCCGGGTCCCGGTTCCAGCGCCCCGTCTTCCGACAGCATGGCCGACCGGCCACCCTGCGGAGCGCCAACAACCGTCCAATATATTTGTTCACCAACGTAGCTGCGCGG
>CABVRQ010000121.1 GCA_902500695.1 uncultured Nitrospira sp. | reverse complement strand
CAACAGACGATCACATTGGGGCCAATTTAGAAATTTCACTTCGGGGAATACATGGTTCAGGACGCGAACCCCTCGCTCCATCCCATGGGTTTTGGTCTCTTCATCCATACTATTTTGAATGACGGCTTGGACCAGCCGATGGATGTCCAAAGTTTTTGTTTGGACCTTCCGATTAAGGAGGGAATATTTCAGGATTTCTCCAATTGCCTTGTTAAGCAAAAGGGGGTTCTCAGCAACCGGTCCAAGTATATTTCCTAATTCTGAAGCGCCTTGAGTGATGAGTTCTTCCGGAATGGCATCCGGGGCCAAAAAAGCACAGAATCTCAGGAGTTCCGCAGCAGCTGGATTGGCCTGCTCAATGTTTTGGTATGAGAGGACCCATGTCGTGGCTACCGGATCGGGATGCCCAGGGGCGAAGAGGCCCCGCTCTTTCAGCAGGTCCACACCATGGGCGTTATAGAGATTAAGGTATCCAACCAGTCCACATTGTGTTTCCTCAATGTAGGCGCCAGCCTGGTCTAAGGCGAGTGGCAGGCCGTCCAGTTTTTTGACAATGCCCAAAGCCTGGGTTTGCAGTTCTTCGGGAAGGTTGTCATTGGAAATGTCTTTGGTGATCAATTTGGCCCGTCGTAAAAGAAAAAACACTCCCTCCTGCTCGGGTAATTCTCTGACTTCAATCCGTGAGATTGTCCCTGTGGCTTGCGCTCTGGTGGTGAGAAGAATATTGCCTGTTTGAAGGCCTTGGATGAAAGTCTGGGTTAGGGAAAGGTCATCGGCATTGTCCAGGATCAATAGCCAGCGGTCATGTTGTTGGAGCCATCGCTGAACGGCTTTGACAATCTCTTGCTGATCCTGGGCCTGCTTTTCCCGTAGGTCTAACACCGAGGCGAGCTGGGCAAAGTCGGAAGTGAGGGATTCCTTGGATTCTGATTTGACCCACAGAATATGGCTGTAGTCTTCTTTGTGCTGGTAGGCATACTCCGCGGCCGTTTGAGTTTTGCCGATCCCTCCCAATCCGGAAAAGGCAGCCTTTCCCGATGACAGAAGCGTTTCACGAATTTCTCCAAGAATATCTTCTCTCCCCGTAAAAAATGGATTCCGCTCAAGCGGGATGTTCCAAACCGGTCTGCGATACTCACCGGGCCTCTGAATAGTGGAAGGGTTGGCGTTGGAAGAAATTTCTTGGACGACCTGGCGAATGCCTTTTGCCACATCGGTCCAGGCCTCATCTTTTTTTCTCCAACTGTCAATCGGTTTTCCTTCTTGGGGAAGGGCCTGGAGTTTGGCAAATGGGGCGGTGCCCCAGTCAACCGAACGAATGATTATGGGGATGATCCGGGCTTCCCCATTATCATGTTTTTCCAACGCACGGCCCATTTCCTTGTCGTAACAATAATCAGAGGCCAGAAAGTCAGAGCTGATGAGCAGCAGAATAATCGAGGCCTGCTCCAGGTTTGCGTCGATTTGATCGGCCCATTCCTTTCCTCCGGTAATCTTCCGGTCGTGCCAGACTTCAATAATTCCTTCTCGCTTCAACAAAGCCAAATGGGTATCTAATTGAGTCCGATACCGTTTGTCTTTATGGGAATAGGAGATAAAAACTTTCATATGGGTTTTGAGGATGTTACGCACGGATTTTTAATATATGCTCCCTCAGGGGTAAAACTTTTTGAATGGCCTTTGAGCATCCCAAGAATTTCCTAAATGTTCAAGAGGCTTTGGCGAATGGGCTGACAGATCCATCCTGTGATAGTTGTTAAATTGGGTCTGTTTTTCCCTAACGTATTGCTGGAACCCGATGGAAAGGCTATCATTTCTCTTCTGATCCAACCGTTCGTTCAATTTTTCGATTTTTTTTATCGATTCATAGGAAGGATTCTGCATGGCTCAAAAGAAATCTGTTCGTCGCGTGACTTCAAAGCCCTCTTCGAAGAAACCATCTGTACCCATAAAAAAGACCGTGGCTTCTAAGTCTGCTGCAACGAAAAAGCAGGGAAAAACCGGTACAGCATTGGGAAAGAAAAAAACTTCTCTCAAAGGCCCATCTAAGAAAAAGCCGGTTGTTGCTAAAAAATCACTACCAACGAAAGCCAAGCCAGCTTCTTCTAAAAGCGTTTCTGCAAAAAAGACCGGTACGCCCAAAAAACCTGTGGTGAAGAACACAAAGACCACTGCCACCACAAAAAAGAACACGGCAAAAGCGGCTTCCAAGCCCACAGCCAAGAAGCCCGCTGCTCCAAAACGGCCGACTCTTAAGAAGAAGGCTTCGGTTGTGAAGAAAACAATCGTTGCACCACAGCCTTCTGCTTCGAAATCTGTGGTCAGCAAGAAAAAGGGTTCGGTTTCTGCAAAGAAGATCGTGCCGGCACAAACGAAGAATCCGCAGGCCCAGAATCCAAGTCGATCAGCTCCATCCCCTACCCGTTCAGCCGAGACGAGGACCGGAGGAGAACCTCTCTCTCCGACGGAACGCTATAATCTTGGCGGCCTTTTCGTCTGCGCGATTGAACGAGTCAACGATCCGGAATCCAAACGGCTTCGTGCGGTCCTTCGTCATTTGGGTCTTCCCTCGCAAGAAAAAGATAACCTTCTTCGCCTGTCGCAAGGGTTCACGATTCCAAAATTGTTTGCGGAGGGCCTGGGAGGGGACAAAGTCAGCCAGACTTTGACGGACCTCATCGGGTTTGCGTTGGCTGAAGGGGGCTATGAGAAGAAATGGCGGGATGAAATTAGACAGGTTGGGGTATGGTTGGGCTATTTTCCCGAGCAGTTTGAACAGATTGAAAAGAAGGTTTTAGCGAAACGGTAACCTGGTGCTGGGCTACCCGAGATCGCGGCGGCCTTCGATGGATTTGAGCAGAGTGACCTCATCGGCATATTCGATGTCCATGCCCACCGGAATGCCATAGGCGATGCGGGAAACTTTGACCCCCAGGGGTTTTAACCGCTTGGTCAGATAAATGGCGGTGGCTTCTCCTTCAATGGTGGGGTTGGTGGCCACGATGACTTCCTTGAATGCTCCATTCTGGACCCTGTTCTCCAGGTCATGGGTGCGGATGTCTGCCGGCCCGATGCCGTCGAGTGGAGAAAGCGCCCCATAGAGCACGTGATAGAGGCCTCGAAAGGCCCGGCTTTGTTCGATCGCATACAGGGTACTGGGTTCTTCCACCACGAGGATGGTCGTGGTGTCCCGTTTCGGGTCCAGACAAATCTCGCAGAGCGGGCCTTCGGCAATATTCCGGCATTGGGTACAGAAGGAGACCCCTTCTTTCACGTCACGAATGGCATCGGCCAGGCGAAGTGCCTCTTCCCTGTCCGTTTTCATGAGATGAAAGGCTAATCGTTGCGCCGTTTTTTGCCCAATGCCGGGCAACCGCACGAGTTCACGGCTGAGACGAGCGACCAGCCCCTGAGGTTGGCCATTGGCTCTGGTGTGTTTGGTCGGAGTGGTTTCCAGCATCATGAACCTCGTTTAATGATTAGAACATGCCGGGAATGCCCATCCCTCCGGTGAGGGATTTCATTTCTTCGGCCATCAGCTCTTTCGCCTTTCGTAAGGCTTCATTGGAAGCGGCGACGATTAAGTCTTGCAACATGTCATGGTCCCCGGTTTTCAAAACTTCCGGATCGATGGTCAGCTTGGTTAATTGCATGGCGCCGTTGGCTTGCACGGTCACCATCCCGCCTCCGGCTGAAGCCTCGACGGTTTTCGTGGCCGCTTCTTCCTGAATTTTTCCCATTTTTTCCTGCATGGCCTGGGCTTGCTTTAAGAGATTGCCCATATTGGAGAATGGATTTTTAGACATTAGCGTACCTCCTCATTTTGCGGGGTTCTTTCTGCCGATACGACTTCCCCCCCAAATAGTTCCAATGCTTGTTTCACCAAAGGGTGGGCCTTCACGTTTTCAATCAGATCCTGGTCCTGCTCAAGTTTTTTTTTTGCTCGTAATTCACCGGTTGACGGCGGGTAAGCCTGCCCGTCTTGAAATTCAATGACTTGGACTTTTACCGGGCAGCCGGCGAATTCCTCGCATATTTGACCGATCAGCACCCGATTTTCAGGTTTATCCGTTCGCCAGCGAGCAATCGAATCTTTTTTGGAATAACCCAGGACAATGGAGCCTGCGGTCATGGACACGACACTCCCCTTCTCCAGGAAACTCCCGATATTCGGATGGTCGTTAATCATGCGTTCAACGACGAGTTCCCAATTTAACGTCATAGGTGGGCCAGACGAAGGCTGGGCAGCCGTGTTGGGGGATGCCTTGGATGGTTCGCTATTGTCAGATGACGCTTTTGTCGATACCGGATTTTCCACACCTGGGGGTGTTGAGGAAGGAAACATCGTTGCGGCCCCGCCACTGGGCTTGAGGGGTGCCTGGCTTGGAGGAGTCACCGGTTTTTCCGCAGGCGTTTGGATCTTAGCGGGTTGCGCGGGAGGAGGAGTCGATGTCGCAGGTGATAATGGTTTTGCGTGTGAAATAGATTGAGCGGGTGCGCTGGCCTTCTGTTCGGTTGTGGTGGCGGTCACTGTCACCGGATCAAGAAGCGCTGCTCGTACCACCGCGGCTTCAATCAGGAACCGTGGATGGGAACTTCCTCGGAGCCCGTCCTCTGTTCGCGAGAAAATGGCAAACAGAGCCTGTAAATAGGGCTCGGAGAGTTGTTGGGCTTGCGCGATGGCCTGATCGACTTCCTCGTCTCCCAATTCAAGAAGAGTTTGCACTTGTGGGCGTGATGGCACCACGCAAGCCACGAGCAGATTGCGGCATCGCTCCAACAGTTCCCGGCAATACACCCGGACATCAAAGCCTTGGTCGACCAACTGCCCCACGAGAGACATCGTTTGGGCAGCCTGGTGCCCAAGAATGGCGTCAATCATGAGCCGGACGAGTTCGTCCGGCACGGACCCAATCAGCATTTCCAAATCGCCATGCTGGATGCGTTCTCCACCGAAGGAGACGGCCTGATCCAGCAGGCTCAACGCGTCTCGCATGCTGCCTTCACTGGCTCGAGCCAGGGCCGATAGGCTTCGATCTTCGACGGTCACGCTGGTTTGGGTGGCGACGTGGCGCAGTTGGGTGATGATTTCTAAACGGGAAATGCGTCGAAAGGTGAAGTGCTGACAGCGTGAAAGAATGGTAGCGGGAATTTTATGAACTTCCGTTGTGGCAAAAATAAAGACACAATGACTCGGCGGTTCTTCCAGGGTTTTGAGGAGGGCGTTGAAGGCCGAGTTGGACAGCATATGGACTTCGTCGATGATGTAGACTCGGTATGTGCCATGAAACGGGGCAAACTTGACGTTTTCCCGAAGTTCCCGGACATCGTCCACGCCGGTATTGGAAGCTCCGTCAATTTCAATGACATCGACAGAATTGCCCCTGGTGATTTCCACGCAACTTGGGCAGGTTCCGCAGGCGTGGCTGGTCGGGCCCTGTTCACAGTTAAGGGATTTGGCCAGGATGCGCGCAACGGTGGTCTTGCCGACTCCCCGCATGCCGGAGAAGACATAGGCATGGGCTACCCGCTTGCGGTCGATCGCATTGGTGAGTGTCTGCACGACATGAGGCTGCCCCAGGACTTCCTTGAAGTTGGTTGGGCGGTATTTCCGTGCTGAAACCTGAAATTCCATAATGTGCGTTAACCAGGAAAAGGATTTTTCCTTGAGCACCCTCGAAAACTGACTTCCGGTATCAAGTGACGGAGAAGCAGCCCATAAGGGTTAATCGGGGCCAGGTGATCCTGCGGCACACAGACTAGCCCACGTACCGTTGCTTCCTTCCGGACCTGGCGGGGTTTGCAGGATTCTGTCGCACAGGGCCCAGCCCCTAAATGCAGTCTCGATGGTCCATCGCCTCACGGACTGGCTCAATCCTCCTCTGAGGATTTCGTGATCCTCACGACGGACCAAATATGGCGGAGAGGGTGGGTTTCGAACCCACGGTACCATTGCTGGCACACGTGATTTCCAGTCACGCCGATTCGGCCACTCTCGCACCTCTCCGCGAATGGGTCTCTACTTTGCGGCGCCTGAACCTCTGATGAAGCCGTTTGTCTTTTGGAGGGGATCTGTCAATCCCATCTTAATTATCTTCTTCACCGGGGATCTGTTTGGTGAAAGGTTGCCATCTTACCATGGGGGTTTGAGAGCGACAAGCAAGTGAAGGGAATAGTTAGAGGAGTAGAGCGAGGAAGGGATTAGGAGCGCGAACTCATCCTCCGGCTCCTCACTCCTTACGTTTCATGCCTTTCTTCTTCTTACTTAGGAGATTCGGGATTGGAACATTCGTTGGCGTCGGGAAGATCGATGCAGGGCGGCAAATAAATGGCCTCGAAAGAAGAGCATGAATACCGTCACAATGGGAGTGAGTCCGAGGACGATAACAAAACTCATGTCGGAAGACACCCCCAACAACGAGAGCCACTCAGATAACACGGAAAATGGCAACGTGATGAGATGCCAGAAGTCTAACCCCCCACGCCTTCCCGCCTGGCTGGACATTTGAAAGAAAAATGTCAGACCGAATGGGCCGAAGGCGATGGCCACGGGCAAGAACCATTCGATCCAATTTTCAACGACAAATTCATAACTTTCCCGGACAACCTCGAGGGCGGATCCGTTCCGGCTCTGGTAAATCACTTCCGGTACTGGATTGAGTAGCACAAAAATTAGGAAAAATACGGCTGTGGCAATCAGTGGTTGGTAGGGATTGGTCTGGAGACCCATTTCGAGGAATAACAAGGGAAACCACACCATAAATCCAACAGAAATGACCTCCCAAAAATATTGCCCCATACTTGGGAAGACATCCGGCCAACTCACACGACGCGCCCCCAGGACAGCCTGTTCGGTTAAACTAAGGGTGGATCCAATGACAAGGGCATTGAGGGCACCCAGGATAAACCCTCCGATCATTCCAAGTGGAGCGATGAGGGAGGTGACCAGAATGAGGCCTAGGGCAAAAGCAAGGAGAACGGGGATCAGGATCCATGCGCGCGTGAAGGACTGGATCGAGGCGAACAGGGCTTGGTGGTAAAGGCGACCTGTGGCCTGAATGAAACTCTGCATGAGGCGAGAAGATGCTCCGCGGATCTTACCGGTTGGCTGGAGGCGGGGATTGTATGTTGATAATGTCCTGTTGTCGCTGATCCCGGTCCTGCCTGATTTTTTGTAGCCGACTGGGACGATTCAATGTCCACCATTTGATGGTATCCGCAAAAGTGGGTGACGGCGGAGTTGCGGACCCAACCGGGGACTTTTGAAAGTCATACCCCTGATGATCATCTTTTTTTTCCAGATATTTCTGATAAATATCTTGATAGAGCCGTTTTAAGGTCATATGGTGTTACCTTACCCAACTCCCTCGAGTCGATCAAGAGGGATTATCCATCGAAGGGTTGAGAAATCACCTCGGTGGCGTTCGTTTCCTTCGAGGGTGCGCAGGTGGTCATTTGTCTGTTCTAATCTATTTAATGGGGCTATGATTTGGTTTGAGGGGATTCTGGTAAACACTTCAACATCATACCCGTCCAAATATTTCCCCGCTTAATTGGGATTTCAGTTCCGGCGCTTCCCGGAGGACTGTTTTCTTTACCTGAATTTTAGGATGGCCTGAAGGAGATGGACGTTTTATAATAGGGAGGTTCCGGAGAAGACGGGGGTCTTATTTTCCCTGAGGATTCCAGAGGAAGAACCTCTTATTAAAGCTATGGAGTGAAGCGAAAACGGTTACGGGCGAGAGTGGCGGAATGGCAGACGCGCGAGACTTAGGATCTCGTGGGTAACCGTGGGGGTTCAAGTCCC
>CABVRQ010000120.1 GCA_902500695.1 uncultured Nitrospira sp. | reverse complement strand
GTAATCTAATCCTGGGCAAATTTGCCCTTGAAAATCTATATTATTCAACACTCCCCAAATGATTGTCGTTCCGGGTTACCGCATGGGTTGAGGTGTGCTGGTATAGAAGAATGGGTGACTTCTGTTTACAAGGTCTGTCTTGTTGAGACATCAAGAAATTGCGCCAACACCCGAAAGAACATTATGCCTCTCCCGGTCCTCTGCTCTGATGATTCTCCATCCCAAGCTCCACCCCGGTTGAAACCCTGGCTGGGTGCATGGTCGGCGTTCCTGATCGTTGGATGTTTCTATGTTGTTCAAGCCCTTGGGATCTTCATGGTTTCTGCTGTGGGCGGGGTGGTGGTGACGCTGGCCGGGGGAATTGACGTCGGGACGCAGTTGGGTCCGGTATCCCCGTATAAGGAAATTTGGTTACTTCCCCTGTCGTTATGTGTGGGGACGATGGGAGCCATGCTGGTGTCGATACACCTGGCGAAACGGCGAGTGATTTCATCTTTAGATGCAAATGGATTCCGGGAGCTACTTGGGAAATCCTATGATTTTCGAAATCTATGGCGTTTTGTTTTGATGGGATTAGTCTTAGGTTTTGGATTTGTTGCCTTTACTGAATATGGTGTGCTCCCGTCAGACGATCTTGCTCAACCGCTCTTTGATGCTATGATCAGTGCGCCTCTTCCGTTACAGGTTCTATGGGCTTTGATGTTTATTGGGGTATTTCCTGTTGTAGAAGAGGTGCTCTTCCGGGGGTTCTTGTTTACCGGAATGTCGCAATCCTGGGGACCGGGTTTGGCTGGTTTCATGACCACGATGATCTTTGTTGGAGTGCATATGCCGAAAGTGCTTGAGTATTGGCCGGCACTATTAGCCGTTTCGTTGGTTGGTTCGTTGACGGTCCTGTTACGCATTCGAACAGAAAGTCTTGCGCCAGGAATCGCGCTCCATAGCACGTATAATGGCGTGTTAGTCACGGTAGCCTTTCTCGCTCAAACCACTTCGTAGTGCATCCGGTTTGCGTGGGGACTTCGTTGTTAGCTTTTTCCTAAACTGATTGAATAGGTCTTTAGCCCTGATTGACAGGGGCTGATATGTCTGCTAAATATTTGAATAGCAACAAAGATGTTGCTGGTCGTTCAGCAAAGACGTAGTTGTGGACAATGATCGTCCAATTCCTTATCGAGGGATTGGGCTTTTTTTTTAGTCGAATGCGAAACAAGGGGTGATAGGCTCAGGGAACTGACGGTTCGAGCCGACAACCGACCGAAACGAACGGTTTAGGAATTCGGCAAGAACAAAGAAATCATACTCCATCATTTCGAGGAGTGAACGGTGGGGGAAGTGGCAAAGGCGCCACTGCTTGGGCAAGGCGGAATAATCCAGCCTTAGGTCAGGCAGTTGGCGCTTTTTTATTGGTCGTGATCACGGAATAACAGAATAAGGAGAGAGTCATGCATACGGTGGATGTCGAACGGATGGTTCAGCTGGCAGAGAAGAAAGTGGGGTACTTCCGAAGTAATCCCATTGGGTACCTCGTCTTATCCGCCCTGGCAGGCATTTATCTCGGTTTTGGGATTTGTTTGATCTTCAGTGTGGGTGCTCCATTTTGGGCCGATGGATCAGCCGGGTTTAAATTAGTGATGGGCGTGTCCTTTGGCATTGCGCTGACGCTCGTCATCTTTGCGGGCTCGGAACTGTTTACCGGAAACAATATGGTGTGTGCCCTTGGTGCGTTGGCCAAAGCCATCACGATGAAACAGGTCGGTCAGATTTTTTTCTGGTCGTTTGTGGGCAATCTCGTTGGATCGTTGGGGTTGGCTTGGTTGGTGGTCCAATCGGGAGTGGTGGGGAAGGCGCCGCAAAGCGATCTGCTGCTCAAGGTGGCCGCGCTTAAAATGAACCTTCCGATGTGGGAGTTGTTTATACGCGGGATTCTTTGTAATTGGCTCGTCTGTTTGGCGGTGTGGACGGCAGCCCGCACGACCAATGATGCGGCGAAGATCATGCTGATTTTTTGGTGTCTGTTCGCATTCATCGGAAGCGGGTTTGAACATAGCATTGCCAATCAATCGCTCTTGGGCATTGCCTTGTTTCTCCCTCATGGCCCGGATATTTCCTGGACCGGTTTTTTGTGGAATCAGATGTGGGTCGTGTCCGGGAATATTGTCGGTGGAGTCGTATTTATGGGAGGAGCCTATTGGATCATCAGTCCTGTGCGTGGGTGGATCAAGAAAACAGAAGCCGTAGCGGAAGGTGTGTCACTTGAATCGTCACGGAGGATTCATGTACCAGCGGAGAGGGAGTTATTGCCTCAGCCCTTGGCGGTTGGCCGGGAGAATTAGGAAGTTGACCAGGCCGTGTGACTGAATCAAGAAAGAAACGCGAAAGGATTCTGATGAATAAGATTGAGGTGCTCAAAGGCGAAAAAGACGGGTTGGACATCAAGGAGGATATTGCCCGATATGCCGAATTGGGGTGGGAGGCGATCCCGGATGAAGATATTCAACGGTTGAAATGGTATGGACTCTTCCTTCGAAATCCCACACCAGGTTTTTTTATGATCCGGGTCCGCATTCCAGGAGGAAGAACCACTTCGGTTCAAATACGCACATTGGCGCATCTCGCCAACACCTATGGAAATGGCGTGTTGGACCTGACGACCCGTCAGCAGTTTCAGTTGCGGCACCTGAAGATTGAGCATGTCCCGGAAGTCTTTCGCCATATGGAAGAGGCGGGCCTCTTCTCGTTGCAAACCGGCATGGACAATGTCCGCAATATCATGACGTGTCCAGTTGCCGGGTTGACGGCGCAGGAACAACAGGACACCACGGACCTGGTGAAGCGGCTCACAGAAGCCCTGGTAGGTCATCGGGCCTATTCGAATCTCCCGCGAAAATTCAACCTGGCCATTACCGGCTGTCTCGATAATTGTTTACATCTTGAAACACAAGATCTGGCACTGGTTCCTGCGACGGTCGAGGGGCAGGACGGAGCGATCATCGGATTTAATCTGTTAGCGGGGGGAAAACTCGGATCTGGCGGATACCGCATTGCCACGCCTCTAGACGTATTCGTCACCCCCCAGGAAGTGGTGGCGGTGACCGGAGCCATCCTTCGCGTCTTTCGCAATCATGGATTTCGGGAATCCCGTACGACTGCCAGACTGGCTTTTCTGTTGGATGACTGGGGCGAAGAACGATTTCGCCTGGAAGTCCAGCGGGAAGTAGGATGGGAATTATCCCGAGCAGGAACCGATTCACGGAAGCACTCCGTCAATGATCATATGGGCGTCTACCGGCAAAAGCAGCCAGGCTTGAACTACGTGGGGCTTAAAATTCCCGTCGGCCGTATACAAGCGGATGATTTACAGGGAATAGCCGGTCTGGCTGAAACCTACGGCACCGGGGAATTACGCCTGGCGGCTAATCAAGCCGTGGTTATACCACATGTTTCTGACCGCGTGTTAGGAGACCTGACGGAAGAGCCTCTTTTACAACGCTTTGTCTACAATCCCACTCCAATACAAAAAGGCCTAGTCAGTTGTGTGGGAAGCGACTACTGTAATCTCGCAGTCATTGAATCCAAAAGCCGGGCGGTGGAAACCGCGAAGCGAATTGAAGCGATGATCGGCACAGAGATGAAGCCCATCACCATGCACTGGTCGGGATGTCCCGCCGGGTGCGGAAATCATCTCGTGGCCGATGTCGGGCTGTTAGGAAAGAAGATCAAAGTCAAAGGGCATATTGTCGAAGCCGTGGATATCTTTGTCGGCGGCCGATCAGGTCCCGATCCCAAACCGGCGATTAAGTTGCTGGAGGATGTGCCCTGTGACTCGCTGGCGGAGGTATTAAGCGGAATCCTTCCGTATCATTCCCGCGAGAAAATGCATCGCACGAAGGCCAAGTCTATAAGTAAACGTAGCGTACCTCGGCGTGCCACTGAGCCGGAAAAGCCAATCAGCGGAAAGAGCGAAACAGCTGCGGCTTTTCTCACGTCAACAAGTATGAATTAAGCCACAACTTGCTTGAAAACCTCCTTCATCCATTGGGTGGACGTAGTGCCGGTTCAAAGGTATTCTGGTATTGTGCCCATGGATTGACTTTTTGACGAATGATTAAGCTTCTCGCCAAACTCCTTCGTGTGCTGAATTCCGAGACTGAGCCTGGACAACTCTCCTTGGGGTTGTGTTTTGCCATGGTCGTTGGATTTACGCCGCTTCTGAGCTTGCACAACTTCGTTGTGCTCCTGCTGGTATTTATGCTGCGCGTGAATTTATCGGCATTTTTGTTGGGCCTGGCGCTGTTTACGGGAATTGCCTATCTCCTTGATCCGCTCTTTCATCTGCTGGGGCTGGCCCTTCTGACCCTTCCATCGCTGGAAGCGTTTTGGACCTCCCTCTATCAATCGGTGTGGTGGCGATTGGAGCATTTCAATAATTCCGTTGTAATGGGCAGCCTGGTTTTTTCTGTGGCTATCTTTGTCCCTGTTCTACTCCTTTCGAACCTCCTGATTCGTCGCTATCGACAACATGTTCTGGCCTGGGTGCAAAAAACCCGGATTATGCAAATGTTTAAAGCCAGCAAGTTGTATCAGACCTACGAAACCTTTTCGTCATGGAGGCCTGGCTGATGACGAAATGGATTCGGTGGTGGGGGCTAGGGGCGTTTGTCGTGTTCGCAGGCATTTTAGGTTGCGTGTGGATATTTTTTGTGGATGGATGGGTGAAAAGTTTGATCGAAGGGGCAGGGACCGAAGCCGTGGGAGCTAAGGTAGAGCTGGATGCGGCTGATCTCAGCTTGTTTCCCGCTGGCCTCTCGTTGACCAGACTGCAAGTGACTAATCCTAAGAAGCCTATGACGAATGCGGTGGAAGTGGCCCACGTGAATATGGGTTTAGACGGACTGAATCTCCTACGGAGAAAACTTATTGTTGAAGAAATGGCATTGGAAGGCGTTCGGTTGGCCACTCCAAGATCCACATCCGGCGTTGTGAAGCCAGGGTCAGACGTGTCTGCTGAGGGGGAAGAGTCCGGGATGTTTTCTCTTGCGCTTCCGGCTCTTGAAGTGCCTGACGTGAAAAATATTTTAGAAAAAGAAGACCTGGAAACCATCCGATTGATTGAGGCATTGAAAGCGGATGTTGAGCGGGAAAAAGAGGCATGGGAGGCAAGGTTGAAAGAGTTGCCGGGGAAAGCCCAGTTGGCCGAATACAAAGAACGGGTAAAAAGTCTGAAAAAGGCTGGAAAAGGCGGACTGGAAGGCGTTTTGGGTGGAGTGGGGGAAGTGCAGGCATTGAAACAGGATATTGAGCAGGAAATTGAATCGCTCAAGGGGGCGAAGAAAGAGTTCGAAGAGAAGGTGGCGTTACTGCGCACACGCCTCGATCAGGTGAAAACCGCACCGCAACGGGATATTCAACACCTCAAGGCCAAATACAATTTATCTCCAAAAGGATTGGCTCATGTGAGTCAAACATTATTGGGATCCCGGATTGGATCATGGGTTCATCAGGGAGCGGCCTGGTATGAACGAGCGAAGCCGTATCTGGAAGGAGCCCCCGCAGGGGGAGGGGACGATGGCCCTCAGGTGCACAAGCCTTTGCGTGGGAAGGGTGTGGATGTGCATTTTAAGGAAGTGCATCCGCTTCCCGATTTCCTGATTCGTTTGACGAAGGTATCGGTCAGTTTAGGCGCAGGTGATTTGGCGGGGACTTTTCATAATATCACCACCGATCAACCAACATTCGGGCAACCCACAACGTTTGCTTTTTCCGGAGACCGGTTGAAAGGGGTACAGTCTGTCTCGTTGGAAGGGGTTCTCAACCATGTGGTGCCTGCCGATTCCAAGGATCATCTGATGGGACAGGTGAAAGGGTATGAACTGGACAATCTCGCATTATCCAAAGATGATAAATGGCCCGTCACACTGGCTAGCGGGGTGGGTGATGTCAACGTAAACGCGGAACTTAAGGACCAGGGATTAACGGTTCATGTCACAGGGAATTTCCGCAGCCTTCACTTCTCGGCAGGAAAAGAGGGTGATACCAATCCTTTAACCAAATCCCTCAGCTCTGCCGTGACGGGTGTATCTGAGTTTTCTGTTCAGGCTAATGTGACGGGGACATTGGAACAACATGAAGTCACGGTATCCTCCGATCTGGATCGTCTTCTTCAGGATGCGGCTGGCAAGATGGTGAATGAATTGGGTGCAAAATTTGGCACTGAACTTCAATCGGCCATCTCGGCGAAGATGGCCGAACCGATGCAACAACTCCAAAGTAATTTGTCCGGGTTTGAAGAAATTGCGGCTCAATTAACCGAGCGGGTCACGCAGCATGATGCTGTACTCAAAAGTCTTCTTGAAAAAAGCCTTCCTATCAAAGGATTAAAGGATCTTCCCGGCGGACTCAAGCTACCGTTTTAATCGTGACGTGAAAGGCGTGCTATGTTTCACAAAGTTTGTTGTAGGCGTCGAGGGCCGCAACTTTGTAGCATTCCGCTAGCGTGGGATAATTAAAGACGGTCGTGAGGAAGTATTCGAGCCCCCGTTCGGTGTGAAGGATGGCCTGTCCGATGTGAATGAGTTCTGTGGCTCCCGTTCCGATCACATGTACGCCCAATAACCGGTGATCGTTTCGATGAAATAACAGTTTCAACATGCCGTTTAAATCTCCCATGATTGTGCCACGAGCGATTTCGCGGTAGCGGGCTATTCCCACCTCATACGGAATTTTCTGGTGGGTTAGTTGTTCCTCTGTGGCTCCCACCATCGAAATTTCCGGAATGGCATAAATACCAACAGGGAACAGGCTTGTCATGGGGTTGGCTTCCAGGCCAAAGGCATAGCAGGCCGCCAAACGGCCTTGCTCGGAAGATGTAGCGGCCAAGCTCGGAAAACCGATGACATCACCTGCCGCCAGAATATGCTGGACCGGGGTGCGATATTGTGAATCCACCGGCAGGCGGCCGCGGGCATCCACGGTCAATCCCGCCTTCTCAAGTTGGAGTGTTGCCGTGGCACCTGTTCGTCCGACGGAATAGAGGGCAAGGCCTGAGACCAGTCGTTTTCCGGAAGCTAAATGAATCACGACTTTTCGGGATGGTGTGTTCGCAATTTCTAATTTTTCGACAGTTTCACCAAGCCGAAAGGTGACCTGGTGATTCCGCATTTGATAAATAAGCTCATCAACAATCTCACCATCGAGAAATTCCAAGGGACGAATTCGTGAATCCACAAGGGTGACTTCGACGCCAAGTGCTCCTAACATTGAGGCATATTCAATTCCGATGATCCCGGCTCCAACCACGGTCATGGTTCGTGGGAGCTGTTGCAGGTGAATGATGCCATCACTGTCAAAAATATATTGGCCGTCAATGGGAATGTTGGGAGGAGGCGTCGGGATGGTCCCCACGGCAATCAGAATGTGGGTACTCGACAGGGTTTGTGACTGGTTATCGGTATGAACCAACAGGGTGTGGGGATCCACAAAAGTGGCTTCCCCTTGGATGAGTTCCACATCGTTTCTTCGTAATTGATCGTTCATCACCTCACCTTCGGTGCGAATAACATCCGACACGCGCGCGACCAGTTGCTCGGCCGTGGGTCGAATTTTCGCTGTATCCGTTGGACGACCCCAATGTTGATGGGGTCCGGTAAAGGACATGACGGCTTCTCGAAAGGTTTTACTGGGAATGGTCCCGGTCTCTAAGCAGGCGCCGCCCACTGTACGCTTTTTTTCAATGACCGCGACGCGTTTGCCTATTTTGGCGGCTTGAATCGCCGCCCGTTGTCCCGCTGGTCCGCTACCGATACAAATGAGATCGTATTGAAATTGAGAGGGTGTGGCGATTGAGGAGCTCATGAGGATAAGACGAGGCAGAATGCCGTTATGAATGATCCCTCAGAGCATAGCGTGAGAAAAGAGGGAAGTACAGATGAAATTTTCCATGGATCCGACTGCTTCACGATCCTGCAGAAATTGCATGAGCCCCTTGTGAGTATTTTCGCGCAAGGAAAGCTTGCGTTAAACGTGTTTTCATCAAAATTCTCCAACAAAAGAGATATTCTCAACAATGCGTGCTGGTTATCAGCCTTTCACTTCTCCGGTCAGTTATCCCAATAAGGAAAGAAAAGATCTGTGTATGAATTGGCGAGGCGATTCTCAAGATTGGGAAGCTCGTGTGAGCGTGTGGATGATGATTTCGGGAAAGCAGAACAGGCGAATCGGAAATAAAGACGTGCCGACTCCTCGAGAGGTGTATCCTTGCATGGAATGGTATTGCCATGGGCCTGCTTTAAAGGACCTGGGGCAGCGGCAATGGGTAATGATGGGATTGCCACCAGGAAGGCAGATTTGGCCTCCGTGGGAGTGGCCGCAGAGATAGAGGTCCATGCCGGCGGTACAGGCTTCAGGAATAATTTCCGGCGAATGCACTAAGAGAATTCGCACCGCGTCGGTGGGTGCGAGGCGTACGGTTTTCTCCAGATCACCCGTTTCGTAATAATGAACATCATCTAACCCGAGGAGCCAAATCGCATCCGACCCCTTCTCCAGGGATTGAGCTTCATTGAGCAGCATTCGGATTCCACACCGCTCAAGCCCGGGCACCATTTCCAGCCAATCATGATTCCCCAAAATGCCCGTGACCCCGTAAGGAGCCTTGATGGTCTTCACCAATGCTTCCATGAGTATCAACGTTTTGTCATAATGGCCATAGGTGAGAAAGCGAAAATCACCGGTCATGACGCACAGGTCGTACTGCAGCCTGGACATGGCGGC
>CABVRQ010000119.1:1363-8924 GCA_902500695.1 uncultured Nitrospira sp. | reverse complement strand
AAACAATTCGTGTGAGCGTGGTTCTTAAATTTTTGGCATCTAGAATTCTTTTTAATGAAGCGCCCTTTCTGAAATTTCGCCTCGTAATTGACAATCATTTGCCGATATGGTATTTGCAATAAACTTGCAACAAGGAGTCACCCAAAAGGGTTTAAATCTTTTGTTGAAATTGGAACCTAACATCAAAAAAGACCTGCGAGCCACAGGGCGACGTATGACCCGTACTCGCCAAGCCGTATTGGCGTTATTGCAAAGGACTCGCCAACCAATTAGTGCCAACGAAATTTTTCATCAATTGCAACAGGAAAAAGTGGCAATTGATTTAGTGACCGTGTACCGAACCATGCATGTGTTGAAAGAGCTAGGCTTGGTTCTCCAATTGGACCTTCACCATGAAGGTCTCTCAAGGTATGAACTAAAAGAAGGGCGAGAACATCACCATCATATTCGTTGCCAGATCTGTGGTCTTATCGTGGATTTGTTGTTATGCCCGTTAAAAAAAGTCACAAAATTGATTGAACAACAGACGCAATTTATCGTGGATGATCACACTCTGGAATTCACGGGATTGTGTCCACAATGTCAATAATATGATCAAAACGCTTGGACCAAAGCTTTCAAAAGCTGGCTCTATCGCTTCTCTGGTGTGTGCCGTGCACTGTGCGTTGACGCCTTTGGCCTTGATTGCTCTTCCCGTCATTGCCGCACATTCGTGGGATGGTCTTGATGGAATTTTAGGAGTCTTTTGGGCGGATACCACCGAATGGATGTTTTTAGGAGTGATAGCATTATTGGCAGGTTTTGGATTGTTGGCGACCTATCCTAGACATCGAGATAGCCGTCCTGCTCTTCTGACTGCTGGCGGGCTTGTGGTGTTAATGGCAGCCCATCTCTTGTTTAAGGCAGGCGGTGGTGTGGAGATAGTTCTTGATGTGACTGGAGCTTCCATGATCGCACTGGCCGGTTTTTGGAACCGACGATTATGCCACCATTTAGGTTGCCACACTCATGAGCACATCCATGAAGCTAGCGGTTCTAAGATTCAACCCCTTCCGGATTTATCCTCAAACTCTTAAGCTTTTATATCTCTAGCTCGTTTACTGCCGGCCCCATTAAAGGCATTTTTATCTTGAAATTCTTGTGAAGCGCGTTGCTACCTTTTTATGCAAAGTCTTCCCATATATGTAAGGGATAGCAGAAAAGGCACTTTTTCCATTTAAGGACAGATGTCAGGCGATGCTGAGAGGAATCATAAGAAGACGCTTGATGTTCTTTAAGGAGCATCAAAAGGGTTAAGAAGTCAAAATCTTACTCTTAGCCGACTTATCCATTGCTTCAGCCAAATCATCAAGAAGTTGTTCTGTTTCTTCCCACCCGATACAGGCATCTGTAATTGATATTCCCCACTCTAGGGGTTTCCCCGCTTCCCATTTTTGATTGCCAGGATTCAAATTACTTTCAATTAATAGGCCCAGGATGGCGTTTTGCCCATTGGTGAATTGCTCAACGACGGAACGAGCCACGGGAACCTGACGCGTATGATCTTTTTCTGAATTGCCATGAGAGCAGTCAACCATGATCGGGCGACGAATGCCTTCATTTGTTAAGCAACGCACCGCCTCAGAAATATCTTCCGGATTATAGTTGACTCGGCCACCGCCACCACGAAGAACAAGGTGCCGATCTGGATTGCCATTTGTTTTGATAATGGAGGTGAGACCTTCTGCGTTCACCCCTATAAAACTTTGAGGATGTCGTGCTGCAATCATGGCATTGAGAGCAACTTGGAGTCCCCCATCCGTTCCATTTTTCAGACCAACAGGCATAGATAGACCACTGGCCATCTCCCGATGGGTTTGACTTTCGGTGGTTCGTGCTCCAATTGCCGCCCAGCTTATTAAGTCTGAAATATATTGAGGCGTGACAGGATCCAAAAACTCCGTTGCGCAGGGCAATCCCAAGTTATTGATCCTGAGTAAAATCGAACGGGCCAGTTCAAATCCTCCCCCAATTTCGCAGGATCCATCTAAATGGGGATCGTTGATAAGGCCCTTCCAACCCACCGTCGTGCGAGGCTTTTCAAAATAGGTTCGAAGGACAATTAATGCGTGTTCCTGAATGCGGTCAGCGACCCGTTTAAGCCGTTCGGCATAGAGAATGGCCGCGTCCGGGTCATGTATTGAACATGGGCCAATAATGACGAGCAGGCGATGTGAGTCTCGTCCGTGAAGAATATCTCGAATGGCTTGCCGGGATTGAAGTACCATTTGTCCGGTGTTTTCAGGCAAGGGGAGTGAACTTTGCATTTGTTTTGGGGTAGGAAGTGGAGAAATATCGATGATGTTTCGATTATTAATGGGTTCGGCCATGTGACACGTCCTGGGTAAAAAGAGAGAATATCTGAAATTGCAGAATAAAATTCCGTAACCAAATTATGCAGGAATAGGCATTATTGTAATAAGAAACCCTCTATCCAGGCAACTAGGCAATGGAAGTCTGTAATATTCCACTTGGTAACACAATTGTGAAGTTTGCTCACAGTACTCTGCAAAGTTGGGAAGGGATGTGAGGTGGGTGGAAGATTCCCTGGGCAGTAGAATGGCAATTAACTGATAAAACTGGAACTTGAGAGGGAGTAGAGAGAGGTCTTTTTATGCGTAAAAGCACGTCAGGCTGTGGTGTTGATCAGATTGGCTTGTTGAGAGGTATACCACCGCATGACATCTCGATTGGCGGGGTCTTGAGGAGAGCTAAATGAAAATTTGGTGCCAATGACTAATTCCGTTGCGGGGTCAACCCACTCAATAGAGCCGGAAAATTTGGAGGAGTGGTTGAACCCCGGCAAACGACAACTAATGTGGAGATGTGATGAAGAGACGAGTGGCCATGCGGAAGGGGCAACACGAAGCTGGCAACCCGTCGGAGAAAGATTGCTGAGCTGAACGGGTAGCACAGCAAGGATTCCTCCTTTGTCGCTGAGGGGACGAACTGCTCCAGTCATATTAACCGTCAAACGAGGAAATGCGCGAGGATATTGACGTGAAACGTTAGGTGGGGCTGCTAATCGAATGGTCGGAGGCTTTGTGAGGATTTCTTGGATGACCGTTTCAAATTCATAAATGTCGCCATCAATATAAGAACGTCCTTTACAGGGAATACCACATTTTAGATTGCTGAGTGCCGGATCGTTGGGAAGGGCGCAGAGGAGGGAGTGATCGGCTCCCAGCCCTAATAAATAGGTTTGGATTAACAATTGATCTGGGGTGGAGGGAAAGGTCAACCAAATTGTATTTGACCCGATTGCCAGGTAGGAAGTTGACGTATTCATGAGATCCTTTTCGGTAGTGTGAGGCCATGTTACAAGGACAAAATCCCGCCCACAAGATGATGCATGGAGAACAGAAAAAGACTGCCCCTAATATACAGGAACACGTTGAAAACTCTAGAATGTTTTTTGATGGATTGTTGCCCATGTGTGCACCGAGCATTCCATCTGTTTTGGGGGGGAATAAGGGAAAGACGATGTCGGTACAAGACGAAGAATTTATAATGTGGTTGGCGGTCGGGTGCCTTGTGAGTGAGGATGAAGTTCTTGAATGAGCGAATCGGCTAACTTTTCTGCAGAAACGGTATAGCTCTGTGAGTCAATGGCTTTTTGGATTTCTGCGATTTTGACTTGTCGAACATCCGGGATTTGAGACATGCGTTCGAGGTATGAGGTAACTGCCAGGGTAGGAGCGGAAGGCGATTGTCCTTCACCTTTGACAGGGTTTGGTGCTAAAGCGGAAACTTCATTGCTGCCATCGGGAGATGATAGGACGGTTCCCTTAGGAAGAGACGAGGAGGCCTCTACTGATGAAACTGGGGTAATGGAGGAAAGTGGATTCATAGATTGTTAAAGGGGTGTGAGAGGAAATATTAAATAAAATGAATGGAAGAATCAAATGGCATCGTCGTCTCTTCCCTTTAGGCAGTGCAACTCTCCCGAAGAATCCCCCTCATCATCTTGTGAGCGATTCTCAAATAGAAATGAGCTGATCATGGAACATGTTGTGGGCGCTCGTATTCATCAATTACGGACTATTGACCCAGGAGAAATCCGGTTGGTCCAGTTAGCACTGCCTGAGGAGATTGAGTTAGCAGGGAAACGATATGCCATCCGAGATACTATGCGCCCAGGAACGGCCTTTCTCGCCAAGCCCTGGGGAGACCGGACGGGCAAGTATCGAAGACGGATGTATACGAGGTCGAATGCCTCATTCAACGAGCCGCGCATGTTGGAGACGTTCATCAATTATACCCATCGAGATCAATCTGATACCTCTGGCTGGTGGCAGTCGGAAATGGCAACCGACTGGTTTGAGAAGGGAAAAACGTTGGAGGTTCGCCTCCAACTGGACGAGGAGAGGGACGTCGCGTTGGTGTATGAAAACACCAAGGATTGTATGCCTGCGAATCTTCGCTTGGAAGAAGATGGGATTTGGGAAGGGATGCGAATGGTCTGTGTGGCCTTCGGCACGGGGATTACGCCATTTTTATCCTATGCCCGTTATTTAAAAGCCAACCATTTCGGTCGAAAGGGGGCGAGAGTTGGCGCCCACATGACGCTGGTGGCGAGTGTTCGCCATGAGGGTCAGTTAATGCTTCATGAGGAGTTGGTCGCCCTTGAACAAGAATTTCCGGAACATTTTCGCTATCAACCCGTGTTAACTCGATCCTGGCCGACTGCTTGGGCGTATCTGAAAGGACGAATCCTGCGAGTGGCGCACTCCGTGGACGGGAAGGATCAAATCGATATTTCGCCATTCCAAACTATTGTGCCGGATATAGCCCAATCGCATCTTCGGGTATGTGGGAGCGTCACGGCCTGCCGACAGCTCACTCTGGGGCTTGAACAAGAAGGGCTGATTCCGCTGACGCTGCGCATGGAATCCTGGTAGAAAAGATTCGTCCTGACAGCAGGGGAATTGGCGTGGATGATGTTCTATTCCCCTGCGGGCCGTGTAATGGAATCAGGGATCGTCACATTAGGACGGCGTAATAAACGTATCACCGGGCGGCCAAGGAAGGTGTAATGTCCACAAATCAGACAGTGCAAACTGAGGGTGACAAGAAGTTCCTGCTCCAACTGTTCTAAATGCACTGTTCGCGACCCACATCGAGAACAACGAGGATGCTTGTCGGTGGAGGCTTTTTTTACCACCGGTTTTTGGGGAGAACTCTTGCGCGTCTTGCCGATGGGTTGGTCTGGCTGTGCTGACTTTTTCATGAATCAATCCTTGGTCAAGGTAATAGAAGAACTCAACTGGATATAACCAATTCTTGTGCCAAAATTAGAGAGGAAAAAGTGGCAGGAAAGTCGCAAAACGACCTAGAAGAAGGATGAAGGAAGCCTCCACTGGGTAAAAATTTCCGGAGGAACAGGGTCAAAAATGCTGAGCTGGAGAGCCGTTGTCCGGCTAAAGTTTATTGCCTGGAAGAGGGAGTCGAGGTCTGAGCGAGGATGGCTTCAGAACGAAGGAGGAGATTAGCTGCTTCCGACGGTCGGTTAGCTGCTTGCAGCAGTCGTGCATAGCGTTGAAGGATGGCCGCCACGTCCGGATGGTTGGGGCCACTCGCAGCTTCTTTTAGTTTGAGAGCCCGTTCATATTGAACAGCGGCTTTGTCGTATTCTTTCCGATCTTCGTAATAGGTGGCCAAACTATACAGACTACTTAAGAGCAGGGGGTTCCCCGCCCCTAACCCTTCAGCATGTTTAACTGTGGCCAATAATTGCTTTTCCAGGGCAGGGGTCTGTGATTCTCCGACTATTGCCGGATGGGAGGATCCAGAAGAGGGAGAGGGTTTTCTTGAAGGGGAGGTACATGCGATGAGCAGGACCATCAAGAGAATGATGGCCCACATCATTCCAAAAACAAATCGTATATTCCTGTTCATGGAACACCCTGACCAACGAAATTCAAAAAAGACCTGGATAGAAAATCAGACGTGATTCTATGAACTCTGAGGCTGTTCCCGCAAGTGAACTCCCAGGTTGCATTTTTCAGAATAAACAATCTCATTGCGGTCTTTAATGGAGAAGAGTAATCGATGACAGTTCTGTGGTGTTCGATCTCGGCCCATGGCTTTGGGCATGCCGCGCAATTAATGCCAACCCTGAATGAATTAGGTGAGGCGGTTGATGACCTGCATGTGATTCTACGCACGCAAGTACCGGCTGATTTCTTTCAACGGCATCTCCAGGTCAGTTGGGAGTTGCAAGATGTCCAACAAGATGTTGGATGTGTCCAACAAGGCCCCTTGGACATTGATGTGGCGGAAACTTGGGAGGCCTACAGCAAATTTCACACACATTGGGAATCCAGGGTTGAGGAAGAAGCTCAGGCCATTCGATTGGCCAAGGCGAGTCTGGTGATATCCAACATTTCCCCTCTTGCCATAGCTGGCGCAGCTCAAGCGAAGTGCCCGGTGGTGGGGGTTGCCTCACTATCCTGGGATCGGGTGTTAGAGCCATTCGTGCAGGCCGATGTCCCCAGTCATCATGCGATTCTCGAAACCATTCGTAAAAGCTATGCGTTGGCAGACTCTCTCATCCGCCTTCATCCGGGTATCGAGATGCCGGCGTTTCGTTCGATGGTTGATGTGGGACCTTCTGCTCCCTTGAGGAAGCCGAAGGGCTATGATCTGCGGAAATCCCTGGAGGTGGGAGAGCATGAATTGATTGTCCTCATTGCCTTTGGGGGCGTGCCGCTCAAGCGTCTTCCGTTAGAGCAGATGGCCGCAATGGCCGGATTTCATTTTTTAGTGAGCGAACTGCCATCTTCAGTTTCTTATGCCCGTGTGCATCGTGTCGAAGATCTTGTGATGCCATTTGGGGAGATCAGTCATCAGTCAGATATCATCATGACCAAGCCGGGGTATGGTACCGTTATTGCGGCGGTTCACGATGAGACCGCACTCGTCTACGTCCGTCGCAGGAATTTTATTGACGAACAGAGTTTAGTGGATTATACCCATCGATATGGCCGGGGAATGGAGTTATCCCGTGATGACTTTGAATCCGGTAATTGGGAAGCCACGCTTCGAGCGGTGCTTACGATAGCGGTTCCGTCTGAAGTTCGTCCGTCACCGGGCACGGGTGACGTGGTTCGTCAGTTGAAAACATATTTGGCGTGCTGAAGGGAAGCCTGCAGCGGACCCGGTCAAGCATTGTCTGGTACCAGGGAGGGATAGGGAGCGACGGTATGAGCTTCAATCGAATTGATAACATGTGATCCATTCAATTCTCGTTCTTTCCAAAAGACTCCGATCACTTCCACGGAAAGATCCAGTGAAATTGACGGGGAGCCTTGCGTGCGATCGTGTCGACCAAAAATGACAAGGGAGTGTTCACCCTCGGCAAGGCGAAAGACAAAGCGTATGGCTAACTCTGTGTCATCAAGGTGCAATTCCGGTTGCGTGACCACTCCTCGAACGGCCACGAGTCGTTGATGATAGGAAGCCGGGTGACTGAGCAGCATGGCAATGGAGACGGGTTCGGGTGATGTGGTAAAAGTGGAGG
>CABVRQ010000119.1:0-1263 GCA_902500695.1 uncultured Nitrospira sp. | reverse complement strand
GCGCTTCAAGCCTCGCAAGATGAGATTAAAAAAGCGTATCGAACATTGGCCCTTCAATATCATCCTGATCGGAATCGAGGGAATCGTCAAGCTGAACAAAAAATCCGTGAAGTCAATGCGGCCTACGAAATCTTGGGAGATTCGGATGCCAGGAAAACATACGATCGATTGCGACTGGGCTATGCGGACCCGATGGTGCATCGACGAGATAGAGATCCGGAACCTGAGCCGGAGGAATCCATTTCTCCTTCAGTGGTCCTGGAACGAATGGAAGGGACTCTCCGGGAAGAATCCCGCAAGCAACTTTTTATGGTGTTGATACGCAATACACAAAAAATCAAAGAAGAATTAGCCATTATTCGGGAACGGGTCATTCGTGTCCAGGGGTATGATACCTTTCTGGAAAAAATTGTCCTGCAGCGGGGCCAGGAAGTGTTAGATGAACTGGTATCCGAGGAGTTTAGGCAGCGTCAAGAGCGCCTGGTGGATATAGCCGTCGAGATGGTGTGCTCGGCGGTTCCAGGTTCTATTCGAGACTCAGATCAAATGGATCAGGTTCGACGAAGTTTAGCCCAGGCGTATCAGGAGGGATGGGTTCAAGGGTACGAACAAGCTTGTGAACTGCTATACGAGCGCCGCTAATCAAGCCGGACACATTGAGGAAAGTGAAACCGGAATAGGGTAAGGGAATGATGAAATAATGAGGCAAACCTTATTCAAAATCCAATGCCAGCAAATGGGATACCCCATTTGCCGGATTATCGCAGGTTCACAAC
Organism: uncultured Nitrospira sp.; assembly: GCA_902500695.1. GTDB lineage: Bacteria > Nitrospirota > Nitrospiria > Nitrospirales > UBA8639 > Nitrospira_E. Next base: position 487 of record CABVRQ010000119.1, on the reverse strand, counting down.
TTTCAGTGATCAAATGGGGAAGAGGGCTGCTGGAATGAATGGCTTTTTGAGGCGTGATTCCTTGATGTGGCCAATGCCTGAGCCTCCTTCGACAAGGTCACCTGGTCATGGACGGGAGAGGGTCCACCTCGTTCACGATGGCTTTTTGTTTTGCCACCTTCCTCATCGGAACTCACGGCGGTCACCTGTTTTCGCGAATGATCCACCGATGATGCGGGTTGCAGAAATTGAATAGCTCCTATTTCCGGTAATGTCATGATCGATGCTCCTTTTCTACCCAGAATGAGTTCGCGACTTCCATTGCATTCTCTGTATCGGTATATGTGAAAAATGCTTGCGACGAGGGAATGGGAGGCGGTCACAACATCATATAGACTGCGGATTATTTGTCAAAAAGGTAAAAGAATCAGGTGAAACGCGCGCAAACAATGATAACCAGGGAATGGCCTATAGGTAATGAATGGCCGTGTCAAAACAATGAAGTAAT
>CABVRQ010000118.1 GCA_902500695.1 uncultured Nitrospira sp. | reverse complement strand
AAAGTCGTGGCCTATGGGAAATAAGGCATCAGGATCCATGAGACAGACTAAATAGATCAGGACTTGGGATGGGAGGGGGAGACGAAAGATTGGATGAATCACGGGCAGCGCCACCCTAGTGTAGCGCTGCCTCAGTTTTTTGGGGAAGTTCTAGCGGTTGGGTTGCGGGGTGAAGCGCAGATAGGGTTTCACCGCACGATGACCTTTGGGAAATAGCCCGGGGATTTCTGCATCCGTTACAGCCGGCGTGATGATACAGTCCTCTCCGTCTTTCCAATTTGCCGGTGTGGCAACTTTATGTTTGGCGGTTAATTGCAGTGAGTCAACCACACGGAGAATTTCATTGAAATTCCTGCCAGTTGAGGCGGGATAGGTGAGCGTTAATTTGACCTTTTTATCCGGTCCGATCACGAACACCGAGCGAACGGTCATATTATCGAGGGCATTGGGATGAATCATATCATAGAGATTCGCGACCTTTTTTTCCGGATCGGCAATAATGGGATAACTTACTGTGCAATGTTGAGTCTCATTAATATCCTTGATCCAACCATTATGGGAGTCGAGTGGATCCACGCTGATTGCTAATACTTTCACATTTCGTTTTTTAAACTCTTCCGTCATGTTCGCCATGGTTCCCAATTCCGTGGTGCACACCGGAGTGAAATCCTTGGGATGTGAAAAGAGTATGCCCCATCCGTTCCCAAGCCACTCATGGAAATTCACGGTGCCTTGAGTCGTTTCTGCTGTGAAATTTGGTGCTTCATCTCCCAGACGTATTGCCATAATATTTCTCTCCCATGATGAATAAAGTGAATAATATATCTCTGCGGTAGAAAGCCCGCGAGGAAATTGGTTGGCTCCTATTGGGAATTTCCTCAAAAAATTCAGAGGTATTTTAGTGTAAGGCAGTCCTCGCTATATGGTCAACTTGGACCAAGATGCGCTATCGTAAGTCGGTCTCATCGAGACATGGACTTTTTCTCAATCCATTGTCATTTAAGAATAGAAAAGTAAAAAGGAATAGAAGAGCGTATGGCTGAGTCATCACTTCGGGTCGCGATTATATTGGGCAGCAAATCGGATTGGGACACCATGAGATTAGCCAGTGAGACTCTTACAAAGCTCCATATAGCCCATGAGAGTCTGGTCCTTTCTGCGCATAGGGCTCCGGATGCGTTGGTGGAGTATATTGGTGAGGCTGAAGCTCGGGGAGTACAGGTATTTGTTGCCGGGGCCGGGGGGGCGGCTCATTTAGCCGGGGGAATTGCGGCGAAAACGCAATTGCCGGTGTTGGGTGTTCCCATGCAATCAAAGGCCTTGCAAGGTCTCGACTCCCTCTTGTCGATTGTTCAAATGCCCAAAGGTATTCCTGTGGGAACCTTGGCGATAGGGAGCGCGGGTGCGGTGAATGCGGCGTTGTTGGCTGCTGCGATTTTAGCATTGGCAGATGATACCCTCTCCAAACGGTTACAAGCGTATCGAGAAGAACAAACGCGGGCTGTGTTGGCAGAACAGTTGTGAGTGTCGATGGAGAATGAGCTAGATGGTTCGAGAAAGAAGGTGCATGATAGGCAGGGTATTGGTATGAGGCGTGATCACTGGAGCCTCCCCAACCGGAGTCATGGATATTCTGTCCGGTTGACTAATAGGATTTTACAAGGCAACCCATCCCGGTACTTGCAGGGATGAGTGCCGCGATATGAAACGCCTGTCTCGTATCCGAACAGGACAGACATCCTGTCTGACCAGACTGATGTCTGTTAATCTCTATTCGGTTTGATGGTCGTGGCGTCTGTTTTAGTTTTTTACATCGTCGATCCATTCAAATCTGAATACTAGTTTTCCCTCCATTTCAATTTTCTCCCTAAACATCTTGGCCGGTCTGACCCAAAGGCCGCAATCGCCATAGAGTGCGCGGTAGACCACAAGGTCTTCTTCTGTTTCTGAATGTTTGGCGACGCCAATGACCTGGTATTCATTCCCTTTATAATGACGATATCTACCGGGTTGAATAACTGAAAGGCTTTGGTCTTGAGGCGACTGTGGTGTGTTCATAAGATGTATGGGTGTTGTTCTGTTCGAATGGTGCCACAACCGGCTACGAAGTGCCTCGCAGAGGTCCGATCATAATGGGTTAGGGCTGTGAGTGGTGTTGGCGATACGCATAGAGGGCGATGCTGCCTGCGACTGTCGCATTTAATGGGATCGACGGATGGATTTGAGGAATACACAGACGTTCCGAAAACTGAAAGGGTGGAACACCTACGCCTTCCTCGCCAATAAGGAGTCGAACATGTTGAGGCCATTGTACCGTAGACATATTCGTCCCGTGTAAATCTAATGCGGTAATCCATTGCAATGTTTCCGGGGCATCCAGGTCGGTAATGGAGTCTGCCCATTGTAAGGACTGGACAAACACGGCGCCGCTACTGGCACGAATGACCTTCGGGTGGAAGGGGTGGACGGCTTCCTGAAGCAACACCACAGTTCGCACGTCAAACGCTCGACAGCAGCGTAGCAAGGCCCCCAGATTCCCAGGGTCTCCAATCGGGCACAAAACTTCCAATCCGTTGGGGGGTCGGTTTAGATTTGTATGAGACATTTCGGGGACGTCGCAGACCAGGAGCGGTTCTTTTGTTCCAAACACATCCAACTCCTGAAACAGGGAATGAGACAGTTGATAGTGGATGGCCTGAGATGGGAGCTCCTCTCTGGAACTCCACGATGGCGGAAGTAAGAGTTCATGAACAGTCACCCCGGAATTCGTTCCGATTTCCTTTCGGAGTTTATTCCCGGAAACGAGGCAGAGGCGATGCCGTTTAATCCCATGAGAGTCCAGTAATGATACCCATCGCTTGAAGTGGGGATTTTGTCTACTGGAGATCGGGTGTGGTTGATTCACGAGGCTTTAGGGGAAATTGGAGTGAACGGGTAAACGGGGGATCAAGGAATCCTTTTAGGCTTACTGTTTGTAGCTAATGGGAGAGAGCATAACAAAAAGTGGCTCAAGAGACCTAGAGAAAATGCCGATAACTGAATCAAACAGTTACCCCGCTCTCCCCATGCATTCGCTGGATAGTTCACCGAAACAAACATAGGCAGAAGTGACTTGAAGAGGAGGGAGACATGTTAGGATCTTGGTCCATTGGGAAAAAAGATCAATCTGATAATGGGTCCCAAAAGGAGCAGGGCGCAAACGGGTCTAGGCCTGTAGGGGAATCGGGAGAATCCGACAAGGCTGTAGAATCCTTAGCCCGGGTGTTGCGATGTCTGGGTCGCCATGCCTTTGAACTACACCAACTCTCGGAAGAGGAGATAGAAAAGGAGTTTGAACGGTGGGCGAGACATGTGTTGGTGGGTGCTCAGATTGACGACGATATAAAAAAACGCGAGACAAGCCCACGACGGGATTGGGGGGCACTCACTCAATTTGTCAATGGACATCGGCAACAGGAAAAATCCTATGTGACACGCAATCTCCAAGATATGCGAAATGTTCTTTGCGAATTTACCAATATCATGGGACGCGCATTTGTGGAGGATCAGGAAACTGATCAAAACGTGACGACCCATCTGGTCCAATTGCGTTCGGTCACCGAGGAAGGTTCTTTCCACGATGTGAAGCAGGCCTTATTGGCTGTGGTTGAAGGCATCAGTGCTCTTGTGGATGAACGAAAAGAACGTCAGCGACAACGCTTGGAAAGTCTTGGAGAAAAATTGCGTGTCGTTGAGGAGGAATTGGGAGGTGCACGAAAGCTCATGACGCTGGATGCTCTGACCCAGCTGTATAACCGTGGAGCGTTGGATCTTCAATTAGAACGAACGGCCAGCGTGAGTTTTTTCTCCGGGACGTCTGCTTGTATTTTGATGGTGGATGTCGATCATTTTAAGCACGTGAACGATACCTATGGCCATCCGGCTGGCGATGTGGTGTTACAGCAGCTGGCGAAACGGTTGGTGTCGACCTTTCCCAGGAAGACTGATTTTATTGCCAGATATGGAGGGGAAGAGTTTTGTGTCTTGCTTCAGGGAGCCGGGGAGGAACTCAGTCAGCGATTGGGCGAGCGCCTGCTGGAGGCCGTTAGAGGAGAGGAATTTTCCTACCAAGATATCACCATCCCGGTCACGGCATCGATCGGATTGGCGGAGTTACTCCCTGGTGAAACCGTCCTCTCATGGCTTGAACGTGCAGATCGTGCGTTGTACCGGGCAAAGGACAATGGTCGGAATCAATTATGCCTGGCAACTGAGAATTCTGGAGTGAGGAAGAAAGGCTGAGTCAGAGCGGTAGGTGTGAGCTTCGTTTAGCTGAATAGCTGAGGATCAGTGGAGTTCAGTTGTTGTAAGGCTAATTGATGAATGTGAGCCATGTCTTCGAAGTTTCCGATCCGGCTGTGGAAAAAACTGGCAATTTGTGGAATTCCTGCCATGATGTGACCAAGAATCGGTTCCCAGTCTTCCGGTTGTAGGGTTAGGCGACCCTGACTGTTCTTTTGGGCTGAGGCAATGGCAGCGTCGGTATCGGGATTGGTCCAGATGTCCGCAATGATCCCGGAGAGTGCAACGGTATCCACCAGAGGCTGAAAGTCCAACGGAGTCTCAAATAATTCAGGAGTATGGCTATAGAGAATGGCCACCTGAAACTCCTCAGGAAGTTGCCAATGCTGGGCCAGCCAGGCTCCCACCTGTGAATGATCAACCCCTAAGTGTTCAAGCTCATATTGGTGTAATGTGGCATGATTGTCCTGATTGTGTTCCTGGAGCAAGGCAATTTCCTTTGAAGCTACCTCGTTTAATGCCAATAGTCCGATATCCTGAAGCAGGGCACCAAGAAACATGAGTTCTACGTCCGGAAAGGAGAAGTGTTTTCCAATGGCGCGAGCTGCCACACTGGCCAGAATGGATCGCCGCCAAAACTTGACATGGTCAATCCCATAAGTTGAGACCTCTTTCATGTCTTTAATTAAACGATAAAAGCAAAAAGACAGAGCCAGATTGGCGATCGTTGAAAATCCAAGCAAGGTCACGGCATGTCCGATGCTGTTCACCTTGTGTCGAGACCCACCGTAATACCCCGAGTTCGCCATAAATAAGATTTGAGCCGCCATTCCCGGATCCTGACTTATGATCGTGGCCAATTCTGAGGCATCAGTGTCCTCATTTTGGCACATTTTAAGAATGGTCGAGGCCAGGGGGGACAAGATCGGCAAGGATTTACAGTCTTTAATTCTCTCAAAAATTGTGGGAACTTCTTCGTCTTGAATGGGATTTAATGGAAGTGTGAGTTGCATGAAAGAATCCTGGTGAAATGAAGAAAGGAAGCGATATTTATTACATCTTCGCTTGCCTCTTTAACGTCTTTCCTTTTTTCGGTTAAAACAAGGCAGGGCTTAAGCGGGTTCCTGGGATAGATTTATACGGGAATATGGGTTGAGGAGGTATTTGTATTTTTTTATGAGGCAGAATTACTAATCTAAAAGTTTTGGCCGATATTCCAATCCCAAACGAAAGGTGAAGGGCGGAGCTGGGAATCCGGCAAACTGTTCATAGGAGGCGTTGGTGACGTTTTCGAGGGCTGCATAACAACTCCATGTGGTGAAGGGATGGTAATTCAGAGTGATGTCTGCCTTGGCAAATCCTCCTACTCGTGTGGTTTGGGTTGGAACCTGAAAATCGGAACTGGAACTGACCCATGTAACTTGGCTTTTCAAATTGACAGTCGAAGAAAGCCTCATCGTAACTCCAAGCCATCCGCGCCATTTGGGGCGGTTTCTTAGGGAAGCTCCCGTTTCTGTCACTTGAGTGGTGAGGTGGGTGAGACTAGACTGGAAAGAAACAATAGGGATTGGCGTGAGGGACAAGGATACATTCCAACCGTGTGTTTTCGCCTCATCAATATTGGCGAGGCGAATAATTCCTTGATTGAGCAGTTCGGGATCGAGGTCAATAAGGTTGTTGAACCGGTTGTGGAAGAATTCTATCGTTGCGGTAAATTCTTCATCGGCTGTGTGATAGTCTAGGCCGAGATCCCACCCGACGCTGGTTTCGGGTTGTAATGAGGGGTTTCCAATTAAGGGGTCTCCTAAGCTGGATAAGCTGGGCAATTTGAATCCTTTGCCATAGCCTCCACGAATTCGCATTGAGGGTGAAAGTTGATAACTCGCTCCAATCCTGGGGCTAATCTTCGGCTGAAATCCCTGTGAGATATCAGCACGAATACCGGAATTCACGGTCAGTTTGTGCCACCAGACTGAGGTCAGTTCGGCAAAGGTTCCTCCGAGTGTTCGCCGAATGGCAAAGTCATCTGATTGGTCAGAGGTGCCTCCGAAGGAACTCAAGTCTTGCGTCCCGTTCCGTCTTCCGCGTTCATGAGTCAACTGTTCACCAAGTGAAAATTTCCATTGCGGGCTGATCGTCCAGGTTGTCGTTATACGTGTTTGAACACGGGTATAGCGGGTCTCAAAGTCCGACGGGGGCAAGGCAAAAAGAGTTGGGGTGGCAAGAATTCCGGGATTGGACACGTCTTGAACCCTCCGAGTCACACTCAGAAATACCTGATAGTGCCAACCAGAAGGAATGTGAAAAGAAGCGGATAACCCGGTCAAGAATTCTTGTGTCTTTCGTCTTTCGGTTTCCCGGAGCAAAGCGAATTCCGAACCACCGCTGCCTTCTGGAAAACTTCGGACCGTTGAGTCGGTATATTGCCCGTTTAGATGCATGTCAACGTTGGAATCTGTCTGTAAGGAAATATTCCATCCAGCCGAATCCATTGAAAATGAATCTTTCTCGATTTGCTCTCCATTTTGGGTATGTGATATCGAAATATTGGTGGACAACGGTCCAACAGATCCTCCTGTTTGAAAAAGCCCTTTGAGATAATCGAATCGACCGCCCTCCCCCAGTAGGCGAAGAGAGGGAGCCGTTGAAGCTGATTTGGTAATGAAATTGATTGCGCCCGCCATGGCTTCCGATCCATAAAATGCCGAGAGAGGCCCTCGAACAATTTCTACTCGATCGATTCGATCAATGGGAATTGTGGAAAGATCAACTGATCCACCTCGTTGATTTGTTGAGTCATTCATGGGGATACCATCCAGCATAACCAAGGTGAAGTTGGGATCGGCTCCTCGAAGATATAGTGAGCTAATGCCACTTCTCCCACTCATTTCATCGGTATGAAGTCCTGGGACTTGTTGGAGCATGGTGGTAACCCGATTGGGCTGAAGGGGAGCAAACTGTTCAGCGTTGAGGATTGTCACGCTCTGAGTCGATTGGTGGGGTTGGGTGGGTTGGGCTGAGCCGGTGACAATTATCGTATCAAGGGTTGTTACCGGTGTATCCTGGGCCTGTACCGGCTTGAGAAGCACCATGCTTAGCCCTGAAAGACTTGCCAAGAGGATCATGCCTGACAATGGCGGGAAATGGGTCGGCATAATACAATGACATTCCGGTGGGTACCGAAGTTCGCTTATCGGACCGGCACAGCGGTTTTCACCGGATAGGATCTATACCAATTTTCAAGACTTGTCCACTTACTTACAGATGGAAGTTTGTTCATGAAAAAACGCAAATTTCGAACCGAGCCTTTAGCGACCTCTTCCATGCCATCGGGAGTCCTGCATTTAGTTGTCAATGAAGGCGCGGAGCGATTTAGTTACTATGGCATGCGTTCCATTCTGGTGGTGTTTATGACCGGGATGTTACTGAATGCCCAGGGAAGCTTGGATCCCATGGGCGAGGCAGAAGCAAAAAGTTATTTCCATCTGTTTGCCTCGGCCGTGTACTTTTTCCCTTTTTTGGGGGCGATCTTGGCCGATGCCTTTTTGGGGAAATATAAAACCATCATTCTTCTTTCTCTGGTGTATTGTGGCGGTCACGTCGTTTTGGCTTTCGATCACACCCGATTCGGCCTACTTCTTGGATTGACTTTAATTGCGATCGGCTCCGGGGGCATTAAGCCCTGCGTGTCAGCTAATTTGGGGGATCAGTTTAGTCTTACTAATGGGCATCTTTTAACCAAGGCCTTTGCCTGGTTTTACTTCGCCATCAACGTCGGAGCTTTTGGATCCGTGATGCTCACCCCCTGGCTTTTGGAGCATTATGGCCCTGGCCTGGCATTTGGGGTGCCTGGCATCTTGATGCTTGTGGCGACCATCATTTTTTGGTCTGGCCGGACCCATTATGTCCATATTCCTCCTGACCCGTCCGGTGTGCTTCAAGCGCTTTCTAGTCCACAGGCTTGGCGTGCGATTGGAAAGTTGGCGGGTATTTATGTGTTTGTCGCATTTTTTTGGTCTCTCTATGACCAAACGGCTTCAGCATGGGTTCTTCAAGCCCAACACATGGACCGTGTGTGGATGGGTGTTGAATGGCTGCCTTCGCAAATTCAGGCAGTGAATCCCGTCTTGATCATGGTGTTTATTCCTTTGTTTACCTATGGGGTTTATCCGCTTTTGAATAGAATCGTTTCCCTGACCTCATTGCGAAAAATGGCCATGGGCTTTTTTATGACGGTTGGGGCATTTCTGATCTCAGCCTATATTGAGCAACAGATTGAATTGGGGATGGAACCGGCGATTGGCTGGCAGTTATTGGCCTTCGTGGTGATTACGGCTGCGGAAGTCATGGTGTCTATTACTTGTCTCGAATTTTCCTATACCCAGGCTCCACTTAAACTCAAATCGCTCCTGATGGGCTTATTTTTGCTGTCAGTGTCCCTAGGAAACGGGTTTACCGCCATTGTGAATTTTTGGATTCAGAATGCCGATGGGACTGTTGCGTTGACCGGCCCAAACTACTATTGGTTTTTTGCGGGCGTCATGTTTCTTGTGGCCTGTCTGTTTCTCCTGGTGGTGAAAGGTTACGAGGAAGAAACGTATTTGCAGGGAACAGGACGGGGATGATCTGATCCGGGTATCAAGGTCTCGCCCCTTCAACAATTTCAATGCTCAAGCTTCTTCCTTACACCATTGGTGGAGATGAATATTCATTCCCACTCTGTAAATCAGATTTAGACGAAGAATTCT
>CABVRQ010000117.1 GCA_902500695.1 uncultured Nitrospira sp. | reverse complement strand
ATATTCGGACAGGCTACGGTAGGAGGAAGGCTTCGTTCAAAAGATGGATCCCCGATAACCGATGTCGGGGATGAGGGAGGGGGAATCGTTTTTAGAGATGAGCAGTCAACAAAAAGAAGACCTCCTTCAAGGCGAGGTGATCTTGTGGCTGGGCACAGATTCTTCGCCGTGGGCTCAGAATGACAACGTTAGGGGGAACGACTTGGGGGAAACGGAGGTGGAGGATTTTTCTGCGTGGGGGTGTTTTCTGACTGGGCTAGATTCTTCGCCGTGGGTTCAGAAGTACCACTTAAGTGGGGGTTGCCTGGATGATGGGCCAGGCGCGGAGGACTTCGGCGACGGTCCAGGCTTGGGCAATGCAGCCTTGTAGCGCGAAAGGCAGTTGGTCATCAATATTTGGCTTTGCTCACTCTACACCTTTGTAGAACTATTGACTTCGCCTAGGCGTTTATCCCGAGCACCTGATAAACGGAAAGTGGCCGTTGAATGCCTTTCAGTGGGAGTTCTCCGACCGATTCGGTCGAGACTAATTGTCCGAGAAGGGATGCCACCTGTTCCGAGATCAGGATTTGGCCGTGCTGGGCCTCGTTGCAGAGTCTGGATGCAAGATTGGTCACGGGGCCGATCGCGGTATAGTCCGTTCGTCCTTCAAATCCGATCATACCGATCGTGGCATATCCCGTCGCAATACCGATGCCTACTCCGAGGGGAATGCCGCGCTTCTTCCATTGCTCTCCTAACGAAATGACCTCATGTCGCATGGCAATCGCCATGCGCACCGCTTGTTCCGCGTGATTGGGACAGGGTTGCGGGTCGTTAAAATAGACCATGATGCCGTCGCCGGCAAATCGCTCAAGCGTTCCGCCATATTCCGAGATCAGACATCCCATCACCGTCTGGTACTCACGGAGGACCGCCATCACCACTTCGGGGGCAACCGTTTCAGTAAAGGGGGTGAATCCTCGAAGATCGATGAAGAGCACGGTGATTTCTCTGCGATGCCCCTTCAGGAAATCCTCGTGATCGCCCGACATAATCATGTCGGCCAGATTATGGGGTAAGAACCTGGCTAATTTTTCTTTCTGTAATTGCACGAGTTCTTGTTCTTGTGCGCGTGCCCGAATCAGGTTGCCGACGCGGGCCAGGAGTTCCGGTTCGTCGAAGGGTTTGGATAGATAATCGTCGGCTCCCGCTTCCAGGCTTTCAATGCGTGCTTCGGTTCCGGCGCGGGCTGTTAAGAAAATCACGGGAGTCGATCGAAGAGCCTTATCGACCCGGACGGCCTGCAAGAGATCATGTCCGCTCATTTTCGGCATCATGACATCCGTCAGGATTAATGCCGGACGCCAGCGTTGAGCCAGCTCCAAGGCTTCTGCTCCGTCCCTGGCTACCACGATATGATATTGACTGTGCAATATTTTTTGGACGTAGCTGCGCATATCGGCATTGTCATCGACGACCAACACCAATGGGGCGTTCTGTTTTACAGCAGGGGAAGGCAAGGACTCATTGTCTTGCTGTTCGTCTTTGGATGGCCTTGGAAGAAAGGCCCGGTCCTCTTCCTCGTCTTGAACGGCAATCAAGTGATCGGCGATCACGTGTCCGCGAGGCAACGTGATGGTAAACACGGAACCCCGGTTTGGGTCGCTTTCCACCGCAATCGTCCCTCCATGCAACGTGACGATTTCCTTCACCAAGGCCAATCCGATCCCGCTGCCTTCATACCGCCTCGTGGCACTGCTTTCCACTTGAGTGAATCGATCGAAGATTCGCTCCAATTGATCGCGGGGAATGCCGATGCCGTTGTCTTCAACCTCCAGTTCAATGGAATGTTCCTTGGATGCGAGACGAACCCATACTTGGCCCTCATGGGGATCGCTGAACTTGAAGGCATTAGAGAGCAGGTTATACAGCACCTTCTTCATTTGGAGTGGATCGGCCTCCAGGGCCACCGGCTGCGTCAGGCCTTTCACATGGATGCGACGAGTCGGGCTGGAATCGAAGTTCATGACCACACTGCTGACGAGCGCTGCTATATCGATACACCGTTTGTTCGGGGTGGTACGACCGCTATCGAATTTAGCCAGGTCCAACAACTCATTGATGAGGAACAACAGCCTGGAGGCATTCCGTAAGCCGGTCTGGACCACGCCTTTGGCTTCCGCATTTAGCGCAGATTTCAAGAGAGTCTGGAATGCGCCCACAGCCAGGGTGAGCGGAGTGCGAATTTCATGGCTGATGTTGGCGAAGAACTCACTTTTCAACCGATCCAGTTCGAGGAGTTTCTGGTTGGAGGCCTCCAATTCAACTCTGGCGCTACGCTCGAAGAGCCGTGCTTGAAATTCGGCCCGTTGCAGTCGCTCGTAGAGAGAAACCGAGAAGAGTAAGGCGACGCAGGTCCATACGAGGAAAAACGAGTTCTCTATGGCCGCATCGATATCGGCGGTCACTGAGGTCCTAAGAAGATTCATCCCATAATACGACACGAGCGTTCCAGCTTGAGCGATCAGATGACTCGGCCAGGACACCGGCACAATGACCGCTGCGGCCAGGAACACGAGATTGAGCCCGTTGTAATACTGGGCGGTGAATCCGCCAAGCACGACCGTCATCTGGACGATGCACAAATTGCCAATCAAGACCCAAAGGACTAAGAACACATTTGGCGAGATTGCAGCAGGTTTGTATCTCACGAGCAGAAAGCAACCGAAGAGCCCCAACTCCAAAACCGTGCGTATGTCGAGGATCGCATCGAGATGCTCCCGATGGAGGAGGACGTCGGCCACAATGAACGCAGGGTTTGCAACAAGTCCCAAAAGATAGAGAACGGTCAGACGGTCCCAGGCAAAGCGGGTGCACCAATTCGTATAGGTTTCTGATTCATGGAGCTGCAAATTACTTTCCCTAGTCGTTAGGAATCTCATGAAAAACCTGCGTAACGTGGGAATGAGGGTCATCTTGAACCTCGGAATAATCTGGATGGTTTTGACAATCTATCCATCGATCACCGCCTTGACCGCGCATCAGTCATGCGCGGTTTGCTCAATAAATGATGCGGCCCGTAATAGCTGACAATCAGAAGGGAAAGGAGGGACATACACCCCCCCAAGGATTACACGAGTGTAACGTTACTATTATTGTGACCTATGAATGACTCCTTTGGTTGATATCTGACCACGGAGGTTTGACCCATGTGAGCAGCCGACCCCATCCGGTCGACCGACTGGGAAGGCAGGAAGTCTGGAACGCCGGGTTCTTGGTTGCCCAGCGCCGGTACGCGTGGTTTTGAGTAATACGATTTTCTTGCGGCTACGGAGGGGCTTCTGAACAAAGCTACGGCCGATGTGTTGGGAACTGACGTGAGTGTGCCGGCCGCTGGCCGTCCGTCTTGCATCCGGTCCCCCACGATCTAGGGAAATGTGACCGTCAGACTATAGACAAACGACTCATTAACTTCAAATCCCCTTAATCCCCTTTCAACTGAGGAACATTAGGGGGATAACGGATGGAAAACCATTGTTGGAAGTGTCATCTTGAGCCATTCGGTAGGGAAAGACCAAGGTCTATCGAAGGACCTTCCTGAGCCGTGGCATCTTCAGGCTGGGCACAGATTCTTCGCCGTGGGCTCAGAATGACAACTTAGGTGGGGACTGCCTGGATGACATGCCAGGCGCGGAGGACTTCGGCGACGGTCCAGGCTTGGGCGATGCAACCTTGCGGGGCAAACGGTGGTTGTCCGTCAAAAATTTCGCCGAGCGTTCCCAGGCCGTAATCATTGAGATGATGAGCCATCGGTGCAAGATAAGACAGCGCAACTTCGGGATTGTGATAGACCCGAAAATGTGCCAGCACGAAAGGACCTAATAGCCAGCCCCAGACCGTGCCCTGATGATAGGCTCTATCCCTCTGCCGGATATCTCCCTCATATTGTCCCACATATTGGGAATCATCCTGCCCCAAACTGCGTAACCCGTATGAGGTGTAGAGATGTTGGGCGCAATAGTCGACGACCGCATGTTGCTGCTTGTAGGTGAGGGGACTGTGTGGCAACGACACGGTGAACAGTTGATTGGGGCGTGGGGCCGGATCATGGCCATGGGGTCCGTCCAGCACGTCATAGCAGCGGTGTAATGGTTCGTTCCAGAACCGTTGAAAGGATGCATGGATGGCCTTGGCTGTTTGCAGGAATTCTTCGTGCGGTTCCTTCAGCGTTCTGGCCAATTGGCCCAAGGTGAGCCAGGCTTGATACCACAGCGCATTGATTTCGACCGGTTTGCCGATGCGGGGAGTCACGACCCAGTCTCCGATTTTGGCATCCATCCAGGTAAGCTGGACTCCCGGCTCCCCGGCATGAAGTAAGTGATCAGCGGGATCCATGCCGATGCCAAACCGGGTACCCTTGCGGTACCACGCCAGCATCTCGACGAGCACGGGAAAGATCGTTTTGAGAAAGGCGCGATCATCGGTGGCTTCCACATATTGGCGGACCGCCTCGACGTACCAGAGCGTGGCATCCACGGTATTATAGTCCGGCGCTTCTCCCGCATCGGGGAACCGGTTGGGAAGCATGCCCTGGTCGGCATATTGCGCAAATGTGGAAAGAATACTGCGAGCGATGTCAAAGCGTTGGGTGGTGAGGGTCAGGCCGGGCAGGCTGATCATGGTGTCCCGGCCCCAATCCCCGAACCAGTGATAGCCGGCGATGATCGTATGGCCGGTGTCGTGGGCTGAGAGGGGACGAGAGGCGATGAATTGATCAGCGGCCAGCGTGAGCTGTTGGATCCAGGCCGGCTCATTCGGGTGTGAGTGTTTTGTCGTTGGTTCCGATTGTAGCAATGCCACTTCATGACGTCGGCGTGATTCGAAACACGAGGCAGCGGGTCTGGACGGCTTAAGACGGGTGCTGGCCATCCAGGTGATCTGTTCGCCTGGTTTTAAGTCGAGGCTCCACGTGCCGATGTGCAGATGATGCTCTCGATCGGGGAGTCCCCGTTCCCGTTCGAGGGGCAGATGGTAATTGTGAAACCAGGTACTGACGCGCTCTACCAACCCTTCCGATGCGGATAGGATAAACGGAGAACCTCCTGCGGGGAGAATCTGTAGTCCATGGGGTATGGGCGTGAGGGAAAATTCCGGCAGGGTGTCCAGCGTCGTCCCGTGATAATCCCGATGATTGATAAAGGCGCACAGATTGAGCCGAACCGGAAGGGTTCCCCGGATCAAGGCGTAGCTGACATATGTGGTATTCTCCCCAGGCTCCATCCAAATGCGTTTTTCCAATTGCGCGTCGGCGATGGCAAACGTCCAGACCGGCGTGGTGCCTTCCAAACGGAACCGTTCCAGATATAGAAACCCGGTAGGGGCAATCGTGCCTCCATCCCAATGATTCGTTGAAAGTTGGACGGTCTGCTCCCCGTATTTTACGGTCTCTTCCAGCTTGCTGACTAATAAGGTCCGCCCGAGAGGTGGCTTGAGTGCGGCCATCAACAGTCCGTGATAGCGCCGGGTGAGAGAGCCGGCTACCGTGCCGGAGGCGAACCCCCCGATGCCGTTGGTGACGAGCCATTCCCGGCGTTCCGCCATCCAGATATCTCCACAAATCTCCCTGCCACAATCCACGACCTGGGGCAGGATAGACGGGTGTATGGGAGGCGGGGTGTTCTGGTGTTGGTGCCTTCTGTCGGGAGCCATGTCTTATTCTCCTGATTGTTCCAGCAGTTTAGTGACAAGTCCGGTCCATCCCGTTTGATGGCTGGCGCCCAATCCGGCCCCGTTGTCTCCGTGAAAATATTCATAGAATAATAGGTAGTCACGCCAATGCGGATCGTTCTGAAACATGGCGACTCCCCCGTTGACCGGTCGATGGCCCGACGTATCACGAAGGAAGATGCGATTGAGGCGACGGGAAATTTCCGCCGCAACTTGCCACAAGGTTTGTTGCGATCCTGATCCGGTCGGGCATTCAACGGTGAGATGATCCCCGAAGAAATGATGGAATTTTTGTAACGATTCGATGAGCAGAAAATTCACCGGAAACCAAATCGGTCCCCGCCAATTGGAGTTGCCGCCGAACATCCCTGTTTTGGATTCGGCCGGTTCATAATCCACGCGATGTTCATTTCCATTCAGCTTCAGGACATAAGGATGGGCTTGGTGGTATTTGGATAAGGCCCGAATACCATAGGTGGAAAGAAACTCTTCTTCATCCAGCATGTACTTCATGACCCTGGGGAGTTGTTCCTGATCCACAATGGAGAGCATCCGGCGAACACTTCCATCCGGCAGGCTGGTTGAGCAGACATGACGCCGGAATTCCGGACGGTTTTCGATAAACCACAACAGGCGCCGTTTAAAGCCAGGCAAGGCATCCACCACTTCCGGTTCCAACGTTTCAACGGCAAAGAGCGGGATCAACCCCACCATAGACCGGACCTTCATTTGTTGTTGATGGCCGTCCGGGAAATGCAACATGTCATAATAGAAGCCGTCGGTCTCATCCCAGAGGGAGGCTTCGTGATTGCCTTCGCCGATGTGATTGATGGCGTGCGAGATGTAAACAAAATGTTCAAAGAACTTGCTGGCCACATCGCCGTAGGCCGGATCGTGTCGTGCCAGTTCCAAGGCAATGGCCAGCATATTCAGGCAGTACATGCCCATCCAACTGGTGCCGTCGGATTGATCCATATATCCGCCGGTAGGAAGCGGCGCGGACCGGTCGAAGACGCCGATATTATCCAGTCCGAGGAACCCTCCCTGGAAAATGTTTCGGCCATCGGCATCTTTCCGGTTCACCCACCAGGTAAAGTTCAGCAGAAGTTTATGGAATATCTTGGCCAACCACACCCGGTCGGCTTTGCCCCTGATGCGTTTTTCAATTTTATACACCCGCCAGGTGGCCCAGGCGTGGACGGGGGGATTCACATCGCCGAGCGCCCACTCATACGCCGGAATTTGCCCGTTGGGATGCATGTACCATTCTCTGACCAATAACCGAAGCTGATCTTTTGCGAAGTCCGGATCCACCAGGGCTAATGGCACGCAATGAAAGGCAAGATCCCAGGCCGCAAACCATGGGTATTCCCACTTGTCGGGCATGGAAATGATGTCTTCATTATAGAGGTGCTTCCAATCCGTGTTCCGGCCATGTTCGCGGCCTGCCGGCGGGGGTGGTTCTGTGGGGTCTCCGGCCAGCCAGGTGCGCACGTCAAAATGATAGAACTGTTTGCTCCACAGCATTCCGGCAAATGCCTGACGCTGAACATTTTGGGCATCGGCGGAATGGCACGTTCCGAGTCGTTTGGCAAAAAACTCATCCGCCTCCTGTTGGCGCGCAGGAAAAATGGTTTCAAACTCTTCGCCCAACTGGCCCTCGGTTGGCGGTAGGTTGGTCAATCGAAGTCGGTAGGTGATGCTTTGTCCGGGGGCGATCAACTGATGGTAATGGGCCGCAGCCTTCGTTCCGACTTGTTCCGGATTCACGGTCTCTTTGGTGTCGGTCACAATATAGTCATTGATCCCGTCTTTGACGTAGGGGCTGGCGTTGGGCACCCCATAGAGCCGTTGCATGTTGGTGTCATTTTCGGTAAAGAGCATTTCCGGAGTGCCTTCGCATAACAGCCACCGCGACCCGTATTGTTCATGGTCCAGGTGGATGGCCTGCGCATCGCCAAGGTCTTCATCCCGATTGAGGGTGGGACGTGGAGCATGCGGCGTCCAGGACCAGTTGTTGCGAAACCAGATGGTCGGCAAGACATGAAGTTCCGCGAAGTCAGGCCCCCGGTTATGAGCGGTAATCCGGATCAGGATGTCTTCGTGTGTCGCTTTGGCATATTCGATAAAAACGTCAAAGTACCGGTTGTCATCAAATACACCCGTGTCCATCAACTCATATTCCCAATCGTGTTTGCCTCGCTTCCGGTTTTCTTCAATCAATTGAGCATAGGGAAAAGGATGCTGGGGATATTTATACAAAAACTTCATGTAGGAATGCGTAGGGGTGGAATCCAGGTAAAAGTAATATTCTTTAACGTCTTCCCCATGGTTGCCTTCGTTACCGGTTAATCCATACAACCGTTCCTTTAGGATGGGATCTTTTCCATTCCAGAGAGCCAACGCAAAACAAATCTGCTGGTGACGGTCGCAGATGCCGCCGATGCCATCTTCGCCCCACCGATAGGCCCGCGAACGGGACTGGTCATGGGAGAAGTATTCCCAGGCGTCTCCGTGAGGGCTGTAATCTTCACGGACCGTGCCCCATTGACGTTCGCTCAGATAGGGGCCCCACCGTTTCCAATGCACCGTTCGCTTTTTGGCTTCTTCGAGGCGTTCTTCTTCTTTGGTCAGATGGGGTGTGGCTTCGGACATGGACGAGGCTCCCTATGGTAGATGTTTGACGGGTTATCGCTGGATGATTGGCAGGACATATCGTTCGGGGTCCGAACCATCAGCCCACGGGAAAATCCCAGGTCCGATGTCGTGATGCTCACAGGCTCGGATAACTGAAACAGGTTCTGAGATGTTGCAATGTGTCACAAAGATGAGTGAAGGTTTGGTAGCCAAATAGGTCTGCTGGGGAAGAGGTCGTTTGGCCGTTCAACGAGTAGGGTCGGGCTTCCCTGCTCCGTTCCATAATTTTTATGTTCTCTTGCGATCTTCACGCTTAGTGTATCACGAAAAAACCGTAAACTGGCCTGGGTATGTTCGGCCAGGATGGGAGGAGGATCAACCCCCGGAAATTCCCCATCAAGGGAGTGTAATTTTCCTTGACCTGTTCCCGAAGGAACTTACAGGATTTCAGGAGTCGTCAGTCAGGGATCATACGGAAATTGTGGTTCGAGCCATTCGATGTTTCTCTCAGAACAAACCCTTCGCCAAGCTCAGGGCAGTCTCTAGAAGGTTCCTAGGCTCTCCTTGTCATCCCGAGAGCAACGAGGGATCTGTGCCCAGGTCGACCGGGCCATGGCTCAGCTAGATGCTTCGCACACCTGCGCTGAGTCCTTCGGTTTTTACTCAGGATAAACTCCATCGAAGGGGCTCAGCATGACAATGCTGTTGTCGGAAAGAGAAACCAACGGCTAGCGGGCGGCCACTTCAACCAGGCTCTCGTAGTAGATGCGGATTGCCGTCTCGAACTGGTCAACCGGGATTCGCTCAGCGTCCCCATGAATGGATGTTGCCAGTTCAGTACTGAGTACCAGAGGAAGGATGCCATAGCACTTGGCCCCGCGCAGACGAAACATCCTCGAATCGGTTCCGAAAGGAACAATCATCGGCACGACGGTCGCCTCGGGATGGTGCTGTGTGATGGCGTTGGACAGCGCTCGAAACATCGCGGTGTCATGCGGCGTCACGACGGACTGACTTGCAGGGTGAATGACCTCAACTTCGACCTCATCTCCAAGTCTGGACTTCACTTCCGCCAGAAACGCGTTGGCATCCATG
>CABVRQ010000116.1 GCA_902500695.1 uncultured Nitrospira sp. | reverse complement strand
TTAGCTCGGCTGCCGAGACGAACCCCGGCCCTACAGCATTTCCGGAACTTTTATACATATACAAGGGCGAAAAAATTCGTAAGACTAAAATCTTGCCAAGTAAAGGCTCCGTTCACGTGGGCTCCCTGACCTTCGTAGGTTTCTACAGAAAGCTTATCTCTTCCTGGTTTTCACCTGACTCATTTTATTTTTCATGGACGATATCAACACTTGGCGGCATTCCCATTTCCAGCACTATGGAATCTGGCCCTCTAAAACTTTTTCGGTAATAATCCCTCGATTAAGAATCTCATGGGAAATCCCATTCAACTCCATCTGCTAAGACAAAGGAGAGTCGTATGTTGTCCTGGATGTTTCGAGTGGCAATCGTAGGAAGCGTGATTGCAATGGGTGGGTTGTCGGCCTATGCCGTGGAAAAGGAAGGTTCGCAGCTGACGATTACCTCTCCGCGCAATGGCGAATTCGTCGAATCAACTGTTGAACTCACGTATACGTTACAAAAAGGCACCAAAGCCGACCATGTCCATGCCTTTGTCGATGGCCAATACCAAAAAGGATTTAAAGGCACACTTCAAGGATTGACTCCGGGTAAGCATCTGATCACAGTCAAGGTGGCCGATCATGACCATGAAATTCTTGACACGTCTGATTCAATCGAGGTTGAAGTGAAATAATCAAGGACTTGATGAGGAGAATGGAGGAACGGGGTGCTGACACGTTGGCTGGCAGCTGTGGAATCGGGCAATCCCTCACATCAGATTTTAAAAAAGAGGGCCACAACCCTACCCGTAGATTGATCCCGATGCCCTGTCAGGCATGAAACATCGAATCCGAAGTGGGACCTTCATCCAGAATGTCCCGGAGTGCAAGAGCCAGAGACAGTCCGTTGACCGGCTTCATTAAGAAGGCCTGAATGCCGAGTTGCTTGGCTTTCTCTTGAGTCATGGTGTGGCTAAACCCGGTACACAAGAGAATAGGAATATCCGCTCGAATACCTAACAACGCACGAGATAAGGCCTCACCGCTCATGGTGGGCATGGTTTGATCCGTCACGACCATATCAAAATCCTTCGGGTGTGCTCGAAACAGATCTAACGCTTCATACGGATTGACGCTTGCCACAACGGAATAGCCTAAATGGCTGAGGAATTGCGTCCCCCAGCGCGTCAGCATTTCTTCATCATCCACAAATAAGATCCTTCCCGATCCAGTCGGCCAGTCCATCACTTCCTCAGGTTTTACGGGCACCACCACATCCAGGCGCGGCAGGAGTACCGTGAAGGTGGTTCCCCCTCCTGGAGGACTGGACACGGCAATCCCACCACCGTGGTTATGAACGATCCCATGCACGACGGCCAGCCCGAGTCCCGTGCCTTCCCCAGCAGGTTTTGTGGTAAAGAATGGCTCAAAAATTCTCTCGAGCATTTCGAGCGGAATGCCCTTTCCTGTGTCACGAATCACAAGCTGAAGATAGGAACCGGCCTTAGGCATACCCATGCCCGGTATCCCTTCCTCTGGAATGCCCTCATGGCATAAGACAATTTCCAACAGACCGCCCTCTTCCCGCATGGCATATTCCGCATTGGCACAGAGATTCATAATCACCTGCTGGATTTGGGTCCGATCACCATAAATAACCGTAGACTCAAGATCTAATGACGTTCGAATTTCAATTGAGGAAGGAAAGCTGGCACGGACCATTTGCAGGACATCACTGATCACCAATCGCAGATCAATCGCCTCTTTATCCTTTTCCGATCGACGGCTAAAGGCTAAAATTTGCTTCACCAGATCACGGGCCCGATTCCCGGCGGCGACCACTTCAGTTAAATACGATTTCAAGCGTTCATCCTTGGTGGCATAGGCCATCGCCAATTCAGAATATCCCAAAATCGCACCTAAAATATTATTAAAGTCATGGGCAATGCCACCGGCCAATGTACCAATCGCCTCCATTTTTTGAGTATGTCTCAATTGCGTCTCACTCAATGCCAAAGCCTCTTCGGTCCGTTTCCGCTCGGTAATATCCTCACAAGACAGTAACCACACCCGAGGCCCGGATTGTTTCTCAATGGCCTGAATCGTCTCTTTCACCCAAAGAATAGTCCCATCCTTTTTTACCTTCCGAAATTCAGGAAGAACGCCTTTGGTCGATTCACGAAATCCCTTCTCCAAACCTGATTGAAATAGGTCACGATCATCTTCATGGACCACGGAGAACGCCGAGGTCCCCAATAATTCCTCAACCCGGTACCCTAATACTTGGGCTCCATACTGGTTAACGGAGAGGACGAGGCCCTGATTATTCACGGTAAAATAAATTAATGGGGTCTGATCGTAGAGTTCACGGTACTGGTCCTGGCTTTTCTGGACATCTTCCTGTGCCCGCTTCCGCTCAAGTTCAGCTCCCGCTCGTGCCGCAAAAATCTTCAAAAGATTTTGCCCTTGAGAGGAAAGAACAAACGGTTGCGTATCCAAGAGCGCCAGATTTCCCACAACCTCATTCCTGGAATTAAAAAGAGGAGTTCCATAATACGCCTCAACCCTCAAGGCTTGAATTGCTTCACTGTGTGGAAAGAGTTGTTGAACTCCGGATGTATGGCCAACAGGGTCACCCCAAAGTACCTGTTCGCAAGGCCCTCCCATACATTCATACACCGTTGACGGCTCAAAATGGTCTTGGTTCCAAAAAGCCAATGTCCGGGCTTTGCTGTCATTTTTCTCAATCCGCTCTGACAAAAACACCATGGACACCTGAAGAGCTTTCGCCAATTCGCCAACCAGAACTTCGAAGAAATTTGGTGAGCCGGGAAGCACATTGCCTTTGACAATCGACTCCAGGGCATCTTCCCATTGTTTTCGTTGCGTAATATCTCGCGAAATGACGACAGCTCGAAGTTCACCAAGCGCCGTTTGAAAAGCTCGCCCGGTGCTTTCAAACCAACGATACTCCCCATTCTGATGTCGATAGCGATACACCGAACGACCGGAACCTTGTGTCTTTATGCCGTGACAAAATTCCTCCACCACCATTTCTCGATCTTCGGGATGAACCGGAGCAAAGACACTCGTGCCAAGCAGATCATGGGAGCTGTACCCCAGAGATTCTTTGAAATTTGGGCTCACATACAGGAACCGTCCTTCTGAATCGGCTTCCGTGATCAGATCATAGGCATTTTCCATAATGGCTCTGAAGCGTTTTTCTCGCTCCTGAATGGTTAGCTCAGCGGCTTTTCTGAATGTAATATCTCGAGCAAAGCCCAAGACCCCATTCTGACCTTCAGGCAAAGACCCAAAGGAGTCTTTCGTGACTAAAAACGTTCGGGACACAGGATGTTGTTCCTGTACCTCAACCTCGAAGGTCTGAGTCCCCGCAGATCCCATCACCTGAGCATCCCCCTGAACAAACAACGCCGGCGAATGGCTACCAAAAATTTCCTGATCGGTTTTTCCGATGACCTCATGTATAGCCTTTCCCATGATCTCTGCTCCCGAAGGATTCACCAGGAGGTAACAACCATCCTGGTCCTTGACATAAACCACATCACTCATTTCTTCAAGGACCGCATCTAACAGAGCGTGGTTTCGCCTTGATAGGTCATCAGCCAACTTACGCTCCGTAATATCGCGTATGGTTCCTCCACCTCGAAGTAACCGGCCATCGGCATCAAAGGTTCCCTCGCCGGTGGCCTCAAACCAACGATAGCCCATTGATTTAGTGCGTAACCTGGATTCCACATGGTAGGGAATCCTCTTTTCAACATGATTGTTTAAAGCCTCAAACACCCGCTCCCGATCTTCAGGGTGTACCCGTTGCTCCCAACTTCCCCGCACTCCTGGAAACTCAGATTCCTCATATCCCAACATCGCAATAAACTGAGGGGAATACCACACCGGACAATCTGGAGAATACCAGGGAATATCAGGACAAATTTCAGCCACCCATAACCCCTCACGAGAGCCCTGAGAGGCGAAAATGAATCGCTCCACTTGCTGGCGGAGAGCATTCAATTCTTCATGCGAATCAGCATGTGAGGCAACTGGCGACAGATTGGATTGGAGAGACTCGCGCAATTTGTTATTGTGGCTCGAAGCTTCCCATTCCGAAGATAATTGTCCAGATAACCCTTGAGAAGACCCAAGGGAAAGCGTCAGATCTCCCAGGTGCTCCCGATGCACTTCTTTATCGGAAGGAGGAGACTTTGAAGGGTGGGGAGATTCCATACAGCATCTATCCTTGAAAAGCCCAGATTGACCAGACCCTCAAGGAGTGACTCTATAATAAAGTACCATGAAATATTTTCCCTATAATGTCAAGAAAAAATGCTCAAAAAAACCACACACTCAGACGTAAGATGGAACAGCGTGGTCTCCAAGGCAAAAATAATAAGGAGGCTTCATCCCTGGATCATCAGAATATGACATGCTAGACTCGCTGTTCGTCCACACACTATCTATTTGCTATCACGCATGAAAAAAGCTGTTCTCACCATCGCCGGCTCAGATTCCAGTGGAGGAGCCGGAATCCAAGCCGATATTAAAGCCATGTCCGCGAATGGAGTGTTTGCGATGTCGGTGCTGACATCCATTACCGCACAGAATACGTGCGGCGTCTCTGGCGTTTTTCATCTGCCTCTTTCGATTATTGAGACACAATTAGATGCGCTCTTCTCCGATATTCCTATCACGGTCGCAAAAACCGGTATGCTGGCGACCTCCGACATTATTACAACGGTCAGTCGGAATCTGGCAAAGCAACATCTTGAGCACCTGGTTGTCGACCCGGTTATGGTCGCAAAAGGAGGATATCCACTCCTGGAACAGGATGCGATGGCAACCATGAAAACCGCATTGCTTCCTCAGGCTTCTCTTCTCACCCCAAACATTGCCGAAGCCGAAATGTTATCCGGCCTCTCCATTAAGACTCTGGCCAATGCCAGAGAGGCGGCAAAAGTGATCCATCAATTCGGCTGCAAACATGTCCTGATCAAGGGTGGGCACCTGCTGGAACAGCCGGGGACCGACTTACTCTATGACGGCCGGTTTTTTCGCATGTTTAAGGGTGAATTCATTCAGACGAACACGACTCATGGGACCGGCTGCACCCTGGCCTCTGCCATAGCCGCCAACCTCGCCAAGGGGAAAACCATTCCCGACGCGATTGAGGCTGCCAAACACTATACCACCGAGGCCATTCGTCACGGCCTTGCTCTTGGCCAGGGAAATGGCCCTACGGATCACTTCTACTTTCTTCAATCATAGCGCAGTTCGTGGAGACCGCATCGCCCACAGAAAGCTGGGACGGAGGGACTGAAGCTCCTGTCAACTTTACCGGTCCATCCGGCATTGTGACGACAGGGATTTTCGCTCAGCCGGCTGCTCCCACAAATCGAGCGGTAATCCTTTGCCATGGGTTTCCCTCCGATAAAAACAGTCGAACCAATCGTCGGCTGACGGAACTTCTTATTCCTCAATCCATCGCGACTCTTCGATTCGATTGGTATGGCATGGGTGACTCACCGGAACCATTGACAACCTTCAGTATCAAAAAATGTGAGGAACAACTGGATGCGGCCGCTCACTTTCTCACCGAAAGATCCATGAAGGCTCTCGGACTGATTGGATCCAGTTTTGGTGGATTCATGACCATTCTTTCAGCCTCCCGGTATCCCCAATTACAGGCCCTTGGCCTGAAATGCCCGGTGGTCGATTTTTCTGAAGTGCTTCGCCTGAAACTGGGAACGGACGCCATGGACCGATGGAAATGCACCGATCACATACCCAACGTCTTTGGTGGCGACCTTCCAACACCCTTGCCGTATGCATTTTTCGAGGAATGCCTCACCTACAACGGCTACCACTCTGCTTCGTGTATTCAAGCCCCCATAGTGATAGTGCATGGGGATCAAGACGAAGTCATTCCCGCTCATCAGATTGATCGTTTACTGACTTCTCTCAACGTGGCAAAAGATTTTCGGCTCATACCCGGTGCGAACCATCAATTTGGACGGCCTGAAGATTTTCGGCTGATGACCACTCATCTGGCCAAGTGGATGATCGCTCATTTGCCTCCCTCATGATGGGGTATGACCGGTTTCATGCCTGATCCACCACACACCAACAGGGAATTATCCCAAGAGCAACTCGAAGTCTTTCGCGTGCTGTATCCATTATTTAAAAACGAGGTGCTCCGGCGGCGGGAATACATGAGCCGGTTGTCCGCATTCTACAATACGGTATTAGTGCTGCTGATCATGACAATAGCGGTGATTTCCCCCGGGCACCAGGACTTCGACATGCGCTGGTTGGCCATTTTCGGTGTGGTCATACTGTCAGGGTTCGTGGCCTATCTGATTCTTGAACAAGCCACTCGACACCGGATGGCCAAACAACAGTTAATTGAACTCGAGAGGGGAATAGGACTGTACCAGGAAGGCTGGATTTTTTCGGGGAAAACCGCCTATCCTCAACATTGGCAAACCGACTGGCTCTCAGACCGAAGTGTGGCGACGTATCTCACCATCCTTACTGTTCTCACAGTCCTGGTCATCTGCGCCATGTTCATTCGCCTCTAACCTTCACTTGTCGTCCTCATACGGATAAATTTCATTCGGCGAAAGGACCGTGCTCATGTTAAAAACATATCGAGGGATAGCCCCATCCGTCGCGACTAGCGCGTTTATCGAAGACACGGCCGTGGTCATCGGCGATGTGGCCATCGGATCGGAATCGAGTGTCTGGTTCAATGCCGTCATACGCGGAGATGTTCATAGTATCCGCATTGGCCATCGGACCAATATTCAGGACCTCTGCCTGTTGCACGTCACCCATGACACCCACCCCCTCACTCTTGGCGATGACATCACCGTCGGCCATCATGTGGTCCTCCATGGATGCACGATTCATGATCGGGTGCTGATCGGCATGGGAGCCATCATCATGGACGGCGTCGTAATTGAAGAAGACTGTGTCATTGGTGCCGGAGCCTTAATTACCGGGAATATCCACATCCCCTCGAGGAGCCTGGTCATGGGGTCCCCGGCCAAAGTGAAGCGTTTGTTGACGGATGCCGAAGTCCAGTGGATCAAAGAATCCGCCTCGAACTACATCCGATACGCGCAACAATATGTCGCAGAACAGAATGAGTGATGCCGGCATTCCATCAAGGCCCAATCAGGATACGCCACGGTTCATACAAGGTTGCTCCTCCCAAGCACTTATTTCAATAAGACCTCTTCGGTGACCCACTCTTCTCTCCAACACATTCCGCTGGTCATTCTGGGAACCGGCTATACCGGTCGACGGCTCTATCACCAGGCAGTTGATGCAGGATGGAACGCCTTCACGACAAGCCGAATGCCGGATGTCCATCTCTCAGAGATTTCACCTGAACATCGAATTGATTTTGACCTGATCCGACCTGAAACCTGGCGATCCATTCCCAGCCCCGCCCATCTCATCTGGTGTTTTCCTGCGACGCCATTAAGCCTGGTCCAGGCCTTCTTTGCCACCCGCCCTATGGAGTCTGGCAGAATTCTGGTGATGGGCAGCACATCGGCCTATGGCACAAACTGCGGAATCGTGACCGAACAGACTCCTGTGAACATGGACATTCCCCGTGTTCAGGGAGAAGAATATCTTCGGACACAATTGGGCGCCGTCGTCATTCGGTTGGCAGGATTATACGGGCCAGGTCGTCATGTGTTGAATTGGATGAGAAAAGGGAGGATTCACAATTCTCCCAAGTGGGTCAATCTCCTCCATGTGGATGATGCTGCAGGAATCTGTTTGCGAGCCCTTGAACGGGCTCAGAATGGTACCACGTATTTGGCTAGTGATGGGACCCCACGGACCTGGTCAGAGATTTTCTCAATCGCGTCACAAAAGTGGAGCATTCCCATTCCCCCACCCACGCCCCCTCGCGAAATCGGGAAACAGATCTCCATTCACAAACTCCTCATCGACCTCAACTATACCCTACGTTTTCCGGATCTGTATCATGCATTAGATGACATCGAACGGCATTCATCATCAGGAGGATAGATGAATTGAAACAATGGTATTCCTAACGGAAAAATGCCACAAGAGAATACACCACCACCCCGTTATTGATGGCATGCGCCAGCATGCCAGGGATCACACTCCCGGTCCGTTCATAGGCCCAGGCCCACAACAACCCGCTCCACAAGACGGTGAGAAACGCAACCACCCCATAGCCATGGGCCAAGGCAAAAACCAACCCACTCGCGACCATGGAGAGTGGAAAACTGAATCTGGTTCGGAGGGTCGTAAAGAGAATCCCGCGAAAAATGAGTTCCTCGAAGAATGGAGCCAGAACTACAAAGTCGATTGTGGTTTTCATGACTTCCATCCGCGTTCCCCAAATCAGCTGCGGGACAAACCATTCCGTCCAATGCACAGAGGATTGAAACGCATCTCCCCCGAGCACAATCAGCCAGTCCCCAACCAGCCCAAGCGTCACCAACATCACGACCAACGGCAGGCCGGATTTAACCCGTTGCCACACATTGGAACAGCCTACGACCTGCAACAACGACTGCTTCCTGGGTCGACACAGCACAAGGGAGGTCAGGACGACGGGCGGAAGATACAGTAAGACAATCCCGTAATCTTCAAGAATTCCTAATCCATCAGGCATGACCCCCACTAGACCCATCAACAGAATCATCAGGAAAATTGTCAGGGCACCCCCCCTGGCTAAGACCGCGATCCCTTCCCTGAATGTCCAAGGAAGGCGCCTTGAAGCCAAGCCGATTTGGCCCTGTGAAACTCTGCCAGTTAGACGAGCAAAACCCAGACGGAGAAAGAACACCACCCCAATCCCAATCACCACCACCTCACCCGCCAATAGTACACGCCATTTCCATAATGGTGGGTCGGTTAACTGAGACTCTTGCGATTGAATACTTGCCTGTAAATCTTGATTACCAGCCTGAACGGCTATTCGCTGCGCGAGTTGAAAGTAAAACCAATTCGTGGGGGTTTCTTCAGCTAACCTCGCTTGCAAGAAACCGTAATCCTCAGGCGAGGTTTCCTTCTGATCATATCCCACTTCCAGTAATCGACGGAAAAGAGCCTGAGGTTGTTTCTCACCCTCCCATTTCGCCACTAACTGACTGAGTTGATTCGTTAAACCCGCTTCTCCATAGATCATTCCCAAATACAATCCATCCAATGGTCTGGACTGTTCATCAACCGTTTCTTCATACCACAGCCGGATTTCCTCCTGCGTCTCCCCATCTTGTCCCCCCAAACGATACATCACTTGTTCAAACGTGGAGAGTTCAGGCAGGCGGTATTCAAAACCCAGCATCCGGCTGGCGATCCGCTCAAGATCACGGCTTTCAGGTGACGCCAGGCGCACATCATCAGAAAGGGTCACCGCCCAAAACAACAATCCCATGCCCGTCCCACACACCAGCAAACACAAAACGGTCAGCAGCGGAGAAAATCGAATTTCTTCTTGAAAGTCCGAGCGGGTATCCGATATGGGTTCAACCAATTGCTCTGATTCCATGAACTTGGCTCACAGATACAAGGAAACTTTGCTTCCCTCAAAGACTAGGGACGATACCATGATCTTCCGGTGATATGCTCGATACTGAGGCCACTGGGCACCCCCAGCAACATATCCGCTATGACCACATATTGCGTGTTCTATACTGCTAAGAATCTGGCGCTTACGTCTGGCAAGGACGCGCAGAAAAAAGTGGAAAGAATGCGAGTATCGCAGTGCATCCCCCGGACCACGCCGAGGGCCAGTGGTTTTGGGTCCTTTTGCCGAAACAAAAGGACCTCGGCTGCCGGG
>CABVRQ010000115.1:1609-10011 GCA_902500695.1 uncultured Nitrospira sp. | reverse complement strand
CTGTTGAAGCGGAGATGCCGGCAGATTGATCGTCACCGTTAAGCCACCTCCCGGAGTGTTCGCCAAACTGATGTCCCCGCCATGATTGCGAATGATGGATCGGGCAATGGCCATGCCGAGGCCGATACCCCCGGTTTGTTTATTGCGGGATTCCTCCAATCGCACAAAGGGCTGAAAGACCCGTTCAAAATCCTGTTCAGGAATTCCCGGACCACTATCTTGAATCTCAATTTGAAATTCCGTGTCATTCTCTCGAAGCTTGACCTCGACTGGTCCTCCATAGCTCACGGCATTTTCAATGAGATTTCGAATGGCCCGTTTAAGGCTGATGGGGCGGCAGGTATAGGGAGTTTTTGGGGCGCTCTCGAATTTCACCTCCATCCCCATATCGGCCAGATCCTGACAAAGACTATCGGTTAAGGCGCTGAGATCGACTGAGCGCGATAGCTCCGTTGAGGCCTCATCGCGGGCAAAAGCCAGTGTGGCTTCGGTCATCCGTTGCATGTCTTCCAATGTCTCCAGCATCTTGACTCTCGCGTCCTGATCCTTCATCAATTCGACTTGCAGTCGAAGAGAGGTAATGGGAGAGCGTAAATCGTGACTGATGGCCGCCAGCATTCTGGTCCGATCCTGAACAAACCGTTGCAGTCGTTCGTACATGCGATTAAACGCGCGGATAGTCTGCTGAATATCGACGGGACCTTCTTCCGGAATGGGCGTGATAGATTCCCCGCGACCAACCCGCTCCGCGACTTCCGTGAGCTGTTGAAGCGGACGCGTGAGGCGTTGCACCATGAACACCACAATCAGACAGATACTGCCTCCGGTGAACACCATCGAAATCAGCGTGGGCAAAGCCCAACGGCCCAGGGATGGGGTGATCCCCATGCCGACATTCAGCCAACGGCCATCCTGTAGGCGCGCCGAAATCAGCAGGCCTGGAGCATCAAACTCCGAGAGCGGAAGAGAAAAGGACGATCCGGATTTTTCACTTCGTAAGATGGAAGACTGGATGCCCTCCGGCGCCTCCCCTATGGTCTTTTTCCATGACCCGTCCTGTTCCGGAAGCATGAACCGCAGTTCAGAGACGTCGTTCTTGTTCAGCAAATCCTTGAGACGGCTTATCCACTCATGGTCGCCCTGTTGCAGGCCTTGAGGAATCTGACTGGTATCCGACAACCAGTAGTACAACTTTCGTGAACTGGCGGCCTGGACTATGTGATCGTGCAAACCGGATGGGCTGTGTTCAATGAGATCGATCAGAGAAGCCGTTCGCTCAAGAATTTGTGTCCGCTCGACGGATCGAATAGCCGCACGACGTTCATCGGTAAAAATAAGAAAGTTGGCCACTTGCGCAATGACCAGGGCCACGAGCAGAAGGGCAATCATCTGGCTGGTCAGCCGTTGCGGCCACAACCGCCGGAATATGGGCATACCCGGTTTCATTGAAAGGAGACCTCAGCAGTGAACGTGTAGCCGCCGCCCCACACCGTTTTTATCAAGGAGGGTAGCTTGGGATCGATTTCAATTTTTTTTCGCAACCGGCTGACCTGATTGTCGATACTGCGATCAAACACATCGCCCGCCCTATGACGGGTGAGGTCCAGCAATTGATCACGAGTCAACACCATGCGTGGATGATTCAGGAACACCGTCAACAGTACGAATTCCCCGGTGCTAAGCGGAATGGCCACGCCATCTTCTCCGATGAGCTCTCGTTGCGACACCTGTAACACCCATCGATCGAATCGAATGGTTTTTTCCGCTATTCGCCGTTCCTTCCATGGCAGACTATTCGCACGCCGGAGCACGGACTTGATTCGTGCCAGCAATTCCCTGGGATTAAACGGTTTGACGACATAATCATCCGCGCCCATTTCCAACCCGATCACGCGGTCCGTTTCTTCCGCCATGGCCGTGAGCAAAATAATGGGAATGTCCTTTGTTTCGCGTAAATGACGGCAGAGAGAGAGGCCGTCTTCTCCCGGCATCATAATATCCAGGACAACAAGATCGATGGCGCTGTTTTCGAGGGTTTTTCGGGCTTCAGCCGCGCTTCCGGCCGCACTCAGTCGAAAGCCTTTTTGCGTGAGATAGGTTGCCAGCGGAATGCGGATATCCGGCTGATCATCAACAACAAGTATATGCGGTAAAGAATCCATAAGGCTCCTGAAGATTACCCTTCTTCATTATTATGACGCCCGAACCGAAAGTGGGGGAAGAAAAATTGTATCAAAGTTTGTCAAAATGGAATTCTGGCAGGTTTTCTTACAAAAAAGAAGGATGTGGATAAATTTCAGGGAAATATCCTGGGTATACTGACCGAACAGAGAAAGATCGGGGCCATACGCCTGGATGAATCGTTTTCGTCAGCAAATTGGGACAAAAAGACGTTTTTTATCTCCGGTCACATCAAGTACGACATTCATCATCCATAACAAAATCAGCATGTATTTTCCTTTATCATACTGAACATCGCATGATCACTCTCCGTTATTGTCCCTCCATCCTCACAGGCATTTTCCTTATGCTCATAACCGGTTGCCTGTTCGACCCACAACCCATTGAATTGAAAATCCATCCGCCCGATTCGTTTTCCCGTTCCGGCCAGAATGTGTTGCAGGACAAATGGTGGGAAGCCTTTGAAGACGAGGCCCTTGACCGGTTGATTGAACGCGCAATGGAAGACAATCCGACTCTGTTAGCCACCTGGGACCGTCTGCGGCAGGCGGAAGCCACCGCCGTGCGTGATGGAGCCCCTCGATTTCCATTTTTAAACGCGAACAGTAATGCCAGCCGCAGTCGCACGAGTGTTGGCACTCAGACTGATCGTTTTGCGGTTGGGTTATCAGTGGCCTACGAGCTTGACCTGTGGGGACGAGTTCGGGCCTTCGGGAGTGCGGCGCGCTTCGACGCGCAATCCAGCCAGGAAGACTTAACGGCCGCCGCGATCACGTTATCAAGTCAGATGGCGAAAACCTGGTATAATCTGCTCGAACAGCGAGGCCAACTGGCTTTGCTGGAGAAACAGATATCGACCAACGAAAAAGTTCTTCAAGTGGTCACCTTGCGGTTCCGGCAGGGCGTCGCTGCTGCGGCCGACGTCCTGCGGCAGAAACAATTAGTGGAGCAAACCCGGGGAAACACTAAAGACGTCCGCGCGCAAATCGGGACCCTGAGCCATCAACTCGCCATTCTACTGGGGAAACCGCCCACGGCCCTGGATATTCCCGACGATCGGACTCTGATACTCCTTCCGCCGTTGCCCAATACCGGCCTGCCAGGAGAGTTGATTCAACGGCGCCCTGACGTGCAGGCCGTTTTTTACCAGGTCCAGGCGGCCGATGCGCGTGTCGCGGCCGCCATTGCCGAACGTTTTCCGCGCATTGATCTTGGCGCGGCGATAACCACAAATCTCACCCCAACCCTGACCGGCGGAGCCTTTGCGACGGCTCCTGGAGGGATTTTTGCCAATTGGTTAGCCAACGTATCCGCACAAATCGTGGCACCGATCTTTAATGCCGGGGCGAGGGCGGCGCAAGTCGATCTCAGCAAAGCCGCTCGCTCCGAGGTCCTTCACAATTATGAATTCACGGTACTTCAGGCATTCCAGGAGGTCGAAAATGCCTTGGTCCAAGAAGCCCAACAACGGGAAAAGACTTCCAGCCTGGAAGAGCAGTTTCACATCGCCACCCAGGTGATCGAACGCTTGCGGGCCCGTTATCTCAATGGTGCAACCGCCTATCTGGACGTGCTCAATGCGCTGAACAGTCAACAGGAGCTTGAACGGGAGATCCTGACCGCCCGAAGGACGCTCATCGATTTTCGCGTTGATCTGGCCAAGGCTCTGGCCGGTGGGTGGCCTATGACTAAACCTGAAATCCGTCAATTAACCATTTCCACCGGATAGGGATTCCTCCCGAAACTCTACCAAGCCATGTCATCCCCATCCTTTTCCAAAAAATGCCTGATGGTATTGAAGGCTGTGCTGCCTGTTCTGATCCTGGCGCTGGCTGGAGGCATTGCCTTTTCGATCGTCAAGACTGCCCCACAACCCGAACGTCATCCCAAACCCAGGCAACCCCGACTGGTGGAAACGATTGAAATCGATGTGACCAAACAGATTCTGACCATAGAGGCTTGGGGACAAGTCCAACCTGTTCATCAAATCACCCTCCGGTCACAGGTGAACGGTAAAATCATCGCTGTCAACCCTGAACTCGTCCCCGGCGGTCGTTTCTCCTCACAGGAAACCATTCTTCGTTTGGAACCGGCGGATTATGTGCTGGCTGTCCGACAGCGACAATCCGATCTGGCGAAAGCCCGCGTGGCGCTTCTCCTCGAAGAGGGTAATCAGGTCGTCGCCAAACAGGAGTTCGATTTATTGGGTGCAACGATCAACGAGCAGGAAAAATCCCTGGTCCTTCGCCTGCCGCAGCTAAGCGCCATGAAAGCCGACGTGGATGCCGCAGCGGCTGCCCTTCAATCCGCGAAGCTCGCGCTGGCCCGCACCGTCATCAAAGCCCCATTTGAAGCAACCGTCGTTCGCTATCAGGTGGATCTCGGGACCTATGTGACCACCACCTCAGATCTCGTGACGATTGCGGGAACGAAAGAGTACTGGGTCGAGTTAGCCGTTCCCATGGCTCAATTACGTTGGATCACGATTCCTCGCACACCTGATGAACCAGGGTCCTCCGTCAAACTCTTCCAGGAAAATGTGTGGGGAAAAGAAAAATTCCGCACAGGCCGGGTAGTCCGGTTGCTGACCGATCTTGAACCCAACGGGCGAATGGCCAGGCTTCTGGTGGCCATACACGATCCGCTGAATCTTGAAGAACAGCATGCGCGGCTGCCTCGCGTGCTGCTCGGCTCCTATCTTCGAGCGGAAATTCAAGGGCAGGAACTCGCCCGGCTTGCCAAAGTGGATCGTCGCTGGATCCATGACCAGGACACCGTGTGGCTGATGAATACAGACAATACGCTGGCCATTCGTCAGGTGACGATCGCTTATCGTGGCCAACATGAGGTCTTTATTTCAGAAGGCCTGGAAACGGGAGACCGCTTAGTAGTCACCGACATTTCCGCCCCCACAGATGGGATGCCCATTCGCCTGAATGACAGCCGTTTCGACACACCAGTGACTCCCCATGGAACATAAGCCTTCCACTCCTCCACCTCACCGGGAATCCGGCCCGCTGGCCTGGATGGTTCACAACCGGATCACACCCAACCTCCTCATGTTGACGTTACTGCTGGGTGGACTGTTTATGGCCTCCCACATTAAGCAGGAAGTCTTTCCCGAGTTTGAAGAAGACACCGTCACCATCACCGTCCCCTTTCCCGGCGCGAGTCCTGAAGAAGTCGAACAGGGGGTGATTCTGGCCATTGAAGAAGGTGTGCGCGGCCTGGAAGGGGTGAACGAGATCCGGGCCACGGCTGCGGAAAATCAGGGAACGGTCGTCGTCGAACTCCTGGCCAAGTCCAACAATCAAAAAGTCTATCAGGACATTCAGCAGGCGATCAGCCGCATCGTCACATTTCCCGAGGATACGGAAAAGCCGAGTGTCACGTTGGATACCCGTCGTCGCGACGTCCTGACTCTTCAATTGTATGGTGACGTCTCGGAATGGACCCTGCGTGAAATCGCCGAACAAGTTCGAGACCGCCTCTTACAAGAACCCGGCATTACGCAAATCGATCTTGAAGGCGCGCGGGCATATGAAATCCATGTGGAGGTGTCCCAAGAAGACCTCCGGGCTTATGGACTCACGTTGGAGGGCATCGCACAAACCATTCGCGCTACTGCGCTCGATCGATCGGGTGGAAGCGTGGAAACCTCCAGCGGAGAAATTTTGTTGCGGGTGCAGGAACGACGGGATTGGGCGTCAGACTTTGCCGACATCCCCATCGTTGCCAACCTAACGGGAACGCTCTTGCGACTCGGGGATCTCGCCCACGTGTCGGAAGGATTTCAGGAAAGCGAAACGTATGCCACCTTTAACGGGGTACGTGCCATTGGCATCGAAATCTTTCGAGTGGGAGATCAAACCCCGATCGGGGTGTCGGAAAGCGTACGAGCCGCGATGGCCCATATTGTTCCTGATCTGCCGGCTTCCATCCAATACACCATTCTCAAGGATCGGTCAGAAATCTATTATCAGCGGCTCACGCTTCTGCTGAAAAATGGATTTCTCGGGTTGTTGCTGGTCCTGGCCATTCTCACCCTGTTTCTGGAATACAAACTGGCGTTTTGGGTGACGGTAGGGATCCCGACGTCATTTCTGGGTGCCATGTTATTTCTGCCGGCCATGGACGTGTCCATCAATATGGTGTCCCTCTTTGCCTTCATTATTGCGCTTGGAATTGTGGTGGATGACGCCATTATTGCTGGGGAAAACATTTATGAATACCGTCAACGCGGCAAATCCTTCAGCGAGGCGGCCATCCTGGGGGCACGGGATA
Source organism: uncultured Nitrospira sp. (assembly GCA_902500695.1). Taxonomy (GTDB): domain Bacteria; phylum Nitrospirota; class Nitrospiria; order Nitrospirales; family UBA8639; genus Nitrospira_E. The sequence goes on along the minus strand of CABVRQ010000115.1, from coordinate 3,546 downwards.
TTGCCATTCCCATCAGCTTCAGTATTTTGACGAATATCGTGGCCTTCCTACCGCTGATGTTTATGCCGGGATCTTTCGGAAAAATATGGGCCGTGATTCCCGTGGTGGTCTCCACCGCCTTCATTATTTCCTGGATTGAAGCCTTGTTCGTTCTTCCAGCCCATCTGGCGCATTCGGGCACCAATCCGACCGGCACCATCGGCAGAACTCTCCATAACACTCAACAACGGTTCAGCGCATGGTTTTCCCGATTTGTCGAACGGACATATGGTCCGTTTCTTCGCCGCGCCATTGCTCACCGCTATCTGACGATTGCCATTGGCTTCGGCATTTTTGCCATCGTGCTAGCCTATCCATTCAGCGGACGCATGGGTTTTATTCTCATGCCCACCGTTGAGGCGGATTTTGCCAAGGCCACAGCCGCTCTGCCTTTTGGAAGTCCGCCCAGTGAAATAATCCGGATCCGGGACGGGTTGATCCGTTCCGTGCAGGACGTGATCGACCAGTATCCGGGAGAACATATTACCAACGGCACCTTCGCACTGGTGCTGGAAAATACCATCGACGTTCGCGCGTATTTGCCGGATGCGAACCATCGTCCCCTCAGCACAAGCGAATTGACCACCCTCTGGCGGGAACACACTCCGGATTTGACGGGAGTAGAATACCTGCGGTTTGAGGCGGATAGCGGGGGACCAGGGCGCGGGGCCGGGATTAGTGTTGAACTCAGCCATCGGAATATTGACATGCTCGATAAGGCGAGCACCGATCTGGCCGACCGTCTGGCTGAATTCGGAAGCGTCAAAGACGTCGATGACGGGTATTCTCCAGGAAAACCCCAACTGGACTTCCGGATCAAAGAGGAAGCCCGCAGCCTCGGCCTCACCGCCGGGGATATCGCCAGACAAGCCCGCAACGCCTTTTACGGATCGGAGGCCCTTCGTCAGCAACGAGGGCGTAACGAGATCAAGGTGTTGGTGCGATTCCCCGAGTCGGAACGCTCGAGCGAATATCACGTGGAAAATCTGGTGATTCGAACGCCTGCGGGGCCACACGTGCCGTTGTATCAGGTGGCGACGGTCGAAAAGGGCCGGGCGTTTCGGGTGATCACCCGTCGGGACGGACACCGTACCGTGACCGTCACCGCAAATGTCCAACCCACAAAGGACACCAATCTTGTCCTGGATAAACTCAAAAACGACGTGCTTCCGGCCTTGCTTCGAGATTATCCCGGCCTGAGTTACACCTTTGAAGGCCGTCAGGCCGATATGCGAGATGCGCTTCAGAGTTTTTTATATAGTTCCACGCTGGCATTGATCCTGATTTATGTATTGCTTGCCGTACCCTTTCGTAGCTACCTGCAACCAGCCATTGTGATGACATCCATTCCATTCGGATTGGTTGGTGCCGTGATCGGCCATATGATCATGGGCTACAGCATCAGCATCATCAGTATGATGGGAATCATTGCGCTTGGCGGAGTAGTGGTCAATGATTCTTTAATCATGATCGACTATGCCAATACCAAACGCCGGGAAGGACATAATGCCGTGGAGGCCATCTGCCAGGCCGGCATCCGCCGGTTCCGGCCCATTCTGTTGACCACCCTCACAACCTTCGGTGGATTGGGGCCCATGATTTTCGAAACGTCCCGTCAGGCACGGTTCATGATTCCCATGGCCATTTCATTGGGATTTGGAATTCTGTTTGCCACCGCCATCATGCTCGTGCTCATTCCCTGTCTCTATCTGGTCGCGGAGGATGTGTCGGGTGTGTTCACCGTTAAGGGCAACACGCCTTCTCCGGAAAAAGTTCAGAATGAACCGGAAGCCATCGTTGCGGAGTGAGAGATCGACTCTTTAGCAACTAAAGAGCACGTACTCCATCAGCGCATTTCGACGATAAAAATGTGGAAAGGATTAAGCGTCCTTGAAGTG
>CABVRQ010000115.1:0-1509 GCA_902500695.1 uncultured Nitrospira sp. | reverse complement strand
CTTTTTAAGGAAACGGCGGGAACTCATCAAAAAACGGGTCAATATCCGGCTCCGGAATTCGATACCCCTTCAACCAAGCTTTAAGCTGCTTCACATCCCGAAACGCCAGCAAGTCGCGCTGAACGCGGGCAATCATGTCCTGGGCCGTTCGTATTTCCTGCTTGAGCAACCCGACCATGCGTTTGGGGGAAAGCGGCTCAAAGGGGGAAGCATCGAGCATCAGGCGGATTTCGCTTTCCCTGAAAAAGACCTCTTCTTCCAATTCGCGTAACTGATCGCTGAGGATTTTGTTGTAATGGTTGAGGCGGTCGGCATTGATATTGTTAAGTTGACTCTGGTCTATTTGCTCGACGGCGAGTTGCAGTTCCAGCAGTTTTAACAAGTCCTTCTTGCTGTAGGCGACGGTCACTTGCTGCATCAGCTCGGTTTTGCGTTCGCGCTCTGCCGGGTCAGGTTCGCGGTCGGGGTGCAAGGCGACGACCAGTTGGCGGTAAACGGCCTGGATGGATTTGCTGACGTTGGCGGCTTCTTCTGTATCCTTGGCTTCTTTGGCTAGTTGTTTGGCACTTTTCTTGGGCTGCGGACGTTTGGCTGTTTCCTGTTCAGCATGTTCGTGTTGTTGCTTGAACATTTTTGTCAAGCGTTCGGCAGTGCCTTCCGGGTCTTTGATGTCAATCTCAGCATCATCCAGAGAGACACCAAATTCTTGCTCAAACATCTCTTTCATCATTTCATGTGCCATGTCGTCGTTGGCCTGTTCCAGTGAGTCGAAATCGTCGGCGCTGTATTTATTGAAAATGGCTTTTAAATCGTCGCGCTGGTTGAGGGTGATGAGTTCCTCACAAGTTTCGGTGATCAGGTGGGTGAGTTTGTCTTGCTGACTGGCGGTGAATTTGTGGCTGGTGAATTGTTGATCGAGCAGCAATACCATGTCGGCTTGACGTTCGTGCAAGGTCTTGCGTAACGGCTCCAGTTTTGAGACAGCATCCTGGCTCCATTGCACATAGCTTTCCTGCCATTCCCGAAGCGCTGTTTTCTGCGCGTCGATCTTTTTGATCAGGGTGTTGAATTTTTTTTGCGCCGGGGAAAGTGGTGCTCGTGCGGTGGCGGTCTTGATGTGAACAACTTTGTGAGCAGCCATGGGGTCTTCCTGACAATGGTAGGCCCGGTAGTCTGGCATCAAATACGGCTTTGGGCCAGCAGGCGATCAAATAAAGCGCGGTTTTCTCGTGACAAATAGCCTTCCCGCCGCCACGCGATGCACAAGTCGGGAATAGGAATTTTAAATGGCCTTTTTGAGTGGACCGCAACGTACCAAAGAACCCGCGGAGGGTCAAACCCCAGCCCGTGCTGTCTGAAAGCCATGAGTTAACCCTTCGAGACAGGCCGGTTTTGCGCATTTTTCATGAATCAGGCCCAGCCTTTCGCTTCATGGTGGTGGGTTGAGTAGGGACGTGTTGAATAATTATTTTTCAAGGGCAAATAAGCCCACAGACAGGTTGAATGTCT
>CABVRQ010000114.1 GCA_902500695.1 uncultured Nitrospira sp. | reverse complement strand
GTGGCACACTCGCGAACCATCGAGGTTTCAGCGAGCCGACATCGTTTTCTCACAGGCTGTTAGATTTCCCCATTCCCCTTTGTCAGCAACGGCCTGAACTGTTGGGTTGTAGGCTCAGCGCAGCAGAACCATGATTCCGTTAACCGGGGCGGCTTCGGACGATCAGGCCTGCTCACCCTTGTCTGGGTCGAGGTTTCAACGGGCCGCCCGGCAATCTTATCGGCACTGGCTCGAATACGATCAAAGGTGGCCATCGCATCTTCCTCCTCCTTGGCACTCGCTTCCACGATTGCATTTACCGCCTGATGGAGTTGATCCATCCGCTCATCCGGATGCGTCCATGGATACTGAAAGTTTGCTTGATCGAGTGGACCGAGAAAACTCTGAATGTCTGACTTGGCGAGAAGAGCCGAGCCGGGCGGCACCAAGAGACGAATGCTCAACTGTACGGGGTCGGTCGCGTCGATAAGATCGTGGTCTTCCACCATGTCCAACGTATAGAGGTAATCGTCGAGGCTGGTCCAGGGTGTAAAAGCCACAAGCGATGGGCGAAGCGTGATGCCGGCTTCGCGCAGAATCGCGAGCGCTGTGATGATATCAGTTCCCGTATGTCCCTTATGCAATCGTTTCAAAACATGGTCGCTGAACGACTCCACTGCGGAGATGATGAACAGGCACCCCTGTGCTGCAAGGTCTGGAATCAGAGTGCGGTGCTTCAAGAGGTGTTCGATCTTCGCGGTGAAATCAAAGGTCAGATACGGAAACTCCTCATGCATCGTGCGAACAATGCTGAGGGAATGCCCCGGCCCGTTCAAAAAATCAGGATCGCCGAAAGTGATATGCGTGGCGCCTGCCTGTACCTGATGCCGAATGTCCTCGAGGACGACGGCCTCCGGGACAAGGAAGAATCGCCCTTCATAGACCGGCACGATAGGACAATGCAGGCAGTGATGGAGGCATCCACGACTGGTCTCGATGTACCCGACCAGTCGTTCTGTCCCGTTCTCTTCGAGCTGGGCATATTGGTCCAACATCGGGAGTCCTGTCCGACTTGGGATTGGTTGGGATCTCGTTGAAGTGGTTGAGTAGGGCCGCTTCAAATAGGGAGCAACGACCCGGTTTGGAGAGCTCACTCCCTCGAGATCGTTGATCGTCTGATCTCGATCGATTGTCTCAATGAGTGATCGTAGCGGGATCTCATATTCTCCGCCCACCACAGTATCGGCCAACTCCTGAAGCAAATATTCCGCATTGATCGAGGCGTACAGGCCATAGAAACAAATGTGGCAGGTTGGATTTATTGCGCGAATCAGCTCGGCTACGCGTACCCCAAGCCTGAGCGCTGTGTGCATGGGGACTGAAATACCGACGAATTTGGCGAGCCTGAGAGCCGGTTCATTAATGGTTTCAACGGCGATGTCGAGGCCAACCGGCGAAAACCCGGCTTGCTCGAGAAATCCCATCGGTTGGGCTATGCCAAGAGGTTGGTGGCCCAATTCATAACAGGAGACAAACATAATCGCGCCAGGGTGCCTGAGCAACAATAGCTCTTTTGTAGGTTCGGTAATGTGTTCCATATTCCACTGCTGCCTTTCATGTGGGGAGATGTCACTGGTAGCACACCCCTGAGAGTTGGCGCAAATGAGATCTATGTGGGCCGTGAGAACGATATCTAATGGTAAAACGTGCTTTAGATGGGTCATGTCCTGAAGCTAAATTTCTTGAGTGTTGTGATCGAACAAAAAGGTGTGGAGACGTTCTCTGTCAGTCCGGAACAACAAAGGGGCTGCTCCCTTTATTGGGAGCGGTGGATTTCGTTTTTGGAATGGAGGTGGACCCTGCCTAAAGGATTCTCTATCTGCCAACCTGAAGGATTCAGTGTACTTCCCTCAGTTACCAACAGCGCAAGCAGTGGCTAAACGTTTGTTCTCGAGATGCCCTTTAGCGGAATCGCTAGCTATAAACGGGGAGGAGTTGGAAATTGGCTTTAAATTTTCTGCTTGCCTCCTCCCGAATATAATCGACCATTCCGAAATTCCTTTATAAAGTCTGATGCGCTCCAGACCTTTTTCTTTAGTCGGTGGGAAAGTTCCAAACCTCAGATTGTATGATTTAGCCTAATGCTTTTGTTTATTTAATACGTCAACCCTTCCTGGAATTTTATGGGTAGGGAAACCGTCTCCTATTTATCATATGAAATATAAGAGGTTTTCCCTTTAAAACTCATTCCATTTTGTTTGGTCTGGTTTTTGCTTTTAGTTTAATTAAATTTGTAGTTCTTTCCTATAGTTCCTTTTTCGGTTAGTCCGATCGTTTGTATCGGTTCATCCCTACCCCCTTCACCCATGGTTTCCTGGTTGAAACCGGTTTGAAAGAGAGGCCCTCTCATGAACCACCTGCCTTCGTCCCCCCTATTGGCAAAAGACTTAATGGATCCTAAAGCGTTACCACTTAGCCGTGGAAAATTCGAGAACGATTTGGCGCTGCAATTCCTCTCCGGTCATTATTGTGGATGGCCGGTCGTTGATTCCGAACAAAAAATTCTCGGGATCGTGTCAGATTTCCGTCTGTTCGAGGCCGTTTCACGGTTGGATTCACTTGATGATCTTAAAGTCGAAGACACGATGACCACACCTGTGTATGTACATGAGGATGAACCCCTTAATAAGGTGTTGGATGCGATGACGCAAGAACATGTCCAGAGAATGCCTGTCGTGCGCAATCATAATCTTGTGGGAGTCATCTCTCGGGCAAGGGTGTTACAGCAATGTCTTTCGTTATCGCCGGCTTCTTCCCGATCCGTCTCTACGTGCGCATGGTGTGAACGGGAACAGGATTCCTCTGCCGCGCAGGTTGGCACGAAAGAAAGGCGGAATTTGGCGTCGTTTTTATCTATGGACCATCTCAAATTTTCTGAGATCGACCTCGCGCATACCTATTGCCCTACTTGTGTTCAAACCCTTCAGGAACTCAACACCACATCCGGGAGTCTGTCTTCTGATGAGGTGGTAACCCAGGAAATCCGACCATGCTTATTAGTGGTCGATGATGATCCAACGGTGACCAGACTATTAAAACATGCCCTTCAGGAATGGGGATATGAAGTGCTTGTTGCGAGAAATGGATGGGAAGGGCTGGCCGTCGCGAGCCGCCAAAGCGTGGATGGCATTTTATTAGATATGGATATGCCCATTATGGATGGGCGAACCATGCTGGATGAATTACGATGGTTGGGCCATCAGGTGCCGGTGCTGATGATGTCCGGGGCAGCGGATGAACGAGCCCTTCGTCAACTGTTACAGGAGGGCGCTCAAGGGTTTTTTGTGAAACCGTTTCATCTGAAAGCTCTCAAGGAAGCCTGTCGCAAGATCCTTCAAAAGAATGAGGCACAGGCATCCTCTCCTTCCCACGTGGCGTGATCAAATTTCGGATACCTAGTACGCAAGCTCAAGATGCAATCCGGCTGCCGACTTGGAAACCCTTTTCAGGATGAGAGGGAGAGTCCTCATAAGGCAATGCCTTCTCGACCCAACAAGCTCCTTAAGCTCTGAATCACAGGAAAAACTTCCTGATTCCAGTCCGCGCCCTGGCGATCAAAGGCTTTCTGTTCTTCCTCAACAATCCACCGATCCTGGGCAAAGATTCCATCGGTAAACCACACAATAAACGGCCACAAAAGGTGGATGAGTCCGGGAATTGAAGGTTTCCGGATCATCATCAACCCAAAGGTATGGTTGATTCGTTGGGCATGATCAATGGGAACATACACATTCCAGAGATTTAACGCTGGGTGAGTACTCCCGGCTGTCCAAAACTGGAGCGTTTGATAGGGATAATTGGTACAGATGGTCATCAGATCATGTTTCGGGCCATCTGCGGATGGTTTGGTACGTCCTAAGATGAGTTTTTCTCCGAGTGGTTGTGCGCCTTTGATTCGAGAGAAGGTATAGTCGACTTCAACGGCATGCGGCCGCTCTCGAAGTTCCAGAAAGACCGTTCGGATCCCGCCCATCAGTCGACGGTGCAAAAACTGGTGGTTCATATCCATAAGATTCTCATGCATGAAGGAGTAATGGCAACTCACCTGACGGTCAAGGTATCGAGTTTTATATTGCGGATCACCGGCTAAGGACACATTCGGGAATCCAACTTCTTCAACTCTGCTCACCGAGCCGGGAAATACAAAAACCAGCCCATAGGCTTCCCGACAGGGGAAATTCTTCACTCCTGCCGGCCGTGGTTGGTTCTTTTCTAAATAGGGTACACCCATACATCGCCCTGTCTGGTCAAACGTCCAGGAATGATACCCACACTGGACATGCTCTCCATGCACCACTCCGCAATGGAGCGGTACCTGCCGATGGGCACATCGGTCTTCGAGCGCATAGACCATTCCGGTTACGGTTCTCACCAACACGATGGGATCACCGGCAAAGGACACTCCAAGCATTTTTCCTTTTTTCAGATCTCTGGAGCGTGCGAGCGGATACCAATTGTCAGGATGAAGACCGGTTTTTCTTAAGTCGGATGTGAGGGGCGTTTTCCACGAAAGGGACGCAGGATCTTCCAGGATAATGGGAGCGCCGTTTTCCTTTTGTCTGTCTAGGTGAATTTGAGATTGCTCAATCATGAATTTCTCCAAAAAAGAAGGCAGCCGTGATGGGAAACGCCTGGAAATCTTTAGTGATATAGAGAAATAACTGGAATCGTATGAGGTTTTGGACTGGCATTAAGTGAGCTGAGGAATAAGAGGGTAGGGACTCGAATGATTCCTTACTGGGGCAGAGTATAGATCGTGTGATCAAAAATATCGAGTCGGAGGGAAGATTTTTCCAAAGCCTCCTGGGCACCGGCAACTTGCATACCCGTAAGCCATGTGTTTGGAAAAATATTGAATCGTTTAAGGAATGATGAGAAAATCAGGAAATTCCTTTGAAATTCATTTATGTTATGGATTGAACAGTCAGGGTCGACATCAAAGGATGGAGTGTCGTGAAGCCACCAGAACGTTCATGGTTAGGAACAGGATCAATTGGACGAGCGTTAATGGTTCTCACCACGGTCTTTATTTTAGCCTTGTTCGGCATCCTGCTCTATACGATCACCACAATTCAGAATCAAAAACTCGACAGTGTGACGGTGGATCTGGCTGGCCGACAGCGGATGTTGTCTCAACGACTCATGAATGAAATTTTATTGACTTCGCAAGGGATTCCTGCTGATTACCGGTTCACCCAAAAGATGTTGACACAAACTCTGGATGCGTTACTCGTCGGTGGGCAAGCCGTCATGAACCCGGAGAGTGGCGAAACGGTGGCCCTTCCTTCCCCTCCATCCAGGGAAATACTACAGGCATTAAATGAGCAACAAACACTCTTGGGCGAATTCATGCACCTGGCCGATATCTTTTTGAACACGCAATCCGATCATCCCGGATATTCTTTGGAATTAGACGGGCTTTTGGCTGTCAATATCCGCTTAATTGAAGTCGCCAACAAGGCCGTAAAGTTATACAGCAAAAATTCCCAGGAAAAGATCTCGAACATGATCGTTTGGGAATCTCTGATCGGTATCTTAGTGATACCCTTCGGAATTCTTTTGACGAGACAGGTCAAACTAGCCAATCAGGAACTTGAACATGAAATCCAGAAACGCTCCAGGATAGAAACGGCTCTACGTTATCGAATCGAAATTGAAAATCTCGTAACGAATCTTTCAACCCAATTTATTAATCTTGGGCCAAAAAGTTTGGATGCGGAGATTGATCGAGCCTTAGAAGCTATGGGCACCTTCGGAGGGGTGGATCGAAGTTATGTGTTTGTGTTTGAGGAAGACGGAAAGACTATGAACAATACCCATGAATGGTGCCAGACGGGTATTGAGCCTCAAATAACAAGACTTCAAGGGCTTCGATTGCAGGACATACCCTGGTTTGCTGAACGTCTTATTTCCGGCCCGTTTTTTCAAATTTCAAGCGTGGAAAATCTTCCACTTGAGGCGAGTGCCGAAAAGCAGCTATTTCAGAGCCAGCAAATCCAATCACTGGTGATTGTGCCTATGTTATTTCGGGGAAAGTTGTTCGGGTTTCTTGGGTTCGATTCGGTGAAGCATGAAAAGACCTGGTCTGAAGAAGACATCAGGCTCCTCCAAATGGCCGGAGAAATATTCGTGAATGGATTTGAACGACAACAGGTAGAGGAGAATTTGCGGAAAAGCGAAGCCGCAAAAGTTGATGCCTTTCGTCAAAGTGATGCCCTGAAAACAGCCCTGCTGTCCTTGGTTTCGCACGAACTACGAACTCCCCTTACTGCCATCAAGGCTTCCATAGCCGGATTGATTGAACTTTCCAGGCAGGATGCGTCCAAGGTGCAGCAGGAATTTCTCCAGGGCATTAATCAGGAAATCGATTTTTTAAATGGATTAGTTGATAATCTTCTGGACATGTCAAAGGTTGAAGCGGGAACGCTGGTTCCCCATCGGGAATGGCATTTATTGGAAGATTTGGTCGAAGGCGCAATCAGACGAGTGGAAATGTCATTGGAAAGCCGATCTCTGCAAGTGAACCTTGGGGAGGAAATTTCTCCTATTTTTGTGGATGGAATGGAAATTCAGCAAGTCCTGATCAACCTGTTAGATAATGCCATTAAATATTCTCCCCCTGATTCCTTGGTCAGCATTGTTGGTCGAATGACGCCGAACCAGGTGGAGGTACGGGTCTCCAGTGAAGGAGAAGGAATCCCCCAGGAGGAATTATCAAGTATTTTTAAGCGTTTTTATCGGCTAAAGGGTCCGCGCACACGACTCATTCGTGGTACCGGTCTGGGATTGGCGATCTGTAAAGGTATGGTCGAAGCCCATGGCGGCCGAATTTGGGCCGAATCTCAGAATCGAGTCGTGTCGATTAGCTTCACGGTGCCGACCCCTGAGGCACCCCCTATGATAACTTTTGACGGGGAAGAGGAGTAATCGGTCTACCCATGGCTCTTGGATCTCGAATATTAGCGGTTGATGATGAACGGCAAATACGTCGTTCATTGCAGGTCAATCTTGAGGCAAAAGGGTATGAGGTTCTGACGGCGGAAACGGGAGAAGAGGCCCTCCAGATTATGAGTCATCGCCTCCCTGACCTGGCCCTCGTGGATTTACTGCTTCCCGGAATGGATGGAATCGAACTCACACGGCATTTGTGTGAAACCTATCATATCCCGATCATTATTCTTTCTGCGATTGGAGAAGAAGCTAAAAAAATTGAGGCTCTCGAAGTAGGTGCCGATGACTATGTGACCAAACCGTTTAGCATGGAAGAGCTGACGGCGAGAATCCGCTCAGTCCTGCGACGTTCTTCCTCAATTTCTGGTAACGATCCTGTGTTCACATTTGGAAATTTACAGGTCGATTTTGAGAGTCGTCATGTCTCCATTCGAAACACGGCCGTAAAGTTAACCCCGACGGAATATGATCTGCTGAAGTACCTCATTCAGAATTCCGGAAAAGTTTTGACGCATGGAACCATTCTTCGAGCGATTTGGGGTGAGGGATATAGTGAGCAGGCTCAATATTTACGTGTCTTTATTGGAAATTTAAGAAAAAAATTGGAAAAAAACACGGCCCGCCCTCAATATATTCTTACTGATCCTGGAGTCGGCTATCGATTTGCCACCGATTTTGTGGAAAATGAAGGAAAACCCTGACTGTCTCCGTTTTCATGTGAGGTGTTCCTTATCAGTCATTGTCCCTTGCATTTCCCTCTCCTTTAACAGCCATCCCTCCTTCTCGTTTCTCTTGTAAGTCTCCACCTTTCTCCACGTTGTCTTTTTGATTTTTCTTTGTACGGGAATCTTCCAAGGGAAGGGGTTTGCAGACCACGAATTGGTCGTGGGTTTTGTTTAATTTCCGTCAGACGTCATTTTAGGGAAATCTAATTTTCCCAACGGCCTGATGGTCTCTACAGGTGCCGGAAAGAGAGGTCATCCGAAATCTTTATGAAATCTTTATTGGAACGGATTGCAAATCAAATAGATTCTTTATGGATTTGGAAATTATTATTTGTATGAAGGCTTAATATCAGCTCGAGCAAGGGATGAACCGTGAGGTGAACAGATGAAAATTCTGAACGGGACCACATTCGCTACGACTCTAATTAAAATTGGATGTTCTCTCCTATTGTTGTTCACTTTGAACTCTGGTTGGGCATCCACGCAACCTCCAGATGTGAACGTCTCAATGGACTATTGGGCACCGTATTATAACCCCGCTCTGGCCATTGTCCCTGATGGAGTTTCGATTCACGTCGTGAATCCTACTTCCTCCCCGCACAGCTTGACGCACGACGGTTGTCGAGGAGCCGGGACTTGCGCATTTGATACAGGTGCCATTCAACCCGGTCAGGAATTCACCATTCCTTCACTCCCTGCCGGTCGGTATTCCTATTATTGCGTGCTTCATCCCATCATGAAGGGCGAAATTGTCGTCATTCCCGATCACGCGGTAATTCATCAAGGTCCGACCCACGATCACGGGACGACCACTCACGCGAAGGAAATTCAGTAAAGGAATTGTTGTGGTCAATCATTCCATATTCACCCGTTTATTCAGGCGGCGGAACGCCATTGAATAGACAATTTCTCCATCTGCTCACTGCCAATGAATAGCCAAAAGTGCATTCTCATTGTCGACGATGATGCGGACGTCCGCTTGTTCCTTAGGGATCGCCTGAATGCTCTGGGGTTTGAGGTTCTCACTGCTGCCAATGGGAAGGAAGGGGTTGACGTTCTCCACCATCACTCCGTAGATGGCGTATTACTCGATTTATATATGCCCGTCATGGGGGGGATTCTTATGCTGGAACTATTAGCACAGTCTTCAACACTTCCGCCGGTGATCGTGATGTCGGACACCGAACACCGATCGGAACTGCAGCTTGCCATTATTAAGGGAGCGATGGACTTTCTCATCAAACCGATCGCTCCAGACGAATTGACCGATAAATGTCTGCGACTCTTTCATTAGAAACCTGTGAACCCAGGAAGGATTTTTATCCTCAGAAAGGAAGCCATGAAGAATGGTAAATTGCATATTTCAACGGGAATTCCCACTTCTGATATATCACGAATCCAAGAAAGTTTTGAGATATTAGCCGCTCACGGCGAGCAGATGGTTTCTCGATTTTATAAAGTGTTGTTTGATAAATTCCCAGAATTTCAGACCTTTTTCCCTCAGAGTCAGTTATCGCAACAACATGCGGCGTTTCTCAGCGGATTGCGCACTCTCGTTTTGGGCATGGAAAACCCTCAAGAATTACGCTCTACACTCGTTCAGTTAGGGGAACGCCACAAAAGGTATGGGATTAAAAACAAACATTACCCTCCCGTCGTTTATGCCCTGTTGCATGTGCTGACGGAATTCGGGGGGGATGGCATAGATGGAAAAACATATGACGCTTGGGAAAATTTCCTTCACCTGATGAGAGCCATTATGCTTGAAAGCTACTCTTTGGAAATGTTGCCTGTTGGAGATCGGCAGGAGAAGTTCCTCAGCACGGGGTCTGGAGGCCACACAAAGCGAATCTTGCTCATTGATGATGACCACCAACTTTTGGAGCTGTATCAAACATACTTGGAACTTGAGGGGTATTTATGCAGTCGGGTTTCGGAAGTGGCCTGGGCCTTTACCCATATTCAAATGAGTCACTATGACCTCGTCATGACGGATTTCCAAATGCCCGTGATGAACGGGATTCAGTTACGGAGAAATCTTGAATATGTTGGGAATGGTTGCTGTCCGCCATTTGTCTTGGTGACAGGGAGTCTCAATCAGGAGATTCGAAGGCAAGCGTTAGACTCTGGATTCGAGGCGGTGCTAAAAAAACCACATGACCTTACTGAGTTGGGTTCTCTCATAGGAAAAGTCTTAAAGAAATCTAGTGGGTCTCAAGTAAATGGACAGAATGTGTGAACCGGGATATTTGAAAATGCCGAAGTGGTGTTTGCCCCAAATTGCCAGTGTATGTTTGCTAGCCAATTAAGCTGCCAGGGCGGCGAAAATTTTTGAGGGGTCTGGTCTCTCCATGGTCACCTGCCATATCGGAGCTCGTGGTGCCGTGATTGCTCGTTTTTCTATGCGGCGTCCATTACACTCAT